>JAEMQQ010000036.1 GCA_016463775.1 Ilumatobacteraceae bacterium | reverse complement strand
GCGAGTGGCCAGGTGCACCTGTACGTGAATGACACGAATCCGGTTGCCGCCCATCGACTCGTCGAGCGTTTCTCGGGTGATGCACACAAGGTATCTGCAGTGCCCACATCGGAGATGTTTGCGACCAATGTGGTGGTGCTCGCGGGCCCCGCACCGCACGCCAAGGCGGCGCGTCGTTTGCTTGAAGCAGGTGTGAGCGTGGTGTCGTGTGGCGACGATGTGGACGACGCACGGGCGCTGCTCGATCTTGATGCCATTGCGCGCCAGGCCCGTCAGACACTCGTGGTTGGCGCGAGCGCATCGCCGGGCTTGTCGGGCCTGCTGGTTCACTCGTTATCCAAACGATTCGATGCAATCGACGAAGTACATGTGGCGGTGCACGGAACGGCTGGCCCGGCCTGCGCCCAACAACACCACCGCGCATTGGCCCGCCAATCCATCGGGTGGCATGACGGTGATTGGCTGCGTCGACCAGCAGGCAGTGGCCGAGAGTTGTGTTGGTTTCCCGATCCGATCGGACCACGCGATTGTTATCGCGCCGAGCTCGCCGACCCCATCGTGTTGCACCATGGCTTCGTCGATCTCGGTCGAATAACGGTGCGGATGTCAGCGACGCGTCGCGACAGAATCACGGCGCGGCTACCGATGCTCACCCCACCCCACTCCGAAGGTGGCATGGGGGCCCTTCGCGTGGAGGTGCGCGGCTGGCGTGACGAAGCGCGTCATACGGAGGTGATCGGTGCGGCTGACCGCGTCGCGAACCTGGCCAGTGCAGTAGCGGCGGCAGCTGCACGCAGTGTGATTGCTGGGGGCTTCGCCAGTGGCGTGCGTGTGCTTGGAGACGATGAATCACCGAACGATGTGATGCTGCACGACGTCGCGACTGCTGGTGTGCGGCTCAGCGAGTTCGTTGGCACGTCATCCCACTAGGCAGGCTGGCGTTGATTTCCAGATAGGTTGCGAACTCGTGGCAAAACGATTCGACATTGACCCACCACCCCTACCACCGGCGCTCATGGTGTCGGTGCCCGGCCGCGGCGATTTCTTCGTGCGCCACAGCGCACACACCAACCCACAGGCACCGGCGGTGTTGCTGTTGCACGGCTGGACCGCTTCGAGTGACCTCAATTTTTTTACGGCGTACCACGAACTCGGTGAATTCGCGTCGGTCATCGGTATCGATCACCGTGGCCATGGGCGTGGCTTACGCCCCGACGTGGATTTCACCCTCGAGGATTGTGCCGACGATGCAGCGGGAGTCTGTGCGCAACTGGGTGTCACGAAGGTGGTCGCCATCGGTTACTCGATGGGCGGACCGATCGCAATGTTGCTGGCGCGTCGACACCCGCAACTGGTGACGGGTCTGGTGCTGCAGGCCACCGCGCTGGAGTGGTGCGCAACGGTGCGCGAGCGCCTGCGCTGGTATGTCTCACGTGCACTCGGGCCAGTCACACGACGGTTCATTCGTCCAAGTACGACGCGGATGATCGTTGCTCGCCGGATTACGCGCCAACATCCACTGCATCGTCACATCGGGTGGATGCTGGCCGAATGGCGTCGCAACGATCAATGGCATATCGCGCAAGCGGGCCGTGCAATCTCCAAGTTCGATGCCCGCCCATGGGCTGGTGCACTCGGTATTCCTGCAAGTGTCGTGCTCACGCTCAATGATCAGTTGGTACCACCACGAAAACAACAGGCGTTGGCTGATCTCACCCATGCGCATGTCGTGCCGCTCAATGGCGACCACTTCGTGAATGTCGGCAAGCCGCAGGAGTTCAGTGCTGCGACTGCGCAGGCGGTGCGCTCGGTGCTGGCCGCGACGTACGAGGCTCCAACAGTTGTTCCATCCGCTCACTGAGCGCATCGAACGACTCGCGCAATTCGGTCGTCGTCACCGTGTTCGACAATGCAAGTCGCACGGCGGCCAATTCACGGGCCAAGTATTCAGCATTTTCCTGGGTGCGGGTAGCGATCGCCCGGTCATTTTCCAGGGCGTGGCGGTCACGGTCTTCCTGGCGATTCTGGGCAAGCAGGATGAGCGGTGCCGCATACGCCGCCTGCACCGAAAACATGAGGTTCAACAAGATGAATGGGTATGGGTCCCAGCGCAGCGCGACGGAGAGCACGTTGATGGCAATCCAAACCATGACCAAGAACGTCTGCACGACGAGGAATCGTGCAGTCCCGAGATTGCGGGCGATGGCCTCCGAGAATCGCCCGAATGCACCCGCCTCATAGGACACGTTCAATTTGCGTCGATAACGGGGGTTGGCGAGGTCTTCACGGCGCTTCATGGCGTGTCGTGTCCTGCTGGATGACCCCCACCGGATGCGGTGATGTGTTGTTGACGCCAGTCAGACGGCAGTGCGCGATCGAGCACGTCATCGACCGTAATTGCACCAAGGAGATGGTTGCCGGCATCCACGACGGCGACCGATAACAGGTTGTACGTCGCCAGTCGGATCATGACGTCGCGTTCGCTCATCGTCGGTGGAATCGTTGCCTCATGCTGCAGGCAGTCCTTCAATTTGGTCTGTGGTGGCTCGCGCAGCAGCCGCTGAAAATGCACGACACCCATGTAGCCCCCGGTGGGTGGCTCGTGCGGGCCGTGGGTAACGAATACCTGCGCCGCGATCGACACATGGCGTTCAGGGTCGCGTACATGCGCGAGTGCCTCGGCGACGGTTGCCTCCGGCGACAATACGATGACCTCGGGCGTCATGAGTGCCCCTGCAGTGTGGTCCGGCCAGGAAAGAAGCTGTCGCATCGTGTCGGCGTCATCTTCATCCATTGACTCGAGCACCTGGGTGCGTTGTTCGGTGCCCATCTTGGCGAGCAAGTCGGCGAGATCGTCGAATTCCATTTCATCAAACACGCTGTTCAGCCGGTCGAGGTCAAGACCCTCGATCAAACGCAGCTGTTCGTCCTCGGGGAGTTCTTCCAACACATCAGCGAGTCGCTCGTCGTCCATTGCAGCAGCGATGGTGCGCCGTTGCTCCATCGGTAATGAAGCGATGAAGGTGGCAACGTCACTCGGGTGCATGTTGCGCAGGCGTGCCGCCTCGGCAGCAATCGGCGTTGAGGCAGCAAAGAGCACGGCGAGTTCTTGCCAATCAACGAGACGGAACGTCGGACGAGCAAGCAAAGCTCCACGTTTTGCCAGCCGTATCTTCGTGACACACCACGCGGGGTTGTGGCCACCCTGATGTTGTAGTGCCACGTCAACGACGGTTTCCTCACCGTATTTCTTGTCGAACACATCAGCAGAGAGCAGACGCTCACCCTCACGTGGCCGGAACGGGTTCAGGTCGATGTCGTAACTCTTTTGCCGCACACCGGTGTTGTCGAGGGAGGCCACTCGCGCAGCCGACACAAAGATGCGACGGCGTTGGCTGGTGGCGACGAAACCGAGCACCCTGGGGGCCTCCGTGCCACGCCCCGGCACAACGACGATGTCGTCAATTTTGCCAATCGGGGCACCGCCGGCATCCAATAACGGCAACCGCATGATGCGGTACGCGTAAACGAGGTCGGTCGTGGGTGTCACGAAGCGAGGCTACCCATGACCCCCTGCGTGAACCTCGCACTCTCACAGTTTTTTAGTGGCGAACATTACTCAGCAAGAGTGCTACATATTCCCGCAGACGAAAGTCGAAGGACACAATCACCAAAGTTGTTGCAGGATAATTACGCCACAGCACCGCGCCAAGAGTACGAATCGCACCCCTAGCATCAAGTGTCTCGTTACGGGGACGTAGCTCAGCTGGCTAGAGCACCTGCTTTGCAAGCAGGGGGTCGTGGGTTCGAGTCCCATCGTCTCCACGCAGTGCAGTGCGTCGATACGTTCGAAAACTCAGTCGTATTAACGGTCAGCGTGCCAGCCAACTCCATGCCACCGCGTGTTCCGCAGGGCGTTGCGCCACATCATCAACGTCGGCCGCGCCGAGCACACCGATGACGGGGTATCCACCGGTCGTCGGGTGGTCGGCCAGCATGACGACGAGCTCGCCCCCGGGTGTGATTTGCACGGCACCGCGCACCAGTGGAAATGAAGGCAACTCGTGCTGTTCGCCGCTGGGAAGTGGAGCACCTCGGAGGCGGATACCAATGCGATTGCTTTCGCTCGATACCCGCCATGGTTGGTGCATGAGCTGCTCCAGAAAATCGTTGTCGAACAGGTCGTAGTGCGGTCCACGGATGAGGCCGAGGCGAGCAGCCGATCGGGGATTGACCGACATATCAAGACTGCTCGATGCGTGGTGGGCGACCCCGAGGGTGATCGTGGTGCCCACCGTCAGTCGTAGTGGTGCGATATCGCTCAACGTGTCGTGGGAGAGTGAACCGAGTTGCAGGGGTGCGTCGATGCCACCGGCAAATGCAACATAGGAGCGCACCCCGGTGTGCACGCGGTGAATGTGCACCTGCTGACCAGCACGCACACGTGTCGCTGTGCAGCGAGCAAGTGGTCGGTCGTCGATCGTGGCGTCACAATCAGCACCCGTAATGACGACTGCCGTGTCGGCAAGCATCCGGAGTGCAACGCCACCACTGGTTTCAAACATTGCCGCACTCGGTGCATTGCCTGCCAATCGATTGGCCAGTAGGAACGAGGTGCGGTCGGCGGCCCCCGAATGAGGAACGCCGATGTGTGCCCAGCCACTGCGACCAAAATCCTGCACGGTCGTCAACCCGACCCGTTCGACGATCATCGTCATGGCGCGTGCACGAAACGAACCGACGTACCAGGCACGAGTGCGGCTGGTGGAGTGCGGGAGATATCCCAAAGTTCGTGTGTGGTCGTGCCGATGAGGTGCCAACCGCCCGGTGACTCGCGCGGATACACCGCGGAGTAGGTGGCGGCGATCGCCACAGCACCACGTGGCACACGGGGCCTGGGTGTTGCACGCCTCGGCAGATGTAGCGAGGTGGGGAGACCGGCAAGGTAGGCAAACCCCGGCGAAAAACCACAGAATTCGACCACGTACTTAGCACCACTGTGCAAGGCGACCACCTCGTTCACACTGAGCCCACAATGTTCGGCAACGTCATGCAGATCGGCGCCGTCATACCGAACAGCGATGTCGATCGTCGAGCCATTCGTAGGGCTCGGTTGCGTCGCAAAGTGCGTGCTGAGGTGCTGCAGAATCTCACGGATCGCCGGTGCGGCACCGCTGTCGTGCATCACTACGACACTGCGGGCCCCGACTACCACATCGGTAACCACCAGTTGCTCGGTGGCACAGGCGTGCACCACCGCGTCGCGCAGCACTGCAGCAACCCCCGCACCGAGGCCGTCGACGATGCTTGCGGCGGATCCGTATGCAACGACGCGCGGTGATTCAGGGGGCACGAACGACCACCCCAGTTTCAGTGAGTGCAGTTCGTACCGCCCGCAAAAGATCCGCTGCACCCGGGGTGTCGCTGTGAACACAGATCGTCGCCGCAGTGATCGTGATGGCGGCACCATCGACGGTGTCGACCAGACCTTCCCGTACGAGCCGCACCACGCGGCGGTGAATCTCGCCGGGCAGGGTGATGAGTGCGTCACTGCGTGAACGAGGTGCGAGGTGCCCGCTCTCCAGATAACCACGATCAGCAAACCATTCACCCACGAATCGCACGGCGCATTGTCGGGCGAGAGTGTCGGTGTGTGAGCTGGTCAAACCAAACAGTGCAAGCCCATGGCGCGCTGCAAGGTCGACCACGACACGGGCATGGGCATCGTGGGTGACCACGGTGTTGTACAACGCGCCGTGGGGTTTGACGTACGAGACTTGCGTGCCGGCTGCTCGGGCAATTTCTACGAGCGCGAGCAACTGTTGCTCCAACGATTCGTCGAGTGCTGCAGTATGCATGTCAAGTGCGACCCGGCCAAAGTTGGGCCGATCGGGGTATGACACCTGCGCTCCAACTGCCACCCCGTGTTGCACTGCGGCTGTACACACGGCGCGCATCGACTCGGCGTCACCGGCATGGCCGCCGCACGCAACATTGGCACTGGTGATGAGGGTCATCAGTTCTGGTTCGTGACTACCCAGCCAGGGCAGCGGGGTCTCACCCAAATCACAGTTCACGTCGAATCGTGCTGTCATTCCCTGCATCCTGCCCATCGTTATTCCCGCTGGCTGATTCTGCCGTGTGTTCGGTAATACTGATGACACCACCAAAAGGAGTCCTTATGTACACCGCAGTCATCGTCGATGCCGTTCGCAGCCCGCTCGGTAAGCGCAACGGTCGTTTGAAGAATTGGCACCCGGTCGATCTCGCCGCTGAGATGCTCAGCGCACTCACCACCCGCAACGACATCGACCCCGCCATGATCGACGACGTCGTCATGGGTTGTGTGATGCAAGTAGGCGAACAAAGTTTGAACATCGCCCGCAACGCCGTATTGGCCGCAGGTTGGCCCGAGTCGGTGCCCGGCACCACGGTTGATCGTCAGTGTGGTTCGAGTCAGCAGGCAGCCCACTTCGCAGCCCAAGGCGTCATCGCTGGTGCCTACGACGTCGTCGTCGCCAACGGCGTCGAGGTGATGTCCCGCGTGCCGATGGGTGCGTCAATCGCCGAGGGCAAGTTCGGCTATCCGATGGGGGCGCGGGTGCAGGAGCGCTACAAACCCGAAGGTGGCCTCGTGAACCAGGGTGTGTCGGCCGAATTGATCGCCGAGAAATGGAAGTTGTCTCGCGAAGATCTCGATGCGTTCGGTCTGCGCTCGCAACAGTATGCCGCCCGCGCGACCAAGGAAGGTCGTTACCAGAATGAAATCGTGCCGGTGCTCGACGCCGAGGGTGTGTTGATGAACACCGATGAAGGAATCCGCGAATCGTCACTGGAGAAGCTGGCGTCATTGAAGCCATCATTCCGACCAGTCGAAGAAGGTGGCCGCGTCACGGCGGGCAACTCATCACAGATCACCGACGGGTCTGCTGCATTGCTCATCATGAGCGAAGCAAAGGCCAAGCAACTTGGTTTGCGGCCCCGCGCGCGATTCGTGAGTTTCGCACTCGCCGCCGAGAGCCCGCGGTACATGTTGACCGCGCCAATCCCAGCCACCAAGAAAGTGTTGGAGCGGGCGAACCTCACGATGGACGACATCGACCTCGTCGAAATCAACGAGGCGTTTGCTGCAGTCGTTCTTGCGTGGGCGAAGGAATTGCACCCCGACATGGAAAAAGTCAACGTCAATGGTGGTGCAATTGCACTCGGTCATCCACTCGGTGCTTCAGGCGCACGCCTCACCTGCACGCTGCTCAACGAACTCGAGCGCACCGGTGGTCGCTACGGTTTGCAGACGATGTGTGAGGGTGGTGGCTTGGCCAACGCGTTCATCATCGAACGCCTCTAGATCCCGCCAGCACCCGGTGTTCGGCACGATTGTCTGGGTTGGGTTGGGCCTGGTACTGCTGCGCCTGATTTGGAAAGTGGGCCTCGGGATGTTGCGCAGTATGACCAGCACGCTGCCTGCGCCACCGCCGACGGGCGAGATGCGACGCATCAACCTTCGCTATCGCTGTTCGGTGTGCGGTGTCGAGCTGCGACTCACGATGGCTCCCGACGAGCAGCCGCCACCCCCACGACACTGCCTTGAAGACATGGATGTCGTCATTCCCAAGGAATGACGACGGTGCTACCTGGCTTGGGATGTTTAGCGGTATTTCGTGGCGGTGAAGAGTCCACCCAGCACCATCGTCAACCCGCCAAAGAGATACCAGTTCGAGCGTCCACCCGGAACAAATCCGAGGTAATAAAACAAGATGACAAGTGCCCCGACCCCCAGTAACACGAACATGAGAATTGGCACCCAACGGGCACTTTCCTTGACGGTGACCGGAATTGGTGGCGTGTAGCGCGTGGTGGCCGGGGGTGTGGTGCGCCCACCCGTATGTCGTTTCTTTGGTGCCATGCGACTACTCAGTGTAGAGGGTGTGACGACGTGTATCTGTGCAGAAACATTGGCAGGCTGAACCCATGGCCGTACAGCGAGTGCTCGTGGTCGACAACTACGACAGTTTCGTCTACAACCTCGTGCAGTACCTCGGTGAACTTGGCAGCGAACCCATCGTGGTTCGCAACGATGAGCAAACACCCGACGAGCTCTTGGCACTCGAGTGTGATGCGATCGTTATTTCACCTGGCCCCGGCCGACCGCAAGACGCCGGTATTTCATGCGCGCTCATCCATGCAGCTGCCGGACGTGTCCCAATTTTGGGTGTCTGTCTCGGACATCAAGCAATCGGCCACGTATTTGGGGCCAGCATCGTTGGGGCCCCCGAGCTGCGGCACGGGAAAACATCACCGGTAACGCACGACGGCCTCGGTGTATTCGCATCGTTGTCGTCGCCACTCGAAGCAACTCGGTATCACTCACTCGTCATCGACCCCGCCTCGCTACCGCCAGAACTCGTCGTCAGCGCAAGTACGCCCGATGGCGTGATCATGGGTGTGCGTCATCGTGAGCATGCAATCGAGGGAGTGCAGTTCCACCCGGAGAGCATTCTCACCGAGCACGGCCACGTGATGTTGCAAAATTTCCTCAAACACTCGCTGTAGTCGCGGGTCGACTTATGGAATGGTGGTGGTCGTGTCGGCGCGCCCGACCGTGATGGTGACTGCGCTACCTGGTTCGACGTTCGTTCCACCCGCAATGCTTTGGGCGACCACCTTGCCGTTAGTCGGATCACCAGCGGGCACTGGTTGTTCGATGGTCGTAACGATGAGACCGAATGCCGTCAGTTGGGCCGTTGCCGCCGACTGATCCAGACCCACCACGTTCGGGGTGCTGACCAGCGTTTTGCCGGTCGAGACATACACCGTGATCGTGCTGCCCGGAGCCACCGCAGTATCGCCGAGTGGATCGGTGCGAATGACCCGACCGGCTTCAATCACATCACTCGATTCGACGACCACCGTGACGATGAAGTTGAGGGGGGCGGCCGAAAGCAATTTTGTTGCCGCTCCTTGTTCGTCCCCGATCACATCGGGGATACGAACGGTGTTGGTGCCACCTGAAACGTCGACCGTTACGACCGAGTTCGGACGAGCGCCGAGCCCGGCGGTCGGTGTCTGCAGCAGGATTTGGTTCGCCGGAATGTCGGTTGACGCAACGAACTTGTCGACAACGAGACGCAATCCGACTTGTTTGAGGGCATTGGACGCTTCTTGCACCGAAAGGCCGATGAGATTGGGAATGGTGACAGGCACAAAGCCGGGGTTGTACACCAGCACCACGTTTTCACCTTGGCGAGCCATGGTGTCGGGGGCGGGGGATTGCTCGTACACGACGTCGTTGCTGATATTTTCGCGAACCTTCGGGTCTTCGATTGGTGTCAGGCCGAGGTCAATGATGAGGCTTTTTGCAGCCTCGATGTTCAGCCCGAGCACGTTCGGCACCGCGATGTTGGCGCCGGCATTTTCATCGGTGAACGCGCGAAAGCCCAAAATCGCCACCGCAATCAGTGCGATCACCGAGATGACCGAGCCAAAGACCCAGGCGGCAGTTCGTCGGGGCGTGATGTCGTCGTACGGCGGATAGTCACCACCGCGCGATGTGCCAGCGGGGAATCGCCCGCCGCCCGTTGCGGGAAGCAAGGTGGTCGGCTGATTGTCAAGCGCTTGTTCATGGCGGTTGGCGCCAACGATCGGCATCTGGGTGGTCGAGCCAGCCTCGGCATTCGCCGACTTTTCGGCGAGCAGGGCAAACACTTCGTTGCCATCGACGAAGCGCCGTAGGTCATCGGCCAGCGCCAGCGCAGTTGGATAGCGACGGTCGGGATCCTTTGCCAAACATTTCATCACGATTGCCGCGAAAGCGGGAGAAACCTCCGGATTGTTCGTGCGCAACAACACCGGCGCATCATGTACCTGTTTGTAGGCAATTGCGATCGCATTCTCACCCGTGAAAGGCGGCTCACCGGCCAACATCTCGTACATGATCACGCCAAGTGAATACAGATCCGATCGCGGATCGGGCTGGGCCCCCTGGGCTTGTTCGGGTGAGAAATAGGTTGCAGTTCCCATTACTGCGCCCGTTTGGGTGAGCCCCTGCTCAACGACGGCACCTATCGCACGAGCAATGCCGAAGTCGGCCACCTTCACATGCCCGGTTGCACTCACGATTACGTTCGCCGGTTTGATGTCGCGATGTGCGACACCCGCTGCGTGCGCCGATGAAAGGGCAGCCGCAATGTCCAGTGCAATGTCGCAGGCCTGCAGCACGCTCAACCGTTCGTGCTTCTGCAGAATGTCGGCCAGTGTGCGACCCTGCACGTACTCCATCGCGATGTAGTAGGTGGTGTCGACTTGGCCCCAGTCGTAGACGCCGACGATGTTGGGGTGGTTCAGCGATGCCGCTGACATTGCCTCACGGCGGAACCGCTCAACGAACAATGGGTCTTTTGCATACTCCGAAAAGAGGATCTTTACCGCCACTGGGCGATCGAGCAATCGATCGCGGGCCACGAACACCTCTGCCATACCGCCCCGCCCGATGCGCCGACCCAGTTCGTAGCGAGCGTTGATGACGACAGGTTCGGTCATGCGCCCGTCTCCTCTGTCGAATTTTGCTCGTCGACGACACCCCGAATGGAGTTCACGTAGGCCGTGGCTTTTTCCAGTGATTCATAGGAGGGGGTGTCATCGATGTCGTCGGCAAGGGCAGGAAACACATCTTGCCGCCGCACACCACTGTCCAATTGCACGGTTGGGTTGAACCAGAGAATTTGTTGCGTGCGGCCCTTAAACACCACGAGCCGTGCGTCTTGGCCACGACCGTCGAAGCCGACGAAGTATCCGCCACGAGCGTACGAACCAACCGCCGTGATGGTGCCGGCGGCCATGACGATGATGACGGCAGTTGCGACGAGGAGGCGAACACGAAATTTCCGCGGCGGGCGCGTCGTGTGGGGTTCGACGAGCGGTGCAACCGCCGTTACCTCGTCGACGATGTCAACGACGACAACCGTGATGTTGTCGCGCCCACCGTTGTCGTTCGCCACTTGCACGAGCTGGTTAGCTGCACCCTGCGGATGTACCTGTGCACGCAGGATGAGGGCAATCTGATCGTCGTCCACTTCGTCAACCAAGCCATCGCTGCACAACACGTACCGATCACCAACCACCATTGGCAAAACCCAAGCATCTGCATTGACGTCACCCTCGATGCCAAGGGCGCGGGTCACGATGTTGCGGCGAGGATGCGTGCGTGCTTCAGCCGCAGTGATCAGGCCCTCGCTCAGCAGTTCCTGCACGTACGAGTGGTCGGCGCTCACCTGTTTCAACTCGTTGCCTCGCCAGAGATACGCCCGTGAGTCACCAACATTGGCCACGACGACTCGGGGTGGTTCTCCGTCGGTATCAGGCAGTGGCACGAGCGCCGTGAGTGTCGTGCCCATCCCGCGGTGTTCGCTTGGCCCGCCACTGGCCTGGTGGATCGTTTCGTTGGCGCCGTTGATGGCCGTCACCAATGACGCAGCACTGGTGAAACCGACGTTTGCCGCCTGTTGTAGCCCGGCGATGGCGAGTGCACTCGCCACTTCGCCTGCATTGTGGCCACCCATGCCATCGGCAACCGCGAACACGTTCGCTTCGGCGATGAAGGCATCCTCGTTTTGTTGTCGCAGCATGCCGACATGCGACGCCGCACCCCAGACGAGTTTCATGACAACGCCACCAGTGCCGTGATGCTCACGAAATCTCGAATGTCACCTTGATTGCACCGAGCATGATGATGTCGCCATTGGCCAGCGTTTGCTCACCCTCGACCCGCACACCGTTGAGTCTGGTGCCGTTGGTGCTGCCGATATCGCGCACGGTCCAGCCGTGTGGCCGGCGACGCAACTGTACGTGTTCACGACTCACATTCGTATCGCGAATAACAATCGAGCAGCCGCTTTGCCGGCCAATCGTGATGCGTTCGGTATCAAGTACATGACGGGTGCCGTCATCCAGCACGATCGCCGTAGTGACGGCCCCATCAACTGGCGATGCCATGGTCGCGGCAACCGGTCGCACCGTGACGGCTTCAGCGCGGTCGGCGTCGACGGGTTGTGTGCCCGTGGCGGGGTAATCGGCGCGCACGCTGGGCGATGGTGACACGGCGATGCTGCCGCGTCGAGTGCTTTCGCTGCTCTGAAAGACGATTACCACGGGTTCGGCCAGTCGGTACGACTCTCGGTCGCTGTGCTGGGTGACCACTTCGGCCAACTCGCGCACGAGGTCGTCTTCGACGCCATCGAATGCGGCACGATCAGATGGATGCAGCACGACGGTGTATGCGTGCGGCACACCCCGGGTGTCGTCGGCAACCTGTGCATCAACTACGCCAAGCAGGCGACGGCCCAACTCAATGGGGCGAATCGTTGAGTCATAAGCCCGCAACGCCACGCTTTTAGTGTACGGCTGTCGATGTCGCACGGTTGACGATGTGATGCACGACGCGCTTGAGTGTGCCATCACGTAGCGTCAGCATTCGTGGTGGCAGCAGATCGCGGTTCGACAGATGCGAATGTTCCACCGGGCACTCTCTCACCTGATGATCGTGCCCGAATACAACGTCGCACGCTTCGTGTCTTGGTCGGCGGTCAAGTAGTCGGGGCGGCAGCGCTCGGGGCGGCGGTGACCGTCGGGGCATTCGTCGTACAAGACATCCTGGGTGATGACACACCATTTGCCGGTCTGGCAACCGCCACGGTCACCATGGGCACGGCATTTATGTCTCAAGTGCTGGCGCGGGTCATGCTGCGTCATGGGCGTCGCGGCGGTCTACAGGTCGGGTATGCATTGGCCGCAGTCGGCGGTGTCGTTGCGGCTGCCGGGGTCGAGGCTGGATCACTCCTGTGGTTTTTGCTCGGCTTATTTTTATTCGGTAATGGGCAGGCAGCGAATCTGCTCGCGCGGTATGCAGCCACCGATTTGGCCGCCCCGGCCGAACGCTCATCGGCGATGAGCTACGTGGTCTTTGCTTCGACGTTCGGCGCGGTGTTCGGGCCATTGCTCATTGGTCCGGCGCAGTGGGCGGGAGAAACCTGGTTCGGGCTCGCGTCATACAGCGGGCCTTGGCTCGTGTCGTCGGTTTTTTTAGTGCTGGCGGCGTTGAACACAGCGATTCGTCTGCGGCCCGATCCACTCGTCGTGAGTGGCGCGATCGCCCAGACCCCGACACGGATGGGAATAGCCGAGGCATTCCGACTCATCACGTCAACAGGTAACGGGCGGCTGGCGCTTACCGCCATGGTGGTCTCGCAGGCGACGATGGTGTCGGTGATGACGATGACACCCGTCCATCTCAAATTGCACGGCTATGAATCCCTCTCGCCGTACGTGGTGTCGTTGCACATCGCAGGAATGTTTGCATTCAGTCCCCTCGTCGGCAAATATGCCGATCGCCACGGGCGCATCAATGCAATCTTCCTCGGTGCGGTCCTTCTGGTGATTGCCAGCGCGCTCTCGGCGATTTCAGGCGATGGAAACCTCATGTTGTTTCCGTCGTTGTGGCTGCTTGGCATCGGGTGGAACTTCGGTTTGATCGGTGGATCGACACTGTTGGTCGAGTCAATTGACGATGCGGTGCGCGTGCGCGTGCAGGGAACGGCCGACCTACTGATGAGTTTTTGTGGTGGCTTGGCCGGATTTTCGTCGGGTTTCATTCGCCGGGCAATCGGATTTCATTTCCTGTCGACGGCATCACTGGTGTTGGCCGGTGTGTTACTCATCTATGTCGTTGTGGGCTCGGCGCATGTGCGACCTTCCGTGGTGTCGTCGTTGCGCCGTCGGTAGCGTAAGAGTGCTTCACTCGGGCGAGTGGCGAAATGGCAGACGCGCTGGCTTCAGGTGCCAGTGTTC
>JAEMQQ010000007.1:6966-52304 GCA_016463775.1 Ilumatobacteraceae bacterium | reverse complement strand
CGAGCACATTGCTGCACACGACGAACCACTCGTCGGTGTCGATCGCCAGACCTGACCCAACGAGACCCTCCCACCAACCAGGCGTGGGGTGGCCTTCGCCGGCGGCACCAGCGACATGGCTGTCGCCCGTCCACGCGTGACAGATGAGGATTGCATTCGACTGATCGGCGTTGAGCGTGCCCCAGGTTTCGTAGGCGACCACCACGTTGCGCAGGGTGGCACCGACATCCAACGCAACTGCACGCTCACCGAACGACAAAAAGTGTCGACGTCCTGCCGGCTGCGCAGGCGACCACGCACCTGTTGCGGGGTAGTCGGTGCGTTGCATGTGGGATGGTCCTGACGGTTGTGCCACCATGCGGTCCGTTGTCCCTTGCGGGACCACATCGCCACCGAAGTGACTTGGCACCGTGGATTTCCGGTTGCCGGACCGTTTGGTCTCTCGTGATGTTGCAACTGTGAGGCTAGCGGCGACGCCTAATCACCTGGCGGGTGGCGTCGGGAGGGCACAGCGGCGTCGGTCGGCGACTCGGCGATACACGATCGACGCAATGTGGCGCACGCCCGGTGCACTGATGACTAGCCCCGCGAGCGGCCACGGCTGGTTGGCATAACGCAGGCAAGCAGCAACCGCTACATGGGCCGACTGCACCGTGCCATCAGCACTCACCCACTGCACGGCCTCGGCACATTGTTCGCGAGTCAGCCCGAGTGCAGCAAGATCGGCATCCTGATACGCAACACTGGTCATTGGTCGACGTGTGCGCCGCGCCAAAAATCGAGCACACGCCCGGCAAAAATCGCACTCGCCGTCCCACACCAGCACCGGCTTCGTTAGCGTTGGGGTGGTCGTGTTGCGCGTGCTGTCGTCACTCAAGATGATCGGGCTCCATGTGTTGACTGTGGTACTCGTTGCTCTCATGGTAAGCCTCGGCTTTTGGCAATTACGCCGTCATGATGCACGTGTCACATTCAACGATGCCGTGCGTGCGCGGGCTGCTGATGTGGCGCGGTCACCAGACGACCTGCTGGCACTGAGCCCAGACCCTGCCAACCTTGAGTGGTACCAACTTGTGGCATCGGGTACCTACGTGCCCGACGAAGACCTGTTGCTCGTCAATCTGTCACAGGATGGTCGCGCCGGAGTCGACCCGATATCTGCACTACGCCTCGACGACGGCCGCATTCTGCTGGTGAATCGTGGCTTCATACCGCTGACCGAAACCGTACCGATGCCGCCGGTCGGCCGGGTGACGGTGGCTGGTCGCGTGCGGGTTGCCGCCCCACGACAGCGCGGCGAGTTGAGTGACGCAGCAGTCGGCGAACTGCGCGAGATTCAGCGCATCGACATTGAACGTCTCGCCGCCCAGTTGCCGGGCGCGGTACTGCCCGTGTACATCGATCTCTTCGCCAGCGAGCCCGCCGACTCCCCCGTGTTGTCGCGGATCGCCGACCCCGAACTCACGATTGGGTCACACCTGTCGTACACGGTGCAGTGGTTCGTGTTCGCCCTGTGTGCGGTGGTCGCTTGGGTAATTATCGTGCGCCGAGTGCTCGCAGCAGCGCGCCAGGCGACGACATCAACCTGAGGCGCACACCGTTGCTGACGTTACGAAACACACCGAGCATTGCCCGGCGAACGACTGCCGGTTCGCTGTCGATGCGCAGGTAGGCGGCCCATTGTTCGGGTGGCAGGCCGAAGAATGCATCGAAGAATTCACCGATCGACTCGGGCGGCAATGACTGCAACACCGACAAACCCATCTGGTGCCAGCCGCGGGTGCGCACGTACGCAGCAGGCCATACTGCAGCCCACACGGCGAGCGACAATTCAGAACCGCTCCTTGCTTGGGCGATATTTTGGCAAACGACGTCAGCCATACGTGGCGTTGCGCGAAGCGACGCTGCGACCGAGTAGCCCGTGACCGGGTGGGTGTAGCCGGCCGCAGCACCGAACCCCACGACGCGTGTCGTGAGCACCGGCAACGGTGCCCCCATCGGAATATTGACTCGTTCAATACGGTCGGCAGTGGTCGTGGCGTCAACGCCGAGTCGCTGCGTTAGCCGTGCGCGCAGGTCGTCGATGTCGTGCGGCGGGTCAGCGTACAACGATGTTTCTTCAACAAGCACCCGACCATCGGTGAACCGGGCGGCATACAAGAACGTGGGAGGTGTGCCCCAATCCATCAGCGTGAAAACATCGGGCTGCACCTTGGCCCGCCGCGGTACGTCGTCGGGCGCATCGGTCACGACGAGACCGTAGGCCGTCTGGGCACCTGCTGGTACGCCACGTCGAGCGAGGAGCGACCCGTTGCCAGTCGCATCAACCACGAGTCGTGCCCGTATCTCGGCACCACTACCCAGGCGCACACTCGAGGTGTCGATGTCGTGCTGCACACTCGTTACCGTGTCGTCGAGCACGCTGACACCAGCACCCAAACTTGCACGAAGCAGCTCGTTGTCGAACACGACATACGGTCGCGCCAAACGATGTTCACGGCGGCCAACGACGCGCACGGTCGACCACGCTCCGCGCACCAGTGCGTCTAGTGGGGCCCCCAACTCGCACGTTGCGACATCGTCTCGCCAGGCACCGTACGTGGCATGCCAGGCGCCATTCGGTGCCACCACCAGCGTGTCCACACCACGCGACACCAGCCCATGGGCCAGCGACAAGCCGGCAGGCCCCGCGCCGACGATGACAACGTCGTGGCGCATCTGCTACTCGAGATCGGGAAGGTCTGCAAGGTGGGCGTGATCGTTGTAGCGCACGAGACGCCAGACATTTTCGCGTGCCCGCACCAATTCGGTGATGGAAGAATTCTTTGCATACAGCTCGAACCGGCCCGTTGATGGCGTCTGCAGCGCGTGGCGCAACAAGCCTTCGATGGTGCCACCATGGCAACTGACGACCACCGTCTGGTTGCGATAGTCGCGTTCCAGTTCACGGAACGCCTCGATGATGCGCGTATGAAATTCTGCGATCGTCTCGCCACCGGGGAACGTGACTGCGTGCGGGTCGGCATTGAAGTTTGGCGGGCCGTAGCGCGCGACGAACTCGTCGAATTTCAGCCCGTCACATTCCGGACCGGGATCGTGCTCACCGAACGCGGCACGCACGTCGAGCACCGAGTGCCCGACGTAGGGCAAAATAATCTCGGCAGTTTGCAGGGCCCGCGGATACGAACTCGAGACCACTGCGTCGACGCTCAGTTCCCTCGTGCGCGCCAACCGCTCACCGAGCACCCGCGCCTGCGCTCGGCCATGATCGGTCAGACCACGACAGGTACGTAAGCCCCCGAGGAAGCGTTCGGCATTGGCGAAGGATTCGCCATGGCGCACGAGCACCACACGGGTGTCGCTCATACCAGTTTTTCGACGAAGCCTTCAAGTTGACGCAAATTGCGACACTCGTACACGCCATCGGTATGACCGCCGTATTCGCCGACGATGGAATCACCCGTGTTCCAATACGAGCGTGGCTCGGGGTTCAACCAATACACGTGCCGGGCATGCTTGCGTATCTCTTTTACGACCCAACTCTGCGAGGCGTGATAGTTGTTGCGCGCATCGCCCAGCAGCAACACCGTGGTCTTGGGGTTGATGTCCTTGCCGTAACGCTCCCAGAACACCTCGAAGGCATGCCCATAATCCGAGTGTCCGTCCACCCACACGACATCAGCCTCGGTGTTCACCTTGTGGATCGCTTCCTGGATGTCTTCGGTGGCCTTGAAGTATTTGGTCACCTCGTCGATGCCATCGATGAAGACGAACGACCGCACCTTGCTGAACTGGCTTTGCATCGCGTACACCAGCATCAACGTGAACCTCGCAAACGCAGCGACGCTGCCCGAGATGTCGGCAATGACCATGAGTTCTGGTTTGGCCGGGCGTGGGTACTTGAATTTCGGCTCCGCCGGCACGCCACCGTAACTGAGCGAATGACGCACCGTATTACGAAAATCAAGCGCACCTTTTCGACCGTGCCGACGTTTGCGCGTGAGGCGTGCGGCAAGTTTGCGCGTCAGCGGGAACAGCGCTTTTTTCAGTGACTGCATTTCTTCGCGGCTGGCATGCATGAACTCCACATCCTCGGGCAGGGGCTTGCGCAGGGTTTTGGCCATCGCCTCGGCCCCGCGGTCGGCCACCAGTCGCCGACGAATTTCGGCCTCGACCTCTTTTTTGAACTGCTCGATGCGCGATTCGTATTCGTCCTTGGCCAGTCGCTGCTCGAGATTGCTGGTGTCCCGTTGTGGCGTCTGCTTTCCGGCTTCGAGCAACTTGGCGAGCATGTTGTCAAGGTCAAGATTGCGCAGGGTGCGATACAGGTAATAGGTGCCACCGACGGGGCGGCCCGGTTCCATTCCGGCGAAGCGCGCCACGGATTGTCGGGCGAGGGCTCGCATCATCGCCTGGTCACCAGCCATGAGTGCACGCATCAACATGTTGGCGAGTTCCTCCGGGGTCAGCGCCTCGAGACCACCACCGCCGGCACCGCGACCTTCACCTTGCCCCTGTTGCGCTTGGTCTTGTTCGTCACGCCAGAACTCGTCGGCCTGGTCGTCGCTCGGGTCGACGATGTTGTACTGCGAACCACGCAGCGAAAAATACACCTCGAAGATCGTTTCAAACACGCGCCAGTGCGACGAATTCTTTACCAGGGTGGCACCGAGTGCGTACTTGAACGCATCACGATCTTCGATTGGAATCACCTTGACCGCCTCCATGGCGTCAAGGTTCTCCGTGAGGCTCACGGGCAGTCCGGCGCGCCGCAATTCTGCGACGAACCCGGACATCAGGTCGATGGCCGGCATGGTGTGCCTACTCGACGACCGACAGCTCTTTGGCAGCCTTGGCGATATCGGTTTGGTATTTCAACAGCACGTGCAACGTTTCTTTGGCCTGCTGGGCATCGATATGTTCGACACCAAGCAGGATGAGCGTGCGGGCCCAGTCGAGTGTTTCGCTCACCGACGGGGCCTTTTTGAGGTCGAGTTGGCGGATGCTGCGCACGATGCGCGCAATCTGGTCGGCGAGGTTCTTGCTGATATCCGGCACCCGAGCCAGCACGATTTCTTTCTCGCGTTCAAGGTCGGGATAGTCGACGTGGAGGTACAAACAACGACGCTTCAACGCCTCGGACAGCTCGCGGGTGTTGTTCGAGGTGAGGAACACCATCGGGATTTGCTTGGCGGTGATCGTGCCCAGTTCCGGAATCGACACTTGGTATTCGCTCAACACCTCGAGCAGCAAAGCCTCGGTTTCGACCTCGACACGATCGACTTCGTCGATCAGCAACACGACCGGATCTGGTGCCGAGATGGCCTCCAGCAACGGGCGTGTGAGGAGGAACTCGTCGCTGAAAATGTCATCGTGGACGTCCGACCAGGTATCACTCTTTTTGTCGGATTGAATGCGCAGCAACTGCTTTTTGTAGTTCCACTCATAGAGCGCTTTTGATTCGTCGAGGCCCTCGTAGCACTGCAATCGAATGAGCCGTGCACCAACGAGTTCGGCGACACTCTTGGCCAACTGCGTCTTACCGGTGCCGGCCGGGCCCTCGATCAAGACCGGCTTACCAAGGCGTTGGGCGAGGTACACGACGCCGGCAATGCCGTCATCGGCGAGATAATTGAGCGTCTTGAGTCCATCGCGGACCTGTGCAACGGAGCTGAAGGTACTAGTCATCTGCGCAAGGCTACTCATGCCGCACGCCGTGCCTCTCACCGAACCGACCCAGCGAATAGCCTGAACGATGTGGTTAAGCGCTCGCTCTTGGCGAGCAATCTCGGCGTGGCGAGTGGCACCCTCGCATCACGAATCACCGGGCTGGCGAGGCTCGTTATCTTCGCAGCAATCATCGGTCAAACGGCACTAGCCGACGCGTTTGATGTCGGCAACAACGCCCCGAACGTGATCTATGAACTGCTGCTCGGTGGCACCCTGACCGCCACACTCGTACCGCTCTTCGTCGGCCATCGAGAACGCAACGATCGCAGTGGTACCGCTGCAGTCTTCGGCACGGGGCTGGTCACCCTGGCCCTCATCACCGTGCTGGCCATCGCTGCTGCTCCGCTGATTTTTCGACTGTACGCACTCTCCCCGACTGGCGACGCCGAACTGTTCCACACGGTCGGCACCGCACTCACGCAGGTGTTTCTCATCCAGATCTTTTTCTACGGTGTCAACGCACTGGCCGCCGCAATCCTGCATGCGCAGGGCCGGTTCCTGATTGCCGCCTGGGCGCCGGTTGCGTCGAATTTGGTCGCCATCGCTGCCCTGCTTGCGCTGCGCACCGACACCGCGATTCTCGAAGTCGACCTGGCCAATGCCGCAGCGGGAACCCGATTGTTCTGGTGGTTCACACTCGGGCCCACCGTCGGCATCGCAGCAATGGCGGCTCTCGTGCTCATTGCCGCGATTCGCACCGGGGCGTTGCCGCGGCCCCACTTTGCCCCGCGCCATCCAGCCGTACGCGAACTGGCCCGACTTTCCGGCTGGACGATCGGGTACATCGCCGCAAATCAGATGGCATTGGTGGTCGTCAAGAATCTGGCCGAACCCGGGAGTGGCCAACTCGACGCGTACGCCAAAGCAATGATGATCTTCCAGTTGCCACATGGGTTGCTGGCAGTCACGATCGTGACGACTGCCGCCCCATTACTGGCCCGGGCCGCCGCGCAGGGCAATCAAACGGAATTTCAGAATCAATTCGCCCGTGGCGCACGGATGACCGTGACCCTCACATTGCTGCCGAGTATCGCCCTGGCAATTTTCGCCCGGCCAATCGTGCAGATCTTGCTCGGCTGGGGCGAGTTCAGCGATACGGCAGTGGCCTCAACCGCGCAAGCACTCAGCGGTCTGGCAATCGGTTTGGTTGGCTTCTCGCTGTATTTGTTTACGTTGCGCGGGTTCTATAGTCACGGCGATACGCGCACACCGTTCGTCATCAACGTGATCCAGAACGTGCTCAACGTGCTGCTGGCCTTCGTGCTGGTACCGCCGTACGGCGTGCAGGGTCTCGGCCTGGCGTTCGCGATCTCCTACCTTGTTTCGGCAGTCGTGGCGGTGGAGGTGCTGCGGCGCAAGCACGGCACCGCGGGCCTGAACGGTCTTATAAGTAAACGGTCTTATCAATAAACGATGAGATCATCACGATGCACCAATTCAGTTGGTACATCATCGGGTAACTCGCTGCTTTTTTTGCCGGCCGCCGCCGCTGCTTGACGCGCATCCACCCGGGCCAAACCACGGGCGATCACATCGCCGGCGACATCCAGCACCTCGACGATGTCGGCAGTCGTGAAGTCACCCCGCACCTCAACCACGCCGGCGTGCAGCAACGACACCCCGCGCGTCACCAGCGCAGTGGCGGCGCCGGCGTCGACTGTGACCGACCCTGTCGGCTGGGCGGCGAATGCAATCCATAACTTACGTGCAGTCAGACGGCGATCGTGGGCGGCAAACGTGGTGCCCACGTCGACGGCGCCAGCGGCTGCATCCTGCAACACATTCGGGCGTGTGGCGCGGGCGATCACGGTGCGCACCCCCGACCAACTGGCGATGCGTGCCGCGGTCAATTTTGACGCCATACCCCCGCTCCCCCACGCGGTCGTCGACGACCCGGCGCGCACCGACATGAGCTCATCGTTGGCCGCCACGTGAGTAATCAGTGCAGCCGCTGGATTGTGCGTCGGGTCAGCGGTAAACAGGCCTTCGGTGTCGGTGAGCAACACGAGTACATCGGCGTCGACACTGTGGGCAACCAGGGCGGCAATTCGATCGTTGTCGCCAAAACGAATTTCATCACTCGCAATGGCATCGTTTTCGTTGATGATCGGCACGCAGCCAAGTTCAAGCAGTCGCAACATGGTCTGTCGCGCATGGAGGTACTGCGCACGATCGATGAAGTCGTTCGGCACGAGGAGCACCTGGGCCCCGACCAGGCCGTGTCGATCAAGGGCCATGTTGTAGTGACCCATGAGACGACTCTGACCGGCAGCCGAGAGTGCCTGCAACGTTGCAGTATCGGTTGGGCGTTCGGTCAGGCCGAGTGCCGCGACCCCGCCGGCGACGGCACCGCTGGTTACGACGAGCACCTCGTGGCCATTCGCCCGTAGTTGCGCCACTTGGGCACAGAGCGATTCGACCATTGCAACGTCGATGGCTCCACGTGCGTCGGTGATCGACGATGTTCCGATTTTTGCGACGAGCTTCATGCTGGGTGTACCAGAACCAACCCCATGGTCAGCCAACCTCACGCGTGTATTCGAAACTGAATTCTTTGATGTGGATGGTCGCCCCGTCTTGGGCACCTGCCCGCGACAGCAACCGTGGCACACCGAGCCCGGTGAGACGATCATCGATGTAGTTGAGTGCATCGGGTGAATTGACGTCACTCAAGGCGACGGCACGCTCCACTGATCTGCCGTGCAGGCGGAACTCGTTGTCCCCCAATTTCTCCACCCGCGTGCCGTCAGCCTGCGGGCGGATGGTAATTTCGGTGTCGTCAACGTCGGGCACCGCTCGGGCGTCACGCACGATCTCCGCCAGCGCACCGAGCACGTCGCGCACGCCGGCCCCAGTGACCGCCGACATGACACGGTTGCCCGAGGCTTCCCACTTGGCCTTGGTGTCTGGGTCGACGGAGTCGAGCTTGGTGCCGACGATCAAGCGTGGGCGCTCGAGGAGTTCTGGCCGATACGCCTGCAACTCACCAAGCAGCACTTCTACTTGGGTCTCGGGTGCGATGCCCTCCATCGAGACGAGGTCAGCGAGAATGCACAGCACCCGGGCCCGCTCGATGTGGCGCAAGAATTGATGCCCGAGGCCCCGACCTTGACTGGCACCTTCGATGAGGCCGGGAATATCGGCGATGACGAACTCGGTTTCCTCCCCCATGCGCACCACGCCGAGATGTGGTTCAAGCGTGGTGAACGGATAGTTCGCAATTTTTGGTTTGGCCGCTGACACCGCCGAGATGAACGTGCTCTTGCCGGCGTTCGGATACCCGACAAGGGCAACGTCGGCCATCAATTTCAGTTCTAAGAGCAACCACCGGTTCGGGCCGTGTTCACCCTGCTCGGCGAATTTTGGCGCTCGTCGCTTGTTGGTGAGGAATCGTGCGTTGCCTCGACCACCTTGACCACCAGGAATCGCCTGCCAGCGAATGCCGTGGGTGCGCAGGTCAGCCAGCACTTCACCAGAGTCGAAGTCCTTCACGATCGTGCCCTCGGGCACCTTGACTTCCAGCGGGCGACCACGACGACCGTGCAGGTCTTTGCCCATTCCGGACACACCGTCTTCGCCGCGGCGGTGTGGATGGTCGCGGAAGGCCACGAGTGACGCCACGTTGTGATCGGCAATCAGCCACACCGCACCGCCATCACCACCGTCACCACCGTTCGGTCCGCCGAACACCTCGGGGCCTTCACGGCGGAAACTCACACACCCTGCCCCGCCCTGTCCACCACAAACGTTGAGTTGTGCTTCATCGACGAAGGCACTCATATTTGATGATCTCCTGGTGATGCTGGGGCCGAAGTGGCGGCCTTTTTACGCTACAAGCGCAGACCCACTGCGTATCGTGAACCTATGACATCACGCGCCGAATCATGGGCAGCAACGATGCACGGACACACCTCCGATGGCACCATTCGGTTTGCACATGCCGATTCGTGGGCGGGTACCGGTCGCCTCGAGCTGGTCTCGCGCGATGCCCGCGAGGCGCATGAAGCCGAATTTCTGGCGCCGCTCGCCACGCGGTCGTTCGGTGCAGGAAATCGTACGGTCGCCGAAGAGCCAGACCTGTTCCGCACGTGCTTTGAACGCGACCGAGACCGCATCCTGCACGCGTCATCGTTTCGGCGACTCGCCGGCAAGACCCAGGTGTTCGTCTTCCCCGAAGATCATCAACGAACGCGCCTCACCCATGCGCTCGAGGTCGCGCAGGTCGCCGTGTCGATCGCGCGGGCACTCGGGCTCAATGTGGCACTCACCGAAGCCATCGCCCTTGGCCACGATTGTGGACATGGCCCCGGTGGTCACGCCAGCGAAGATGCCCTCTCGCCGTACGTCGATGGCGGCTACGACCACGCCGTGTGGGGTGCCGACGTCGCGCTGTCGTCGCTCAACTTGTGCCTCGAAACGCTCGACGGTATTCGCAATCACTCATGGTCGCGGCCTGCCCCTGCCACCCCCGAGGGCGAAGTCGTGTCATGGGCTGATCGCATCGCATATGTCTGCCACGATTTCGAAGATGCGGTATCGACCGGTCTCGTCGTCGCCGACCATCTTCCCGACGAGGTGCGGGCACGCTGCGGCACGACACGCGGCTCGCAATTGCGTTCGTTCATCACCGCGATGATCGAAGCTGCCCGACACTCGGGTCGAATCGGCATGACCGCCGAGACGGCCGAAGCCCTTGCTGCATTCCGCAAATTCAATTACGACAACATCTACATGCGCACCGAATCACGGGCGCAAGCCAAGTCGGTGGTCGATTTGCTACGGGCATTGGTCGAACACCTTCATGCCCAACCACAACACATGGCAGTGGCCTTCGAACAAGGTGTCGGGCCGGCCCACAGTGCCGATGCACTGCGACAGGCCGTCATCTATGTGGCGGGCATGACCGACCGCTTCGCTTGTCGTCAGGCGCTGCAACTACTCGACTATGACCGCGCGCGACTCCCCCGCGGTATCGACGTCTGACGATCATCGTCTAGCGTGCGGTCGCGTGAAGCGTCGAATCTGGATTGACACCGATACAGCGAGCGACGATGTCGTTGCACTGATCATCGCGCTGCGGCATCCCGAGGTGGAGGTGGTCGGCATGTCGATCGTTGCCGGCAACGTGCCACTCGAGATGGCCGTACAGAACGCGTTGATCACCGTCGAACGCTGTGGGGCGACCGTCGCGGTGCATGCCGGTGCTGATCGCCCGCTCTCACGACCACTGGACTCAGCCCAAAATGTGCACGGCATCGACGGCATGGGCGACATCGGCCTAGACCTGAGCGGGCGTGTGCCCACCTCACGCGACGGCGTCGGTGCGATGATCTCCGCCTTCCGCGCGAACCCCGGTCAAATTGAACTCGTCACCCTGGGCCCACTCACGAACGTTGCCGTCGCCGTGCGCAGTGAGCCACAATTCGTCTCGTGGGTCAAACGCTGCGTGAGCATGGCCGGTACTGGCGTGCTCCCGGGTAATGTGACGGCGCTTTCGGAGTTCAACGTCTGGGCTGATCCTGAAGCCGCCTACGTCGTGTTCGAGTCGGGTCTGCACATCGAGATGGTCGGGTGGGACGTAAGTTGGCAGGACGCCGTCGTGATGGATGATTTTGCCGCCGAATTACGGGCGCTGTCACCGCTCGGTGAATTTGCGATCGATATTCAGCGCAACGTGCGCGAGTTTTGCCGCAACGTCACACAAATCAACGGCTTTGATCTCCCGGACCCCATTGCGATGTGTGTGGCAATCGACGACTCGATCGTCACGCAGGAGGCCACCAAATATGTTGAAATCATCCTCGGCGAAGGCCATGCCCGTGGCCAGACGATGGTCGACTGGCGTGGTGTGGCGCGCAAGAAGGCCAACACACGCGTGGTGTTGCGTGCCGACCAGGCGAAATTTCAGTCGATGTTGCGCGTTGCTCTAGGCAACGGGTAGCACGTCGACGACTTTGCGCCCGCGGCGCTCGCCGAATTTTACGCTGCCGTTAACCACCGAAAACAACGTGTCGTCTTTAGCGCGGCGTACGTTCTTACCGGGGTGCACCTTGGTGCCACGTTGACGGATGATGATGGTGCCGGCGGTGATTTTGGTGCCGTCGAATACCTTGACACCGAGACGTTGTGAGTTGGAATCGCGACCGTTCCTGGTTGAACCGCCACCCTTTGTCTTTGACATGTTTTAGCCTTTCACAATGCTGGTGATTTTTACGACGGTATAACGCTGACGATGACCGAACCGGCGACGCTGGTTGGTGCGGCGCTTGTAGGTGAAGCCATCAATCTTGACACCGAGGTCTTCGCCGACGATCGTCGCCTTGACGGTGGCTTTGGCGAGGTCTTTGGGGGTCGACAGCACCGTGGCGCCATCCACAACGAGCACTGGTCGCAACGAGACTTCGCTGCCATTCGCACCTTCAAGCAACTCAACGCGCAGGGTCTGGCCACTCGAGACCTTTGCTTGTTTGCCACCTGTGGCGATCACTGCGTACATAACGAACTCGTACCCTATCGGGCATTCCCCGGCAGATCAGCGCCCACCTGAACCGCGGCGTCGTCTTCGAGCAACTCGGTATCCAGCACCACACCGCGACCGTGGCACGGCTGACAGGTGTCGGCAAACGACGTGATGAGCCCCTCACCGATGCGCTTACGTGTCATCTGCACCAAACCAAGCTCAGAAATATCGAACACCTGGGTGCGGGTCTTGTCACGGGCCAGGGCATGACGCAACGCATCCACCACCTTGCGGCGGTTTTCTTTGATTTCCATGTCGATGAAGTCGATCACGATGATGCCACCGATATCGCGCAGTCGTAACTGACGCGCGACCTCATCGGCGGCCTCGAGATTGTTGCCGAGCACCGTCTCTTCAAGATTATTTTTACCGACGTTTTTACCCGTATTCACGTCGACCACGGTGAGCGCCTCGGTGTGCTCGATCACGAGTGAGCCACCCGATGGCAACCACACTTTTCGGTCGAGTGCCTTGCGCAACTGTTCAACGACTCGGTGTTGCTCGAACAGTGGAAGGTCCTGTTGCTTGGCATCCCAGTACTCAACGCGATCGACGAACTCGGGATTGAACGCAGTGATGTAATCCCGCACTTCCTCGTAGAGCTCGCGGTCGTCGATGACGATGCCGCGGTAATCGCTGCTGAACTCCTCGCGAATCACCCGCACCGCCAGCGATGGCTCGCGGTACAGCAGGGTCGGCGAATTGGCTTTCCCAGCTTTCGCCTTGATTTGTGCCCAGCGCTCGACGAGCTGCTCCATGTCGGTGGTGAGTTCGTGCTCGGTGGCGTTCTCGGCGGCCGTGCGCACGATGAGGCCGTGCTCTTCGGGCTTGATGCGGTCCAGTACGTTGCGCAAACGACGCCGCTCGCTCTCGGGCAGTCGCTTGGAAATACCGTAGGTCTTTGAATCAGGAATCAATACGACGAAGCGGCCCGGCAATGACACCTCTTGGGTCAGTCGCCCACCTTTTTCACCGATCGGATTCTTCGTCACCTGGCAGAGGATCAACTGACCACGCCGCAGAACCTGTTCGATACGCGGCTCGGGGCCCTGCTCAACCACATCTTCTTTGTCGAATTGCACATCGCCGCGGTACAGCACCGCATTCTTCGGGGTGCTGATGTCGACGAAGGCCGCCTCCATGCCCGGCAGCACGTTCTGTACTTTGCCGAGATAAATATTGCCGTGAATCTGCAGTGCATCATCAGCAGGACGACTGACGTAATGCTCAATCAGGCTGCGACCCTCGAGTAGGGCGACCTGCGTGAGATCGTTGCGTACGTGCACGCACATGAGATAGCGCCCCAGCGGGCGTCCATCGCGCTCTTTGCCACGACGTCGGGCAATCAGACCAGCTTCGGATTCGTCGCGGGCACCGTCACCGTTGTCAGAACGACGATCGACCGAACGACCCTCGCCGCGACCCTCGCCACGAGTGCGAGTACGGCCGCGACCACCACGGCGTCGACGTCGGTTGTTCGACCGACCACCGCCTTCACCGCCGTCGCGCGACGGGCGCGCAGTGCGGTTGGCACGATCTGACCCGTTGGCACGGTCTGGAGCGTCGTTGGTGCCAGCAGTGTCGCTCGTGTCGCCCTCCGGCGAACCACCAAAGGCTCGTCCAGGTGGCGGTGGAATCGACGGCCGACCCTCGCGCGGGTGCTCGGGCAACTCAACGGGCGAGCGTTCGCTCTCGCCAAATTCATTCGTCATGTCAAAACCTTTCCGATGGCGGCGATGTCGCGCCTGTGCGCCGAATTCGCCGTGCCGTGGCGCGGTGCGCATCTACCCCTTGCGCTCGCACGCTCGTGCGTATGTCCAAATCTGCTGTTGGGAACTTCCCAACGGTTGGTCTAGCCTACCGACTTCCTCAGGCCGAGCGACGCATCTCCACGCTTTGCACGAGACCGATCATGACGGCCCAGGACACGAGGTGCGACCCCCCATACGACACAAAGGGCAGGGGCAGACCTGAGACGGGCGTGATGCCGATGGTCATACCGATGTTCTGGAACACCTGCCAGGCCAGGGTCGCAAACACTCCCGCCGCCAAGAACCGCCCAAACGGCGTGTTGGCGTTGCGGCCGACGATCCAAACGCGCAACAAGATGAAGCCGAATAACCCGACCACGATCAACGCGCCAACCAAACCGAACTGCTCCCCGATTGCCGAGAACGGAAAGTCGGTCGACTGCACCGGGATGAAACGGCCGTTCGTCAACTCGCCCTGCAGATAGCCCTTACCGAAATACCCACCGGCAGCGACCGCCCGTTTTGCATAACGCACCTGCAAGACGAGGCTCTGCAAACTTTCATTGGTGGTGTTGTTCTGATTCCACAACGCAGTGAAACGTTCCAGCTGATAGTCACGAACCACGCCCGACCAGATGGATGCCACAAAACTGAACACCGCTAGCAACGAGACAAAAATAAAATGGCGTTGTTGTGTCCCGGCAATGAGCAGCACCCCAAAAACGCCCGCTGCAATCGTCATTGCCGAGCCGAGGTCGGGCTGCATGGCGATCAACAGAAACGGAACCACGGCAATCAACAATGCGCGAATGAACTCGTCGTACGGCACCGTTCGCATCCCAGCGTCGGCAAACCACGCGGCCAGCACGAGGACGAGCACTGGCTTCATGACCTCGGCTGGCTGTACGGCGATGATGCCCAGGTCGAACGACAGTTTGGTTCCGTCACTCGTGAATCCCCACAGCAACAAAATAAGCAACGAAAACGTGGTTGCCCCGTAGAACCACACGGCTTTACTCCGTAACCAGTCATGACCAAAGAACATCACCGCAAACATCGAGAGCGTTGCCGCAATGACGAACAGAACCTGGCGCTGGGTGAAATAGAAGGGGTCCGCCCCACGCAGAACGAGGCGGGGGCTGGTGGTTGCGTAAATATTGAAGACTCCGATCACAACGAGTGCGAAGGTTGCCCAAATCATCATCCAATCGACGTTGCGCCACGGATCAAGCACACTCGCAGAACCACGTGGATCACCCGGACGTGGACGACCCAGAAAGATTGTCGACATATCAGTCTCTACTGTCCGCGAAGGTACTCACCAAACACATCGGGTTGCGCAGCCGCGTGGTCGGCGCAGCCATCGTCGACGCAATGTCGAGCGGGTCAGCCGGGCTGAGTTCGTCAACGCGCCATTGCTTGCTGAGCGCCGAAAAGATGCACTTCACGACTGGTGCCGCAGCAAGCGCGCCGTACCCCGATTTTTCGAGATAGGCGAATGCGCTGTACGGCTGAGTCTCGTCGAGACTGAACGCCCCAAAGGCTGACGAGTCGTTCCAAGGCAGGTTGTTGAAACCCTGCGCCGTGCCGGTCTTGCCCGCGATCGGCATTCCGCGGTAATTACGGAACAGGTTCTCCCCCGTCGTCTTGTGGTAATAGTCGAACGTGACGCCAGGCCCGGTAACAACGCGCGTCAGCCCAGTCACGATGGGGTCGCGCACCGCTGCTGGCAGCGGAACTTCTACTGCCGGAGACTCGTCTGCCACTCGGCGCAACACTGAAGCGTTGGCGAGATCCGCCAACCCCGACGCCTTGTTGCGGGTACCGGGGGCCAGCACAGCCCGAACGACTCGCGGTTCGAACTTCGTTCCACCATTCGCCAATGTTCCGTAGGCGTTTGCCACCTGCACCGGTGACGCCGACAAGAGGCCCTGGCCGATCGAGAACAACACGTTGTCTCCCACGTAGTACGCACGCCCAGCATCTTCGGCAATGACCCCGAGGCTGGCCAGATACTTTTTGTACGCGGCGTTCGGAATCGTCCCGGCATACTCGAATGGCAGGTCAATATTCGTTGGCGAGCCAAAACCGAACCGTCGGACTTCTTGTTCAAGAATTGCGCGGTAGCCGCGCTCGGTCAAGATTTGTTCACCGATCTTGTAAAAAAATGAATCGCTCGACACGGCAAGCGCAGTCTCTACATTGACTTCCCCGTATCGACACGGTGCACCGGTCGCGCGGCAGATCGCATTGCGAAAGACGCACTTCACGCCTTGGTCGCAACGATCCTTTGGAATGCTCTCCAATTTGTACGAGCCTCGGTCGTCGAACAGGTAGTCGGCGCCCCCCGGCAACTGTCCCGTATTGAGGGCGGCATAGGCGACGAACGGCTTGAAACTTGAGCCAAGGTTGTATCGACCCGACACCGCCCGATTGATCAGGATCGAACGGTCGGGGTCATCAGTGCGCGGGAATACCTGGGCGAACTTTTCGGCGTTGATGTTCGCCGTGAACCAACGTGAGTCGAAGCGCGGGTACGAAGCCATCGCCACGACCTCGCCGGTGGCGTGGTTCATCAGTACCACTGAGCCTGCAGGGGCCTTGTAATAGTTCACTTCGTCGTACTGCGGGTCGGGAATGCCCTCTGGCAGCATCACCTGTGCAGCTTCATTACGTTGGCGCACGAGCAATTGCGTCTCCAGTGCCTGCTCGGCAAATTGTTGCAGCTTGAAGTCGAGCGAAAGCTGGATGTCCTTGCCCGACTGGGGCTCGACACGTTCAAGCACCCGCTTGATTCGACCAACCGCATCGACCTCGTAGCGCACGAAGCCAGGGATCCCACGCAGGTCGACTTCATAGATCAGTTCGACGCCGTACAGCCCGACACGTTCATTGGGGTCGTAGCCCAACGATTTGTAGTACGCAGCAGACTCTTGTTGAATGGCACCCAAGAAACCGGTGACATGGCTCCCGATGGCCCCGTACTGATAGATGCGCCGCCAATCCTCTTTGATGACCACTCCGGGATAATCCTCGATGCGCTCCAGAAGGAACGCGGCTTGTTCTTCGGAGATGTCAAAGGCCAGGGGCATTTCAGTGAGTTGGTCGTATCGCTCGTCGGCAGCCCGCGTGTACAGGCGCTCGATCGGGGTTTCAAGCGGCCCCGACAGCCGCCGGAACATCTCCAATCGGTCTTGCGGATCGCTGATGATGCGTCGGTCGATCGTTGCGACGAGTACCCGCTTGTTGTCGGCAACCACGCGGCCGTTGACATCAAAGATTCGCCCCCGTTCAGGGATCAACTTGACCACACGCGACTGCACCCGATCGACGATGCGGTCGGTTTCTTCCTTGGTGACTGCCTGCAGGAACCACACGCGGGCAAGCAACAGCACCAACAAACCAATCGCGAGCCCACCGAGTGCGGACCAACGACGCTGCTGATTGTTAGTTGCCAAGCAAGACCTTCTCGCGCAGTGTCCATCTTGTGACAGGAATGAACAATGAGGCGATCAGTAACGCACCGATGAAAGTGACAGACATCGCCGAGATGACCCGTAGCCCGAGCCAGCCACCTTGACCCACCACTGCCTGAGTGAGAGGCATCAACAGCTCGCCACATGCGGCTGCAACACTCACTGCCAGCAGACGCAACCACCACGGCGGGTCGCGAAATGACCGCAGCATCAGCGCTGCACCCGCACCAACCGCACCGAGCACCAACGCAGAAATGCCGAGGGGTGTTGCCAGAACCGCATCGAACATCAAACCACTGACCAAACCAACGATGGCCCCAGTGCGCACATCATGCACCGAGCCAGCACTTGCCACAAAAATCGCAACCAGTTGAATTGCGTATCCGAACGGCCGCACTTCGCTGAACAACGTGGTCTGCAACGACAGCACGATGAACACGACCAGAACCAACCGAAACCAACGACTGGCGATCAACCGCAATAGACGTTCGAACATATCTCAGCGTCCTGCTTCGGTGATTGGTTGATACAGCAATATGCGTAGGAACGACAGGTTGGAAAGATCTGCGACAAGATCTATCTCCAAAATTGGTCCGGCAGTGCCGAGTCGCTCGATCACCCGAGACACGACACCGATCACGACATCAGGCGGTGCGAGACTTCGCGATCCACCCGACGACACCACCGGTGCCCCAACCTCGATGGCCGCTGCACGAGTGGTGGCATCAAGAAAACGAACGATTGGTCGCGTTCCCGGACCGCGCCCTTCAAGAATGCCGGTTTCGCGCACCGCGAGTTGGCCGGCAAGCGGCACGTTGATCTTCGACCCGGCACCCGCCACGACATCCGCAGGCACCGTGGTGGCTGATGGTGTGAAACCAAAAATAGTGGTCGTCGTGGAGGTGGACGACGAGGTTGAGCTCGTATCGTTCGTTTCCAGCACCGAATCAACCGTCGGAGCATCCTCCGTCGGCAACGGTGGCAAGGTAATCGGCGTGCGGCTCGACTTCGTAACGACCTTGACCGACAGCGCATAATCAGGGTCAGAAATCAACATGACGAGGGCGCGATCGCCGAAGACCTCGGTGACCTTACCGATAAGTCCCGCCGCATTCAGCACCGGCATACCGACCTTGATGCCTGAACTCGACCCTTGATTGATTTCGACGATTTGAGAATAATTCGTCGGAGTTTCACCGATTACCTGGGCGGTAACCGAATTGATACCTGCCAACGTCGGCAAACCATTGAGCGCCAGCAGCTCCTGTGCCAAACGAACAGAGGCAGCAGCGGCAACTGCTGCACCCTCCTGCAACGCAACTTCTTCCTTCAAGCGGTCATTTTCATCGACCACGTCGTCGTACTCGCGGAACGCCTTCCATGCACCGCTCAACGGGCGGGTGACGACGCGCGAAACGTTTTCAATCGGGCTGAAGACGGTGCCAAAAACACGTCGCATGCGCGACGTCACCGCCGAATCACTCAGATCGAGCGTGATGAAAAACACCGAGGCAAGCGCCAACAGCGCGATGGCCCGGGTGAGATTGGTTCTATTTTTAGCCACGCTCTCACTTCCGCCGGGTTACTCGTCGTCCGATTGCGCCGTGAGACCCTTCATCGCATCCAAGTTCTCCAGCGTGAGCCCGCCACCCAGTACTACCGACAGCAACGGGTCGGGGGCCACGACGGTGTTGATGCCTGTTTCGTGAATGAGGCGTTCGGCAAGACCGGTGAGTAGCGCGCCACCACCCGACAACGTGATGCCGTTACTAATGACGTCAGCAGCCAATTCCGGCGGCGTACGTTCGAGGGTGCTCTTCACCACATCGATGATTGCGGTGACTGGCGCGTCGATTGCCGCCCGAATTTCCACCGTCGTCACTTCTTGGGTGCGGGGCAAACCACTCGTCATATCGCGACCGCCAACATCGGCGGTGAGCTCTTGCTCAAGTGGCCAAGCCGAACCCAGCTGAATCTTCACGTCCTCGGCGGTGTTGTCCCCAATCTCGAGGTTGAACTGTTTTTTGAACATCGCCACGATGGCGTCGTTGATTTCATCGCCGGCCACCCGACAGGAGCTCGCCGTCACGATGCCACCGAGGGAGATGACCGCGACTTCCGTGGTGCCACCCCCGATGTCAACGATGAGGTTGGCACTGGGCTCGCTGACTGGCAGACCCGCACCGATTGCAGCAGCCATCGGCTCTTCGATCACATACACGGGTCGGCGAGCACCGGCGAACTCGGCCGCATCCTGCACGGCACGGCGTTCGACACCCGTGATTTCAGACGGCACACAGACAATCATGCGCGGTTTGCTGAAACGGCTGGTGTGTACACGGCGAATGAACTCACGCAACATTTGCTCACACAAGTCAAAGTCAGCAATCACACCATCTTTCAGAGGTCGTACCACACGAATATTTCGGGGGGCGCGTCCCCACATGCGTTTGGCGTCGTGGCCGACCGCGACGAGTTGCCCAGTTGCGATGTCAAGCGCCACGGTGCTCGGCTCGTCGAGCACGATGCCTTCGCCCTTGATGTAGATGAGCGTGTTTGCAGTGCCGAGGTCGATAGCAATGTCCCGCGTCAGCGAGATCGGATTAGTGCCGGCCAAGGTGCTGCCTCAGAGACCCGGAAAGAAAATGTGGATTTCCCTCTCGGCTGCTGCTGCCGAGTCACTGCCATGAATGAGATTTTCGGTGAAGATGGTGCCCAAATCGCCACGAATGGTGCCGGGTGCAGCTGCTTTCGGGTTGGTGGCGCCCATCATCGCCCGGAGAATCTCCCACGTGTCATCAGGACCGGCCACCACCATCGCCACGACTGGCCCGCGCGACATGAACTTGACGAGATCGGCATAGAACGGCTTGCCTTCGTGCTCGGCGTAGTGGTTGGCAAGTATCGCCTGGTCGAGCGTGCGCACCTGCATGGCGGCAATGGTCAGACCCTTGCGTTCAAAACGGCCGACGATTTCGCCCACGAGGCCTCGCTCGACTGCATCAGGCTTGAGTAGAACGAGGGTTCGTTTGCTGTTCTGGGGATTTGCCACGCAGTCAGGCTACTGCTACGGCATCAGTTGGCGAAGCACGGGTCTCGCTGCACCCACCACATACAGCGAGCCCGCAACAAGCAGCGCATCTTCAGCGCGCAGCTCACGGTATGCAGTTGCTAGTGCCGCGTCAACCCGTTCGACAACTTTTACATCGTCGCATCCAACGGCACGCGCAGCAGCGGCGATTTCACTGGCCGGAGTTCCACGCGGCGTCGGCGCGGTACAGCACACAACGAGATCGAACTCGTCGGCACGCAATGCACCGAGCAGCTCTTGAGGAGCGCGGCTCTTCAACATGCCCACTACGAGTACCCGCTTGCCTTCGATTTGAAAGTCGTTGAAAAAAACCTCCGAGCACACCTCGGCCCCACCGACATTGTGTGCTCCATCAACGATTACCAATGGTTGACGCCCTACCACTTCGAATCGACCCGGCATCGTGACTGCCGCGAAGCCCTCATCGAGTACGTCACGATGAATGGAGTTGTCGAAGAATTCCTCCACGGCAGCGACGGCCACAACCGCATTGTCACCCTGGTGACTTCCGTGCAGTGGCACGAACACGTCTTCATACCGCGCTCGCATCGTGCGCATCGACACGACTCGCCCACCGACGGCCAAATCATTCGACATGACTTCAAAATGCTCACCTCGTACCACACGTCGGGCACACACCACTTCCGTGCAGATCTCCTGCACGTCTTCACGTGTTTCACCTTGCACGAACACACTGTCGGCCTTGACGATGCCGACTTTCTCACCGGCGATGTGGGCGTGGGTTGGGCCAGCAAACTCAGTGTGGTCGAGCGACACGTTGGTCAGCACCGCAACGTCGCTTTTCACCACGTTGGTGGCATCCCAGCGACCAAGTAGACCGACCTCAATCACCCCGACATCGATTGCGCTGTTGGCAAACCAGCGAAACGCCACTGCGGTCAAGATGTCGAAATAACTCAGCCGGGCACCGACGAGCGGCTCCAATTCAGCGATTGCCAGCACGTTTTCTGCGAGCTCATCGTCGCTGATTGGCTCGTCATCGACCGCCATCCGTTCATTGACACGCTCGAGATGAGGGCTGGTATAGGTGCCCACCCGCAGACCATGCGCCATCAACAGCTTCGTCACCATTTGGCTGGTCGAACCCTTGCCATTCGTCCCTGTGATGTGAATCGTGCGGTACGCAGTATGCGGGTCACCGAGCAACCCGACAAGACGTTCAATGTTGGCGGTACTCGGGGATTCGATACGTCCGGTTTTTTCGTAGACCGAATGGGATTCCAAGAACGCAAGAGCGCGCTCGATTGCCGTTTCGGTCATGCCGTGAACGGTAGTGGGCTTACGATGCGGCGCGCTTCGGCTTGCTCACCCGTGGTGAACGAGTGGTGATCGTCGGGGCTGCCCGCTCGGTGACGCACTTGGCTTCGATAACCACCTTTGCTACATCGGTTCGACCAGGCAGGTCGTACATCGTGTCGAGCAGCACATCTTCGAGGATGGCGCGCAAGCCACGAGCGCCGGTACCACGCGTGAGGGCTGCGTCGGCGATCGCCGACAGTGCCTCTGGCGACAACACCAGTTCGACGTCTTCAAATTCAAAAAACTTCTGGTACTGCTTGACCAGCGCATTTTTTGGCTCGGTGAGAATCTGCACGAGTGCATCTTTCTTCAATGCGTGAACTGCGCCGACCATCGGAAGTCGCCCGACGAATTCTGGAATCATGCCGAACTTGAGCAGGTCTTCCGGCAAGACACGTGCGAACAGGTCACCCGGATCGCGCTCTTTCTTCGACTTGACCGTGCCGTGGAAGCCGACACCCTTGTCTCCGAGACGCGAGCCGATGATTTGATCGAGGCCCGCAAACGCGCCACCCACGATGAAGAGCACGTTGGTGGTGTCGATCTGGATGAACTCTTGATGTGGGTGCTTACGACCGCCCTGGGGTGGCACGGAGGCGACGGTGCCCTCAAGGATCTTGAGCAGCGCCTGTTGCACACCCTCACCCGAAACGTCGCGAGTAATCGACGGGTTCTCGCTCTTGCGCGCAACCTTGTCGATTTCGTCGATGTAAACGATGCCCATCTCGGCACGCTTCACATCAAAGTCGGCGGCCTGCAGCAATTTGAGCAGGATATTTTCGACGTCTTCACCGACATAGCCCGCTTCGGTGAGTGCCGTGGCGTCGGCGATGGCAAAAGGCACGTTGAGCATGCGCGCCAGGGTCTGGGCCATGTGCGTCTTGCCGCAACCCGTTGGACCGAGCAGCAAAATGTTGCTCTTTTGCAGTTCGACATCGTCACGACGCAGTTTCTTCGACTGCGTGTACTTGATGCGCCGATAGTGGTTGAACACTGCCACAGCGAGCACTTTTTTGGCAGAATCTTGACCGATGACGAAATCGTCGAGAAAGGCCCGGATCTCGCGGGGTGTCGGAACGTTGTCGAGCCCGAGGTTCTTGGCGTCGGCCACCTCGTCGTCGATGATCTCGTTGCACAGATCGATGCACTCGTTGCAGATATAGACCGATGGCCCAGCAATCAACTTCTTTACTTGCTTCTGCGTCTTGCTGCAGAACGTGCACTTGACAAGCTCTGCAGTGTCGCCAAACTTAGCCATGGTGTCCCCTTCTAACGAATAGGTCCGTTGCGGTCGGCCATTTGCCTCGTTGAAATCACTTCATCGATCATTCCGTAGGCCTTGGCTTCTTCTGCTTCCATTACGAAGTCGCGGTCGGTGTCGGCGTGCACCCGTTCGATGCTTTGCCCGGTGTGGTCAGACAAGATAATTTCCAGCAAATCACGCATCCGCAGAATTTCACGAGCGGCGATTTCCAAGTCGGTGACCTGGCCATAGCCCACCTGGCCGGTTGGCTGGTGCAACAGAATGCGCGCGTGGGGCAACGCCAGACGCTTGCCCTTCGTGCCCGCAGCCAACAAGACCGCGGCAGCCGATGCGGCTTGACCGAGGCAAATGGTGGCGATGTCGTTCTTGATGAATTGCATCGTGTCGTAAATGGCGAACAGCGCGGTGATATCGCCACCCGGGCTGTTGATGTAGATATTGATGTCCTTGTCGGGGTTTTCGCTCTCGAGGTGGATCAGCTGCGCGCAAATCAGGTTGGCGATCGTGTCATCAATCGGGGTGCCAAGAAAGATGATGTTGTCTTTGAGCATGCGGCTGTACAGGTCGTACACCCGCTCGCCGCGGCTCGTAACTTCGGTGACGTTGGGAACGTAATAGTTCGAAAAGTTCATGTCTCGCTCATTCATTAGGGGGTTTCTTCCACGGTACTGGTCGACCCTTCGCTCGTGTTGGATTCAGCGTCAATGTTCACAGAGGCACCGGTGTCAGCAGTGGGGTCAATGTCCACGCCAGCATCGAGCAGTATTTCTGTGGCCAATATCGTGCCTTGCGGATCTACGTACGTGACTTGTCGCACGAGCCATTCAAGGGCTTTGGATTTTCGAATCTGGGCCTTGAGGTCGCCGAGCGCATCATTCTTTTCGTACAGCGATTTGACACGTTTGACTTTGACATTCGCGCGAACGGCGATGCGCTCGAGTTCGATGTCGAGGTCATCATCGCCAGCGTTGAGGTTCTGATCCTGCGCCACCGCCCGCAATGCCAGGTCTACCCGCACGGCCTTGCGTGACTGCTCACGCAACTGGTCGATGAACTGCTCCTCGGTTTGCCCGGTGATCTGCAAAAACTGTCCAATCTCGATGCCCTGGCGCTGGAACGTATCGACCGTGTTGCGAATTCGCGAACGCAGGTCACCCTCGACCATCGGTTCGGGTAGATCGATATCGACCAACTTCGCCAATTCGTCGGTGACACGATCGACAACTGAGTTTCGTGCTTGGTTGATTCGTGATTCGTTCATACGTTCGGCGATCGTGATTCGCCACTTGGCGACCGTGTCGAACTCACCGAAGGTCTCCGCCACCCATGCGTCGGTCGTCTCGGGCAACTGCAGTTCCTGCACTTTGATGACCTTCAGCGAAAAATCGGCTTCATCTTCGTTGCCGTTGGGCACTGCCTGAAACTGCTTTTCCACACCAGCCTCGAGACCGACCAAAATGTCGTCGAAACCTTTCGCCACCCAGCCACGACCGACTTCGTACAACCAGGCTTCGACATTGAGCCCGGGTACCGGTGCACCATCACGAGACGCCGAAAGATCGATCGTTACCTGGTCGCCGGTGGCAATCGCCCGCGTCGCATCCACGAGCGTGCCGTGACGCTTGCGTTCATTGTTGACTACCTCATCGATTTCGGCTTCGGTGGCGCTGATACTCGGCAACTCAACCCGCAGGCCGGCATAGCCCGCAACGGCAACCACCGGACGAACTTCGACTTCACAGTGGAACGAGATCGGGCCACTGTCTTCGTCGGCACCGTGCACATGTTCCACCTTTGGTGTGGCGATGATGTCAATGTCGAGTTGCTTTACCGCTTCCGCCAAATATTTCGGAACGGCGTCTTCGATTGCTTGTGCCCGCGCCGCTTTCTTGCCGTCATCTCCCAGATGCGCTTCGATGACCCGACGGGGGGCTTTGCCGGGGCGAAAACCTGGAATACGAACTTGGCGTGCCAACTTGCGATAGGCAATCTCGATGTCCTGGTCGAATGACGCCGCGTCAACCGAGATGTCGACCTTTACTTTGTTGTTTTCGAGCTGTTCCACTGTGCACTGCATGAGCCACGAAGGCTACAAGTGCCATACTGAGTACATGCCATTTTGGAAGCCGCACTCCCTCGCCAAACCCCACGAGGGGCAGATCGACTTGCGGATCGGCGACACGGTGATGACGACCGTTGAGCTTCCCGATCTGCCGTCGGGTAGCGAGGGTCGGGTGATTCTCGCCAACGGCTTCCAGTGGCAGCGATATCGGGTACGTTTCGCCGATGGCACGGAGATGAGCGACCTCGACCACCGTCATTTGGCCCCGCTCGGACGCGCCAAGAAGCGACTGGCGAAAGCCGCCAAGCGCACCAAATGATCGGCGCCGACGTGCGCCACCGCTTTCCAGGGGTGCGCGACGGCTGGGCCCGTTTTGACGGCCCGGCTGGCACGCAGATGGTGGATGTCGCAATTCGAGCAGCGAGCGAGTGGTCAACGGGAGGCAACAATGCCAACACACATGGCGCCTTCGCCGCCGCCAACGCCACGGACGATCTACTTGAGCGCGCCCGTGGTGTGGTGGCGCAACTGCTTGATACCGACCCCCTGAGCGTGGTGTTCGGGGCGAATATGACGACGTTGACATTCGCATTGACGCGAGCGATCGGTCGCACACTCAGACCTGGTGATCGCGTGGTTGGTACACGCCTGGATCATGATGCCAACGTGTCACCGTGGCGCATCGCATGTGAAGAGTCGGGGGCCGAGCACGTGCTCGCACCGTTTTCCGCCGTTGACGGTCGATTGGATATGGATGCACTCGCAGCGCTCATTACCCCGAACACCAAATGGGTGGCAGTCACCGGTGCATCGAACCTCATCGGCACGATGCCCGATCTGCGGGCCGTCGTTGCACTCGCTCACCAGGTGGGTGCGCGGGTGTTCGTCGACGCCGTGCATCTTGCACCACACATGCCCGTGAGCGTGCGCGCGATTGGTTGTGACGTGCTCGCCACCAGCCCGTACAAGTGGTACGGACCACATGCCGGCGTGTTGTGCATCGAACCGAATCTGCTCAACGCCTTGCCGGTTGCCAAAGTGCGACCCGCCGACGATGTCGGGCCCCGACGATACGAAACCGGGACACCCAACTTTGAAAGCATCGCCGCAACCGAAGCTGCTGCCCGGTACCTGCTCGAAGAAGATATGACGAGAGTTGCGGACTACGAGTTGGGCGTGTTTACGCCGCTACTCAATGGTCTGCTCGCCATGCCACACGTGCGGGTGTGGGGCCCACCCACGCTCGATGCGCGAACACCGACGGTGGCATTCACCGTTGCTGGTCTCTCGCCGGATCGCGTTGCAGAGTCGTTGGCTGCCGAAAAAATCGCCGTGTGGTCGGGCAGCTCCTATGCCGTCGAACTGGTGTCGCATCTGGGGCTGACGGAGTCGGGTGGTGTCGTTCGTGCTGGTGTGGTGCGCTATGTGACCCACGATGATGTGCAGCGACTGCTCTCGGTTGTTCGGTCACTAGCCTGACAGCACGCGGGATGTAGCACAGCTTGGCTAGTGCGCCTGGTTTGGGACCAGGAGGTCGCAGGTTCAAATCCTGCCATCCCGACAACAACATGACTGCGGCGCTCAGCAACAAAGAAAAGTACGTGTCGCTCGTGACGTTCCGTCGTGATGGGCGACCGGTCGCCACTGCCGTGTGGTTTGCGGCAATGAACGACGAATTCGGCGTCATCACCGAGACCAACGTCGGCAAGGTCAAACGAATCCGCAACAACCCAACCGTCAACCTGCAGGTCTGTGACATCAAAGGTTCGGTCACCACCGAAACACCGTTGCTGGCCGGCACTGCTCGACTCGTGACCGGCAGCGAAGCCCTCGCCGTGCGCAAGGCCATCGCGAAAAAATATGGGCCTGTCTATGCCATGTTCAGCATCTATTGGAACATCTCCAGCCTGTGGGGCAAACTTCGCAGGAACAACCAACACCAAGCCGAGACTGCAATTCTGTTCCGCCTCACGGCGTAGTGCAATGCCCCGCTGACACCGTCGATGCTGTCAGCCCCGTTGCACTATTTCGTCAAGACGATTTCATCCACACGGTCGGTGATCGAGTCGAGGTAGTCCAGATCAGGGTCGATACCGATGCCTGGGCCCGTCGGCACATCCAAGTGCCCATCGCGCAATATGAACGGCGACGTAACGTCACGAGCGAAATATCTGGCTGATGCCGACGTGTCACCAGGCAGGGTGAACCCGGGCAACGCCGCAAGGGCCAAGTTGGCGGCACGGCCGATGCCGGTCTCCAACATTCCCCCGCACCACACCGCTACGCCGCGCTCAAAGCACAGGTCATGAATCTTTTTTGCCTCGAGATAACCGCCCACTCGGCCAGGCTTGATGTTGATGATGCTGCACGCACCGCTATCGAGCGCCTCGCGGGCAACTTCAACCGAAAGAATCGACTCATCCAAACACATCGGTGTGCGCACCACCTTGGCCAATTGGGCGTGCGATGCCACTTGCTCTTCGGGCAATGGTTGCTCGATGAGCAGGAGGTTGAATTGATCCAACTTGGCCAGATGCTCGGCATCACTGAGCTGGTATGCAGAATTGGCATCCACCTGTAGCAACAGATCGTCTCCGAAGGTCGTGCGTACGGCCCGCACTGGTTCGAGATCAAAGCCGGGCTTGATTTTTAGTTTGATGCGCAGGTAACCATCGTCGATATAGCCCTGCACGACGCTCAACAATTCGTCGATGCTTGGTTGAATGCCCACCGACACACCCGAACGCACGCGGGTTTGGGTGGCACCAAGAAACGTGCCAAGGCTCATGCCGTTGCGACGCAACTGGAAATCAAGCAAGGCAGTCTCGAGTACCGCTTTGGCCATGTAGTGCCCACGAATGCCACGCACCGAATCGGTGAACGACTCGGCGGTGGTGTTGCGGTGCACCAACGGCAACATGTACCGACGCAACACTTCTTCGCACCCGTCGACATACTCACTTGAATACATCGGCTCGCTCATGGCCACACATTCACCCCAGCCAATGACGCCGTCACCCGACACCTCTATATAGAGCAAGTCACGAGCAGTCTCGACCCCAAAGCTGGTGCGAAACGGCGACACGAGGTCGATGTGCGCGCGCCGCAGCCGAATGCTCGAAATCATGCCGACACCACCGCATACGACCCGTCGCTCATCACGCCGGCGATGGTTTGGTTGCTGGCGAACATGCGGCGTAAGTCTGCCCGTTGGGCAATGCGCCACTGCGCTGCTGCGGCCCGATCGTTGCGGCGCAGGGCTTCGATGTCGGCTGGTGTCGTGATGCTCCACTCTGCCTGCGCAACGTGTTTTCCCACTGGCGCCACCCCGTCGCAGCCGGCCACCGCCCAGCGCACCAACAATCTGTCGGTGTGTTCACCTTGATTGAGGCCATCATCGATCGAGCCATAGAAATCTTCGTGATAGTCGGTGACGCGTGCGCCGAGTTTCACCAGGTTGAAATACGCGTTGCGCCGCACCAGCGGGTCGAAACTCCAGGTGATGGCGGCTATCCCCCGCTCGTAGGCCCACAACCATTGGTGCTGCTTCAGTGCTTCGCCGATGCCACATGAATTGTGGTCGGCAACAACACCCGTGACATGCGAGTGCAATGTGTGCTCGTCGTGGTGAGCACCGAGAAAGCCCCAACTCGCCCCGACCACCTGATCACCGAGCCAGGCCAGCGACGCGTAGCCACCGGCATGCACGGTGGCGATGATCACTTCGCTGGGCACCATGCCCCGCATCGCCCAGACACGGTCGAACAATGCCCCGGCCTGCTCACATTCGCCGCGACTCTGCGCCGTGGTGATTCGCACGGGCAAAACGCTAGTTCGCATCACCACACATGATTGCGTAAGTATGTAGCCATGCCCCTGCAGGTCACCGTCGTCGACCACCCCGTCGCCCAGGAGGCACTCACCAATCTGCGCGACCAGACCACCACCAACCAAATCTTCCGGGCCGAAATGCGCAGGTTGTCGCTCGTGGTCGTGGCCGAGGCAACACGACGCATTCCCACCACGCCGCGCCAAGTAACCACACCACTGGCCACCACCACTGGTGTGCAGCTCGCCAGTCGCCCGGTGCTGGTGCCAATCTTGCGTGCCGGTCTCGGCATGTTGCCTGCCGCGATGGAGTTGCTGCCGGATGCCGATATTGCCGTCGTGGGCGTGCAGCGCGACGAAGAGACACACGCACCAAGCGAGTACGTTGCCAAGTTGCCCGCCAATCTGAGTGGCCGCACCTGCGTGGTGCTCGACCCGATGCTTGCCACCGGTGGCTCACTCGCCCACGGTTGCAAAATTTTGGTCGACCGCGGGGCGAGCGGCACCATTTTTGTGGCGTGCGTGCTGGCTGCCCCCGAGGGCATCAAATTTCTCGAATCAACCGGCATGGACCTGCACATCATCACGGCATCGATTGACAGCCACTTGAACGAACGAGCCTTCATCGTGCCGGGCCTCGGCGACGCCGGCGATCGACAGTTCGGGCCACCGAACTAGAAACACAGTTCGGGGAGCCGAACTAGAAACACAGCTTGGCTGGGTCAGCCAAAAAACGTTGCTGCGACGTCGTTGAACAAGTCGAGGTCAATGGTGCGGGTCTGGCCACGCGTCACCTGCATCGACACTCGCTCGATGCGCCCGCAGCGCAACACGACCATGTCACCAAATGCTTTGGCATACACGGCATCCACCGCCGCCAAGCCGAATCGGGTTGACAGCACACGGTCATAGGCCGTGGGCGTACCCCCGCGCTGCACATGGCCCAACTGCACCACACGCGACTCGAAACCTGTGAGTCGTGACAACTCGGGGGCGATTACCTGGCTGATGCTGCCGTGCAACTCACGACCGTACTTATCGAGTTGTGGTTCGGGCACCTCGAGCGTGCCGGGCTTGGGTTTGGCACCTTCGGCCACCACGACGAGCGACGCATAGCGACCACGTTCGTGGCGCTTGGCAACGATTGCCGCAACTTCTTTGATGTCGAATGGCACCTCGGGCACCAAGATGGCGGTGGCGCCACCAGCAATACCCGCATGCAGAGCAATCCAGCCGGCATCGCGGCCCATCACTTCGATGACCATCACCCGGTCGTGGCTTTCTGCGGTGGTGTGCAGACGGTCAATTGCATCAGTGGCAATCTGCACCGCAGTTTGAAATCCGAACGTTGCGTCGGTGCCGACCACGTCGTTGTCGATCGTTTTGGGCACGCCGACAATGGGCAACCCATGGTCGTTGGCCAACATCGATGCGACGGTCAACGAACCATTGCCACCGATGACCACCAACGCATCGAGGCCAAGATCCACAAACACCTGCTTGGTGCGCTGTGCACCATCGGGGTAATCAATCGGGCTGCCGCGCCGCGTGCCCAAAATCGTGCCCCCTTTGGGCAAGATGCCGCGCACTTTGCTGATATCGAGTTCTTCGTATCGCTTTTCCAGCACACCGTCCCACGAGTCATAAAAGCCGAGCACGCGATGGCCGCCGACACTTTGTGCCTTGCGTACGATGGCGCGAATCACGGCGTTGAGACCCGGGCAGTCCCCACCGCCGGTGAGCACGCCGATGTTCATGGAGATCTCGCGCCTATCTAGCTAGTAACTCGACGTGCGCCCTCGACCAGATTGATGCGGTAGATCACTTCGTCAAGCGCATCCCCGGCAGTCACCGTGGGGTACCGCAACGGGTTGTCTTTGGTAACACACGTTGGCAGCGGTGCCAGCAAGGTGCTTGGTCGCGGGTGACAAAACTGCACGATGCTGTATCGCTCTCCGTCAAAGTTCGGGTCGGCAACCACACGGTGCCAACCGATGGGAATCACACCGTTGGTCAAACGCTCGAGCATGATGCCGGTATTCAAAATGACATGCCCGGCCGGCGGCACGGCATCGATCCATTTGCCGTCATGCTTGACCTGCAATCCCTTGGCTGTGGCCCGCGGTAACGCGGTAATCAGGTTGATGTCGCCGTGCTCAGCAGCCCACACGTGGCCGTCACCCGGAACGTTCTTCATGCTCGGATACCGAATCGCCCGGTTCAATGCACAGCCGTTGTCGACCATCTGGTCGAAGAAACTGTCTTTGCAGCCGAGGCCCACCGCGATGATGCGCAAGAAGCGTGTCTGCAAATCGATCATCGCGTCGTGGAATGCATACAGCACTTTGCTGATGCCCGGCACCGACGCCTCGGGTAGCACCTGGTCGGGGTAGGCCTGCGGAAATTTGCGGCGCATTGGGTGACCAGGCTCGACTTGCTTGCCCCAGTTCAACATTTCTTTCCAGTCGGGTTTGTCGCTCACCTCGGCAGTTTCAACCAACACGTCGGTGTAACCGGTTTGCCCGTTGGCACCAGCAGCGATGTAGCCCCGCTTTTCAGCTTGCGGCTTGTTGAAGAACTCGAACAACATCGCATACGTGGTGTCGAGTAGATCCTCTGACAAATCATGGCTCGTGTAGACGAAGCCAGTCTTGAGGCTGCGCATCACACCATCGACCACTGCTTTTTGTTGCTGGGTGTTGCCCTGCTCGAAAGCCAGCAAGTCGACGTCGAGGATGTCGCTGGCCACGAGCCCACGCTATTGCCACGGGTATGGTGACTGAGACATCATGACTCATCGGCTTGTGCAGGTTGGCAACATTCGTCTTGCCGTGCGCGAACTGGGGTTGGCAAACACCCAACCGTCGATTGTGTTGGTGCACGGCCTGGCTTCGAACTCGCGCTTATGGGACGGGGCCGCCAATGCACTTGCCAACCTCGGCTATCACGTGGTGTCGCTCGACCAACGCGGGCATGGCCTCAGTGACAAACCCGACGACGGTTACGACATGGCAACCGTGGTCGATGACCTTGCAGCACTCATCACGCAACTTGGGCTGCAGCGACCGGTCGTAGCGGGGCAATCCTGGGGCGGCAACGTGGTGGTCGAACTCGCGCACCGCCACCCGGGGTCAACACGCGGGGTCTGCGCGGTGGACGGCGGGCTCATTCAACTGTGTGATCGCTTCGCTTCGTGGGATGACTGTGTCGAAGCGCTGCAGCCACCACGTTTGGCCGGGAGTCGCGCCGATGGGTTCGCCAGCACGATGCGCCGGGTGTACACGGGTTGGCCGGAAACTGCCATCACTGGTGCGCTGGCCAACATGCAACATCACGACGACGGCACCATCAGCCCGTGGTTGACCTTCGATCGCCACATTAAGGTGCTGCGCGGTCTGTGGGAGCACCGACCGCACGACATTTTGCCGTCAATCACGGTGCCTGTGCTCTTTACCCCTGCTGACTCGGGCGACGCATGGTCGAGTGAGAAGCGTCGTGAGTATGACGCAATCACCCAGCAGAATGAGCGGGTGAAAGTGCAATGGTTTTCGCCAGCACACCACGATCTACATGCCCAATTTCCCGAGCGGTGGGCAACGGCACTGCACGAACACATCATCAGTGGGTTTTTGGCATGACGCTCCCCCGCATTTTGGCCATCATGGGCTCGGGCGAAACCGCACCGACGATGGTGTCGACCCACCGCCGGCTGACCTCGCTGCTGCCGGCGCCCGTGCGCGCAGTGGTGCTCGACACGCCCTACGGGTTTCAATCGAATGCATCCGACCTTGCCCAGCGCGCCGTCGATTATTTCGCCACGAGTGTGAACGTGCAATTGCAGATGGCTGGGCTCACCCGTATGCAGCCAACCGGTGGCGTTGCACCCGATGCCGTGGCTATCGAAAAAGGTTTGCGCCTCGTGGACGACGCCCATTATCTCTTCGCTGGCCCCGGCTCACCGACCTACGCCTTGCGCCAATGGACAAACACTCCGCTGCGTTCGCTAGTAGCCAACAAGTTGCAGAACGGTGGCATCGTCACCTTTGCCTCAGCCGCGGCATTGACCTTGGGTTGCCACACGGTGCCGGTGTACGAGATCTACAAGGCCGGGCTCGACCCCTTCTGGCTCGACGGTCTCAACGTGTTGAGCGACATCGGCATTTCCGCAACGGTGATTCCGCACTTTGACAACGCCGAGGGCGGCAACCACGACACGCGCTTTTGTTATCTCGGCGAGTTGCGCCTGCGCCTGCTCGAAACACATTTGCACGCCGACGAGTTCATCATCGGTGTTGACGAACACACCGGGCTGGTCATCGACCTAGAGCGCGACGTGGCCGACGTGGTCGGCAATGCCACCGTGACTCTGCGCAAGGGCGAGGCTCAAAAGATTTACCCAGCAGGGGCGAGCATTCCGCTTGCAGAACTGCGGTCACTCGATTGGGCGTCAACCTCTGCGCCAACCGCAACGGTGTCGCCTGCGGCTAGCGAAGAGCCGGCAGCACGTGCCAAAGCAACACAGCCAGCCCCACCCACTTCACTGGCAGCAGCGGTCGCCGCCCACCGCAGCGCGTTCGACCTGGCCATCACCCAGCACGATGCCGATGCCGCCGTTGGGGCGGTGCTGGCGCTCGAGTCTGAAATTCGTGCGTGGTCAGTCGACACCTTGCAGGGCCCCGATCAAGACCACGCATTATCAACGTTGCGCGCGATGATCTCCAAACTGGGCGAGATTGCCATCAACGGCCTGCGCGACCCGCGCTCGGTGGTGGCACCGTTCGTCAACGGTCTGCTGGCGGTGCGGGCATCCGTACGCGGTGAAAAGCGATTCGATCTGTCCGACTTGGTACGCGACCAACTTTTGGCCGCTGGTGTGGAAGTGCGCGACACCAAAGACGGTGTGGAGTGGGTGCTGCGGCCTTAGAGGTGATTCAACGAGGCAACCCGCAGTCGTGCCCGACGACCCGCCAACAAATACGTCGCAGTAAACACCGCCGCAGCCACCAAGATGATGGTGGCTCCAGCACTGGTGTCGAGGTGGTACGACAGATTCATCCCCACCAGGCAGCACGCAGCGCCAATCATCGGTGACAACATCAACATGCGTGAGAACGAGTTGGTGACCATTCGTGCCGTTGCCGCCGGAATCACCAGCAGGGCCGAAATCAGCAGGGTTCCGATCACTCGCATGGTCACCAAAATAGTGACCGACAACATGACCATCAAGATGACTTCGATGGCTGCGACGCGTTCACCCGACACGGTTGCCACCTGCGGGTCAAACGTGGCAAAAAGAAACGCTCGATAGGCAAACAACACGATGGCGCCAACCGCTAGTGACACTGCCAATATCGCTGCGATATCGGCCCACGACACACCGAGCACACTGCCGAACAACACGGCTTCGATGCTTTTGCGAGCCTGCCCATAGCGATTGAGCAGTGCGATGCCCCCGGCAAAACTCGCCGTGGTCACGATGCCGATTGCGGCATCTGCACCGATGATCTTCTGGCGGGCGATTCGACCGATGAGCACCCCCGAGATGACGCCCCAGATGCCGGCACCGACGAAAAAATTGATCGACATCACTGCCGATGCCGCCGCCCCACCAAACACTGCGTGCGACAAGCCGTGGCCGATGTAACTCATGCCGCGCAAGACCACAAACACACCAAGCACACCGCACAACGCGCCAGCGAGTGTGGCTGCCACCATGCCACGTTGGAAAAAGGCAAAGTCGTACGGCGCCAACAGGTCAAGGGCGATGTTCATCACAGTGCTTCGCGTTCTGTTCGCATTTGACGTTCGGCATCACGCAGCAGTTCAGATGAGGCGTAGTCGTGGTCAAGCACGATCGGCATGCCACCATGTTCCAGCACGTGCAATGGTGCACCGTACGTGCGCTCCAAAACTTCGGGTATCAGCGTTTCACGTGGTGAGCCATCGGCAATCACTTCGCGGTTCAGGCACACGAGCCGTGGCAGGTGCGATGCCAAGCCGTTCAGGTCGTGTGTGGTGAGCAGAATCGTGCTCCCTTTGCTGTGCAGATCGCGCAGCAGATGCAAAATTTCGTGGCGCGTGCGCACGTCGACGCCGCTGGTGGGTTCGTCCAATATCAAAATGTCGGGCTTGCCGAACATCGCCCGGGCCACGAACACGCGCTGTTGCTGGCCACCGCTGAGTTCACGAATATGGCGGCCTTCCAAACCGTTCAACCCCAAGCCATCGAGCACCTCAGCCATTTCGGCACGTTCGCTCGACGAGGTGCCCGGCCAGTGCCGACGTGTGCGCGTCATGGCCAACACTTCACCGACCGTAATCGGAAAGTTCCAGTCGACAGATTCAACCTGGGGCACATAACCGATGCGAGTGCCGCGAGCTACTTCGACCGAGCCTCGCGCAGCGACTAGCGAACCGGTGATTGCCCGCAGCAAAGAAGTTTTACCCGAACCCGATGGCCCCACGATGCCGACGAACTCACCACGACGAATGTGCATCGTGACGTTCTCCAGCACGAAACTGGCGCCATAAGCAACGCCAAGTGCGTCACAGCGAATCAACGGTTCGTTATTAATAGTGATCTCCTACAGGCATCACTGCGTGTACCGCGCAGAGTCAACAACCAGCAAGTTCATGTTAAGGGCTCGCAACGCGGTCGCATCACCGCCGAGCGCCTCAATCATGGTGATGAAGTTGAACTGCATGAGCCCTTGCCACGAGTGCGCATCGTCACCCGACGCGCCAGGCAGGTCGTCGTCGCGCAGCACATCGATATAACGAGTGCCGGTTTCGGCGCCAATCTGCTCGAGGATCGACGACGGGAAGACTTCGCTGCCAAAGATTGCCCGCACTTGTTGTTCTCGAACCTGGGCGATGAGATCGGCAACGTCTTTGGGTGTCGGCTCATCAAACGACGATGGCTGAATTGCACCGACGACGGTCCATCCGTAGTGCTCGGCAAAGTACGCATACGCGTCGTGATACGTGAGCAGCAACCGCGCGTCGGCCGGAATCGTCAGGGTGGCCGCGGCCATCGCGGCATCCAACTCGTCGATCTGCTCGGCAACCAGGTTGAAGTTGTTTTGATACTGCGCGGCGTTTGCCGGGTCAAGTTGCAACAACACCTGCAGCACTACTTCGGCATACTGCTTGGCCATCGGCGGGTTCGTCCACAGGTGCGGGTTGGGTTTTCCACCCTCTTTAGGGAATGAAAAGTCGTACAGCCATTCGCTTTCGGGCAACACGAACGTGCCGAGTTCACACAGCACCGTGGCAGCCCCGACATTGCTTCGTGCCAAATCTTTCGTGGGTTCTTCGAGCACGAGACCGTTCATGAACACCACATCAGCCTGCTCGAGCACCGCGGCGGCACTGGGCGGTGGCTCGAAGGTGTGCGAGTTCGTGCCTTCAGGAACGAGCCCCACGATGTCGGCCCCGACGTCACCCGCCACTTGGGCAACAAGGCTGGTGATGGGGGCAACTGTGGCCACAATGCGCGGTGCCCGACCCTCGATCGGGGTGTTTACTGCACAGTTTTGACCGCTGTTTTCGCTCTCAGTGGCGTTACCGAGGGCATTCTCGCTGGCACAGCCGGCGGGCAAAGCCACTGCAGCCATGAGACACACGGCAATCAGCCGCTTGTGAGGAAGTTGCATTGGGGGGGTACCGAGTTTCGACGTCTGAACTTAGGACAACGATACCCACGACCGATGCTGGCAGTATGTGACTATGACCAATTACCAAAAGTTCTATATCAACGGCAAATGGGTGGCAACTTCCAGCAAGGACACCATCCAGGTATTCGACTCGACAGATGAATCGGTGATGGCCACGATTCCGGCCGGCACCGCAGCGGATGTTGACGCCGCCGCCAAGGCTGCGCATGCTGCATTCGACGCATGGGCAGCACTCGACGTGCAAGAGCGCGCCAAGTACATGAGCCGTATCGGTGACGGCCTCGCAGGTCGCATGGACGAAATCGCCACAGCAATTTCGCGCGAGACCGGCATGTCAAAAGTATTGAGCCAACTCGTGCAGGTTGGTCTGCCGATCAATTCATTCAAGCAGGCCGCGGCAATCGCCGAGAAGTTTGCTTACAGCAAAGAAGTTGGCAGTTCACTCGTGGTGCGCGAACCAATTGGTGTCGTCGGCTGCATCACACCGTGGAACTATCCGCTTCATCAAATCGCTGCCAAGGTGGCATTCGCGATGGCCGCGGGCTGCACCGTGGTATTGAAGCCCAGCGAAGTGGCACCACTTGACGCATTCATGCTTGCTGAAATTATCGACGAAGTCGGTTTGCCAGCAGGCGTGTTCAACATGGTCACCGGCACGGGCCCCGTCGTGGGTGAGGCAATTGCCGGGCACCCTCTGGTCGACATGGTCTCGTTCACCGGCAGCACCCGCGCCGGCAAGCGCGTCATGCAAGTTGGTGCCGAGAGCATCAAGCGAGTGGCGCTGGAGTTGGGCGGCAAGTCGGCCAACATCATCGGCGAAGACCTCGACGCAGAGACCTTCGGCAAGGCCGTGAAGTCAGGCGTCGGTAAGGCATTCTTGAACAGCGGTCAAACCTGCTCGGCGCTCACCCGCATGTTGGTGCCCAAGTCCCGCCTCGCCGAGGCCGAAGAGCATGCAGCAGCAGCAGCCAGCGCAATGACGCCATGCGACCCGTTCACCGAAGGTATGAACCTCGGACCACTTGCATCTGCCGCGCAACGCGATCGCGTGAACAGCTACATCCAAAAAGGCATCGACGAGGGCGCCAAGTTGCTCGTCGGTGGTGTGGGTGTGCCAGAAGGTGTGTCCAAGGGTTACTACGTCTTGCCGACGGTGTTTTCACAAGTAACCACCGACATGACCATCGCCAAAGAAGAAATCTTCGGCCCTGTGCTGAGCATCATTACCTACAACGACATTGACGATGCAGTTCGTATCGCCAACGCCACCGACTACGGCCTTGCGGGCGGCGTGTGGCTGGCCGACAAAGACAAGGCAATGGCAGTCGCGCGTCGAATGCGCACCGGGCAAGTCGAGGTGAATGGCGGCGGTTTCAACCCCAACGCCCCGTTCGGCGGCTACAAACAGTCGGGCAACGGACGCGAATACGGCGACTACGGCTTCGAGGAGTTCTTGGAAATCAAGAGCCTGCAACTCTAAGTACGATTGAGGCGACACTTTCGCGGGTGTAGTTCAGTGGTAGAACTTCAGCCTTCCAAGCTGATCACGCCGGTTCGATTCCGGTCGCCCGCTCCAACTCGGCTTGCGGACTACCGAGTGCCTTCGCGCTCGCGATCGACCGCTTCACGGAGCGTCATCATGGCGAATAAAAACCCACCCGTGGCAACAATAAAAAAGATGACGCAGCCGAAGCCGAACAGCGCACCTTGGCCCATGTCAATCCGTCTTTCGTTGGGCCACTACGAGAAACGCCCCCAACGCCAAGATTGACGGCACCCAGGTACCGACGTAAATGCCGTTGAGCTTCTGGTCCATCGAGCTGCTGTTGGAGAAGTAGATGAACACGCTCATCGCGAGGCTTCCGCCGGCGGCCAGCAATGTGGTCATGAGCAGAATTTGTCTTGGTTTCATACCCTTTGTTTACCAGACGATTTCAACGTTGAAGTGGATACGAATTGAGACTTGTGACTCAGGTGATTGACGCACCGTAAATACCCGCAATTGTCGCATCAAGCAGGGCATCGAACTCGCCCTCGCTCTGCTGGGCGGACAGCCCTTCGGTGAGGGCGCGTGAAAAACTGGCGATCACACCGTGGTTCTCACCCAGTTTTTTGTTGGCGATATCGCGCGAATAGCCACCCGATAATGCCACCACCCGCAACACACTGGGATGACGAACCAACTCGGCATAAAAGTTGGCCGTGTCGGGCAGGGTGAGTTTGAGCATCACCGGCTGTGCGGCCGGCTGCTGATTGAGCTCGACGAGCAAGGCTTCACGCAGCAGCACCTCGGCTGCGGCTTTTTCGGGGCTCTTGATATCGATCTCGGGTTCGATGATCGGCACCAGACCATGGCTGATGATTTGGCGACCTACTGCGAACTGCTGGGCAACCACTGCATCGATGCCCGTCTTATTTGCCAACTTGATGACTGAACGCATTTTGGTGCCAAAGATTCCCTTTACGACGGCACGCTGCAACAGCGCATCAAGTTCGGGCATCGGTTTCATCACCTGCACACCGTCTTGTTCGTCGGCTAGGCCCTTGTCAACTTTCAAGAATGGAATGACCTGCTTCTTCGTCCACAGAAATTCGGCACTGCCGATGCCGTCAATCTTGCGATCCATGGTGCCTTCGAACAAAATGGCACCAAGCACCCGAGCACCATCGAATGCGCGACTTTTCACCATGCGGGTACGCATGGCGTGCATTACGTCGAACATCTGCGCCTCACCCGAGTACTCAGTTTCGGCTACCCCGTACAGCGCGAGCGCCTTGGGGGTGCTGCCGCCACTTTGGTCGAGTGCGGCAATGAAGCCCTTGCTGCTGCGGATGCGCTCGAGTTGTTGCGGATGCATGGCCATGGGTTTCTCCTTGTGGCAAAGAATAGTGTGCATACGTGATTGCCGTTGTAACAGGTGCATCAAGCGGCATCGGTGCAGCAGTTGCCAAGTTGCTGGTGAAGGCTGGTCACACGGTGGTAGGGATTGCCCGCAATTCCGACAAGCTCTCCGCTTTGGGTCGAGCCCTCGGCGAGCGGTTTGAACCATTCCCGTGCGATGTCACCGACACTTCCGTGTTCGGCGCCGTGCTTCACCAGATTGCCGACACCCACGGTCGCATCGACTTGTTGGTCAACAACGCTGGCAGCGCCAAAGTTATGTCGATTGCCGAAACCACACCTGCTGAATTTCGGGCGATGCACGACCTCAATGTGGCGGCACCGGCCACCGCCATTCATACGTTGTGGCCAACGATGTGCCGGCACGGCGACGCGCGAATCGTCAACATGTCGTCGCTCGCCCAGCTTGACCCGTTCCCTGGTTTTTTTGCCTATGCATCGGCAAAGTCGGCTGTGCATCTGCTCACCGTGGTGGCCAATGCCGAGGGTGAGGCGCACGGCGTGCGGGCCTTCACGGTCGCCCCTGGTGTGGTCGACACGCCCTTGCACCGCTCGTTGATGCCCGACGGAATCGAACCGGTCAACGGCTTGTCGTCCACCCTGCAACCAAACGACGTTGCTTCACTCATTGTTGCCATTGCCGAGGGAAAACACGACGCCCGCGCCGGATGGGTGTTGGCCATGCCCGCGCCAGCGGCCGTCACTGCATTGCGACGTTGGATCATCGAGCACCCAGGCGGTGGCGTGGAGATCGTCGCTTAGTCACACCCGTCTCGTAGCCTGACCATCAGATATGGCCGGCTCAAGCGCCCCACGTGTGGCGGTGTACCGACACGAACACTTCAATGCGGCGCATCGCATTCATAACCCGGCGCTGAGTGATGCTGATAACGCCCGCATCTACGGCAAGTGCAACAACCCGAACTACCACGGGCACAACTACGAACTCACCGTGCGGGTCTGTGGTTCAGTCGATCCACAAATTGGTTACGTCATAGATCTTGGTGTGCTATCGGCGACCATCAAGCAACACGTGCTTGATCGCCTCGACCACAAGAACCTCAATCTTGACGTACCCGAATTTGCCGACGTCAACCCAACCGCAGAAAACATTGCAATCGTCGTGCACGGCCTGTTACGGCCGCATGTGCCGGCGAATCTCGATTTGCACGTGGTCTTGGGTGAGACACCGCGCAACATCGTGCAGTACCCCGCCGACATCGTGCATCACGCTTAAAGGACTGCCGTGGCCTACAAAAAAGTCGAAACCTACGATGAGGCCACCACCCACCACTTGGCAAAGGCGTACAAAGACGTATTGGGGCTCATTGGTGAAGACCCCGACCGCGAGGGGCTGCTCAAGACCCCGGAACGGGTCGCCAAAGCGATGCAATTTCTTACCCAAGGCCAGGGCCACGACCCGGTAGAGATCATTCGTGATGCAATCTTTGCCGAAAAGGTGCAGGAGATGGTCATCGTCAAAGATGTCGAGATGTACAGCCTGTGCGAACATCACTTGATTCCGTTCTTTGGCAAGGCGCACGTTGCATATATTCCGAATGGTTACATCACTGGCCTGTCGAAGGTGGCGCGGGTAGTTGATATTTGTTCACGCCGCCTGCAGGTACAGGAGCGGTTGACCACCCAGATTCGAGACGCGTTTCAGGAGGCACTCAGCCCGTTGGGGGTTGCCGTCGTTATCGAGGCAAAACACCTGTGCATGATGATGCGCGGTGTCGAAAAGCAGAACTCGCTGACCACCACGTCGGCATTTTGCGGTGCATTCGAGCACGAGCCGACCCGCAGCGAATTTTTGCGACTACTCAGCAACAAATTGTCGTAGGCACTGCGCCTCTGAAGCGCCGACAGAACTATTCGGCGAGTTCGCGGGCCAGGGCCGACAGCGGGCCCATGACGGACGCGTCTACCGCTTCATCAGCAGACATAAAGGTGTCGATCTTTGCAAACAACAACTCTGGCCCAATGAGTGTGGCCCCGAACAGCGGGATGATGTTGCGCAGATACTCCACCGATTGTTTTCCGCCACTCTCGCCTGGCGAGCACCCAAAAACGCCCATACGTCGACCGATAAACGAATGATTGGCATACGGTCGCGAAGCCCAGTCGACAAAGTTTTTCAAGCCACCCGGAATGTTGTAGTTGTACACCGGCGTGCCGATGAGCAGCGCGTGTGATTCAGCGATTTCCGAACGCATTTCTGCTACCTGGGTGGGCGGTGTGTCGGTATCCAGATCACCGTCATATATCGGCAGGGTGCGCGCATAGTCGCGCATAACGAACTTGGCGCCCTCAATCTGCAGCCCGCACACCGCGCGACACAAGGCAGTTGTGTACGACCCCTTGCGCAGACTGCCCGACACAACGAAAATTTGTTTGGTCACTCGCTCAACCTACCCTCTAGTCTGAGCCCATGGTGCCTGAACACTTTGATGTCGTTGTCGTTGGGGCAGGTATTTCGGGAATCGGTGCTGGCGTGCATCTACAAGACAAGTCACCCGATCGCAGTTTTGTCATCCTCGAAGGCCGTGAGAACATCGGAGGCACGTGGGACTTGTTCAAGTACCCGGGTGTTCGCTCAGACAGCGACATGCACACCCTGGGCTTCGAGTTCAAGCCATGGAAGGCCGACAAGTCGATCGCCGATGGTCCATCGATCATGGAATATTTGCGCGAGACGGTGGTTGAAAACGACTTGCAGCGCCATATGCGGTTCGGCGAACGGGTCGTGCGCGCCGAGTGGTCGACGCCAGAAGCAACATGGACGGTGCACACCGCCCGCAGCGATGGCTCGAGCGGATTGTTCGTCTGCAACTACTTGTTCATGTGTGCGGGCTATTACTCGTACAAGTCGGGCTACCAACCCGAGTTTCGCGGACTCGAGCGCTTCACAGGGCGAATCGTTCACCCCCAGCAATGGCCAGATGACCTTGACTACACCGACAAGCGCGTGGTGGTAATCGGCTCGGGGGCAACGGCGGTCACGCTGGTGCCAGCAATGGCCGAGCGTGCGGCACATGTAACCATGTTGCAACGCTCACCCACCTACATGGTGTCGCGGCCCGATCATGATCCGACCGCAAACTTTCTACGCAAGGTGCTTCCGGCGAAGTTGGCCTACAACATCACCCGTGCAAAAAACACCTGGCGACAACAACTGGTGTACCGACGCACGCGCAGCCACCCCGACGACATCAAGAAGTTGCTGATTGGCGGAATCCGAATGGAACTTGGTGGTCGCTACCCCGTCGACAAACACTTCACCCCGAAGTACAACCCGTGGGATCAGCGTTTGTGCCTGGTGCCCAACTCCGACTTGTTTGCAGCCATTCGTTCGGGTCGTGTTTCGATGGCCACCGACACCATCGAAACCTTCACCGAAACGGGCATCTTGCTCTCGTCAGGTCAACAGATCCCGGCTGATGTCATCGTGACTGCGACTGGCTTGCAGTTGGTAACGCTGGGCGAGGCCGATTTCAGCGTGGATGGCATGCCTGTCGACTTCGCACAGACCCGCACCTACAAAGGCATGTCATATTCGGGTGTGCCGAATTTGGCCACCAGTTTTGGCTACATCAATGCGTCGTGGACGCTGCGCGCCGACCTCACCTGCACCTATGTATGCCGACTGCTCAACCACATGCGTGACACCGGCACAAGCCAGTGCACACCGCAATTGCGTGACGGCGAAGAGCAGATGCCGCGCCGACCGTGGATTGACGGCTTTTCGTCGGGCTACATGCAGCGTGTGATGCACCTCATGCCCAGCCAAGGCGACCGTGAACCGTGGCTCAACCCGCAGAACTACGACAAAGACAAAAAGATGTTCCGCGAAGGGGCCGTTGACGACGGTGTCATGCAGTTCACCAACCAAGCAAAGGGGGGTATCGATGCCGCGCTTGCGACAAGTTCCGCGCGCTGAAGCCGATGCCTCGGTGATTCCGATGTATGACCTGCTCTTTGGTGACCGCGACCCCGTTGCGCAGCCCGGCACTGCGACCGGCACACCTGGTGACTGGTGGACGGTGTTTGCCTTGGTGCCGGAGATCTTCGAACACGCGGTGCGTGGTTTTGCGCTGTACCGCAATCCAGCGCGTCGGCTCGACCCCCAGTTGCGCGAGCTTGGCCAGACCCGGGTTGGTTGGGCGCGTGGCAGTCAATTCGTGTTCTCGCAACATTGCAAGTCGTGTCGCACGGCTGGTATCAGCGAAGACAAGATTGCGGCCATTCCCCACTGGTCGGCCAGCGATGTGTTCACCCCGCCAGAACGAGCCGCCTTGGCCTACACCGACGCACTCGTGTATGACGGTGGTCGGGTCGCCAACGGTGTCTTTGCAGCCCTCCATGCACACTTTTCTGATGAAGAGATTTTAGAGTTCACGTATATCATCGCAATGTACGACATGCATGCCGTAATGAGCCGCGCACTGCGCACCGAATTCGACGATCGTGATGATCCAATCGTTGAAATTGACGGCCCTGACGGCCCCCGCATGGGATTGAAAATTTGATGATCACTCGCAGCGGTGTACATCACGTGGCATACGCCTGTCGTGATCGTGAGGCGACGCGACATTTCTACGAGGATCTGCTCGGTTTTCCCCTCGTGCACACCGAGGTGACCCGCATCCCCGGGAGTGAGTCGCACTTCCTGCATTTGTTCTTCGAGTTGGGTGATGGTTCCTCGATTGCATTTTTTGATTTGCACGAAATGGGCGAGAAACCAGATTGGCGCTCCGAGGTGTCAACTGGCAACGGGCTGCCGGTCTGGGTGAATCACATCGCATTCAAGGCCGACCAAGCAACCCAGGATCGTGTGCGTGCACATCTCGCCGACAACAACATCGAGCCGATCATGGATGTGGACCATGGCTGGTGTCATTCGCACTACTACCTCGACCCCAACGGCATCATGGTGGAGTTCTGTCGCGATACCCCTGGTTTTACCCCCGACCCCGCTGCCGCTCGCAACGCATTGCAATAGCAGCAAACAAGTGCTGTGCGTCGCACAGCCAACCAAAGACGCCAAACGGGTGCATCACTCTTGTGAGTGACCCACCCGTTTCAGCAAATGTTGTCGAACCGAATCAGCTATCTGCTGGTGGTTGTGGCTGTGTCTTTTTCTCGTTCACGATGGCACGCACCGCGGCTGGCATCTCGGCCACCTTGGCAGGCGTCATCGCTCGAGCCTGATCAGGTGACATCGCACTCGCCTGCTCAGCTTTCATGCCCTTGAACGCTTCTTTCGGAAGTGCACCAATCTGCGCCACATCAAGTGACTTCATGGCCTCCGAGGAAATGGCGCCGAGTTGCTTGTCGCTCACCTGACGCAGCGCAGTCGCCGGCAGTGCATCCATCTGTTCCGGTGCAAGTGCCGCCATCGTGGTCGGCTTCATTGCCCCGAGCTGCGCCGGCTTCATCGTCGTCATCGCCTCAGCGGGCAACGCCGTCAACTGCTCAGCCTTGAAACCACCCACTGCAGCTGCTGGCATAGCACCAACTTGTGCCGACTTCATCTCGGCAATCGCAGCAGACGGCAACGCCGCGGCCTGTGTCGACTTCATCTGCGTGAGCGCAGTCGCCGGCAGTGCCGCCATCTGTTCTGGTGCAAGTGCCGCCATCGTGGTCGGCTTCATTGCCCCGAGCTGCGCCGGCTTCATCGTCGTCATCGCCTCAGCGGGCAACGCCGTCAACTGCTCA
>JAEMQQ010000007.1:0-6866 GCA_016463775.1 Ilumatobacteraceae bacterium | reverse complement strand
ACCTGCGCCGGCTTCATCGTCGTCATCGCCTCAGCGGGCAACGCCGTCAACTGCTCAGCCTTGAAACCACCCACCGCAGCCGCCGGCATGGCCCCAACCTGGGCCGGCTTCATCGTCTCGAATGCCTCTGTCGGCAGTTTGGCGGTCTGCGTTGCCTTCATCTGCGTGAGCGCAGACGGTGGCAGTGCAGACATCTGTGCGGGCGTCATTGCTGACATTGCCGCAGGTGACAATGCTCCAACCTGGGTTGGCTTGAATGCCGCCATCGCCTCAGACGGCAGGGCCGAAAACTGTGCTGGCTTGATACCACCCATCGCCGTTGGCGGTAGGGCCCCGATCTGCTGCGAACTCAACGCATTGAACGCATCGTTGGGTAATTTCGCCATGTCGGTCGACTTCATACCGCCGAAAGCGGAGGCTGGAACTTTGTTGATGTTCCATCCGCTGATCGAATCGACGATCGCGCCGATGTTGCCGGCAGTCGCAGGCTGTGAGAGTGCTGGAGGATTCAGTGCCTGTGGTGGCAGCGCGTTTCGTTGCTGAGGGGTCAGTGCAGAAATTGCTTCTGCCGAAAGTGCGCGGAAGACGCCAGGCTGAATTGCCGCCATCGCCGAAGCGGGCAGCGCGCTTACCTGCTCCGGGCTGAACGAACGAGCAGCATTCGGCGGCAAATCACGCATCTGTCCAGGTTCCATTCCAGACAGCGCCTGCGGGGGCAATGCGGCAAACTGTTCACGTTTGAAGCCCTGCATCGCTTGTGGTGGCAACGCGGCAAACTGATCCGACTTGAAGCCCTGCATCGCTGCAGCTGGAAGCTGGTTCATCTGGTTAAAGCGCATACCCTCCAAAGCGGTTGCCGGCACGGCACCCATCTGTTGTGGATTGAAACCAGACATCGCCTGTGCTGGCAAAGCACGGAAGCGATCCTCGTTGAAACCCTTCATCGCCTCGGCCGGCATCTGACCCAGTTGACTCGAGTTGATACCTTGCATCGCGGTCGGTGGCATCTGACCCATCTGACCAGAGTTGAAACCCTGCATCGCATTCGGTGGCAGTTGACGCATCTGGTTCGAGTTGAAACCCTGCATCGCGTTCGGTGGCAACTGACCCATCTGACTTGAGTTGAAGCCTTGCATCGTATTCGCCGGCAACTGACGCATCTGATCGGGATTGAAACCCTTCATCGCCTCGGCCGGCATCTGACCCAGTTGACTCGAGTTGATACCTTGCATCGCGGTCGGTGGCATCTGACCCATCTGACCAGAGTTGAAACCCTGCATCGCATTCGGTGGCAGTTGACGCATCTGGTTCGAGTTGAAACCCTGCATCGCGTTCGGTGGCAACTGACCCATCTGACTTGAGTTGAAGCCTTGCATCGTATTCGCCGGCAACTGACGCATCTGATCGGGATTGAAACCCTTCATCGCCTCGGCCGGCATCTGACCCAGTTGACCAGAGCTGAAGCCTTGCATCGCGCTCGGCGGCATCTGACCCATCTGACCAGAGTTGAAGCCCTGCATCGCACTCGGCGGCATTTGACCCATCTGAGTTGCATTGAAACCCTGCATCGCACTCGGTGGCAACTGACGCATTTGGTCTGGATTGAAACCCTGCATCGCCTCAGGCGGCAGAGCACGCATCTGATCGGGATTAAACCCTGCCATCGCCGCGGGGTTGAGATTGCCGATTTGATTGCGGTCGAACCCGGCCATTGCCGACGGTGGCAATGCACCGAATTGGTCAGGGCGGAAGTTCTGCAGGGCACCCGCACCTAGGTTGCGGGCATCATCAGGGCGGAAACCCATGAAGTTGTCAGGGCGCAAATTAGCCATATCTGAACCACCAATCGCACCTGGATTCTGAATCATTCCTCCCGGACCGAAGTTGAGACCTGGCCCCACATTGCACGGTGGTGCTGGTGGTGGGCCACACGACCCGCCTGACGGCGCAGAAAATGGCGCCGCCACAGTGAACTGGTATTGCCCAGCAGTCACCGCACTTGCTGTTGGGTTGTCCGCACCGTCGACGAATGCACCACTATCGATCAACAAGAAATACGTTGCTGACGCGGTGAGGTTGGCTGCCGGATTAATCACGACTCGTAGGCCGCCACCAGCCGACGTGACGCTTGCCGATGGCAACGTGAACGTCTCTATGGGCGTCGCACAATCAGCCGCACCCGTGCACAAGCGAATCGTTTTCGTGGCAACTGTCGAGACGGCTTCACTGAACCCCAACTGAATATCGCGATCCAAGGCAAAGTTTGGCATGTTATGCGGTGGGTCAGATTGGCTCGGGTTAAAGACTGGGGCGACCACGTCTGGGCTGGCTTCAAAAGCCCATGCCGCAGTGTTCGACAATCCAGCTGCAAGGTTGCCGGCCAGGTCGGTGAATGCTCCTGCTTCATAAACCACGTAATACCGCGTCGGTGGATCAATCACGAGATTAACGGTCGAAGCCTTTAGAACGCGGGTGATCGTAGCCATCGCCCCACCGTTGTTCGGGAAGTTACTGACCGCGACGTTGGGGCTGCCGCCAGTGACGAGCGTGATTGTTTCCCAGAAGGTGCGCGTGACCGTGCCAACGGCAGCAGCCGGGGCAATGTTGCCACTTGACACCGTGTCATACGTAATTGTTGTAGTAGTCGGAGCACTGACCACGACGAACGTTCCATTAAATGCTGTGTCGGCTACGCCAGCCACGACCACGGTGTTACCCGCGACGAGACCATGCACTGCGCCGGTCGTCAACGTCACGGTATTTCCTGTCCGCTCACCGATGGTGCTGGACTTGGCAACGTACGGTGTCACCGTATTGATGTAGACCTTTTTGTTGCCTACCGCCGCGACATTTTCGGCGAACATGACGTTGAGTGCCTGTGTTGCCTGCACACCGACTGCCCCGGGGAACGGCATAAAGCCTTGCGCCGCTGGGGCCGTGTTGTCAATCACGATGCTCTTATTCGCGTTGAGTGAACCGCTTCCCCCCGACGCAGGAACGGGCGTATTTCCCGCGACCCCCGACAGCGTGCCGCCGTTGAGATTGAGCCCCATCACGTTGAGTCTTTGACCTAGTTGCGTCAACGTCGAATGACCAGCCCCCAGCGTGTAGGTGAAGGTAAGAGTCTTGGTTCCTGAACCACTCGCGTAAATCGCGACGGCATCTGCACCGGCATTGAGGACTAACTGCGGAGTACCTGAAACGATGACCGGCTGGTTGAATTTTACCTGAATCGACGGTGCGGTGCCGCCGCCAGTGCGATAAAAGCCATCGGCAGTCAATGATGTGATATTGGTGATCGTGGCGTTTCCTGCTGCAGTTCCAAAGTTCCATGACGTGGCATCGGCAATGCCGGCGTAGCTATTTGACCGAGCGTCACGTAGTGCTCCGGCTTGCACCCGAGCATGTACGGCGGTGAGACCCGGCAGTGAGGCCGTGGGATTGATCGTCACGGTGAACGGTGAGAAGCTGGCGAAGGTCACACGTGAGGTATCAATTGTGGGAATCGCTTCAATGACACGCAGCGCCGTTGACCCAACAGCTGCTGCGGTGCTTGAAATATCCACGATGTCAGCCACATTCGCGCTGCTTGCGGCAGCTGCGCGCCGCACATCGAAGGTGAAGGTATTGGCAGTTACTGCTGTGATGGCAAAGGCACCGTTGCCCGCCGTTTGGCTCAAACCAGCGATGATGACGGTGTCACCTGCATCAAAACCATGCGAGTTCGAGGTGAGTGTCGCGATGTTGCTCGCAACGGCGATATTCGAAATAGTTTTAGCCACATCAGCATCTTCGGCAACTGTGGCATACCGCACGGGTGCGATGCCACCTGAAGAAAACGTGGAACTTTCAGTGGTACAGGCGACGGCATACGAAATATTTCGTCCGCTGACCGCCGTTACGCGGAAATATGTCTTGCCCCCAGTACCACTGTCGTACCCAGGCCCGACCAGATTGGGGTACAACACATCACCGACGGCAATATCGTGATTACGAGCAGCCACGACAGTGGCCGTAGTGCCACTTGCGCATGAACGTGAGACAACGGAGATATACGGCGTCGTAGCCTCACTCGTCGTCAGCACCAGATTGGACGAAGTGTTTACTGCAGTGCCACCATCTACGGGCGCCAACGATGACGCTGTTGGGGCCGTCATATCAACGGCAAGCGGCACCGATGAACTAGACAAGACGCCACCCGAAATCGCAGTGGATGCGGCGGTGATCGTGTCGAAACCGACAACGGTCAACGTTGCACCGTTGGCCAGTGTGAGCGCTGTGGCCGTGAGCGCAGATTGCGATGTGTCATCGCCTAACACGGTGTACGCAAATGACAAACAATTGTTTGTCAACCCTTGGCCCCTGCTTCGCAGAGTTCCTGCCCATGCGATGCCGCCGGGACGCGAATTCAGCGCCAACTTCACATCCGCATCTGCTCCGCCTATACGGGCGACGGTGCCTTGCAGACAGACTTCGATGGTGATTGCGTCACCCGTGCTCAGCGTGGTGGCGTTTGACGAAAGAGACGTGGTATTTGAGACCAACATCATGGAGGCGGCAGCACTCGCGGACGGCACTGGCCCGGCAACCACAGCAACCACAGCAACGACACCAACGAGAACACCTCGACACGACCTGTGAAGAAACGATTTGTGTAGCGATGATTTGGAGTGAGACATAGACCTGGTGCTCCTTAGAAATAGTTAATACGGCCTAATGTATCCCAAAACCCCGGCCCGTGCAAGCGAACCTTTGGTGGTCGTCAGGCTTACCCAACAACCAAGGTGTGGCACTATTGGGTCTTGATCAATCACTACTTGGCTGCCCGCCGCGAACTTGAAGCGCCCGGCTCATTTTTTGCCGTGTCCGACATTTTGGTGCGTGGTGTGACCGTCAAAACCTTTACCGCCGCCCCACCCACCATGCGCGCAATCTGGGAAATGACCGCCGGTCACGGCACCAAGACCTACCTCGTGTTCGAAGACGAGCGCTACACCTATGACGAGGTGCACGCCCAGGTGCGCAAACTCGCCCACTTTCTCGTGTCGGCAGGCATTACACGTGGCGATCGTGTCGCAATCGCAGCGCGTAACTACCCCGAGTGGGTCGTGTCGTATTGGGCCATCGTGTCGATCGGTGCGGCATGCGTCGGCATGAACGCATGGTGGACCGCGCCCGAAATGCAGTACGCACTTGACGACAGCAAGCCCAAGCTGCTCATCGCCGACGATGAACGCCTCGAGCGGTTCCTGCACATCAAGGATCGTGCTGACATCACGGTCATTGCCGTGCGCAGCAACCAAGGGTTACCGCCCCGTGGTGTGCACTGGAACGACGTCATGGCCGCCGCTGACCCCGCCACCCTGCCACCTGCCGACATCGACCCCGATGACGACGCAACAATTTTTTATACCTCCGGCACCACGGGCTTCCCCAAAGGAGCACAGTTGCACCACCGTGGCTCGGTGGTCAACGTGATGAACATCGCCCACATGTCAACCGCTGCGACGCTGGGCATTGCCAAGGCGGTCGCTGCGGGCGATCTTGCCAAGGCTCCAGCGGTGGCGGCTGCATTGCCACCCGTATTCATGGCACCGACGCCGTTGTTCCATGTGACGGCCTGCAACTGCATCATGCAACCTGCAACGTTGGTTGGCGGCACATTGGTGCTGATGTACAAATGGGATGTTGGTCGAGCCCTCGAACTCATCGAGCGAGAAAAAGTCACCACATTCTCTGGCGTTCCGTCGATGGGTCGGGAGTTGCTGCTCCACCCCGACTGGAAAAGCCGTGACACATCATCACTTGCCGCGATCAGCGGGGGTGGTTCAGCGGTACAACCCGACCTCGTTGAAAAAATTGACCAGGAACTCGAAACTGGTGTGCCGACTACCGGCTATGGCATGACCGAAACACACGGCATCATTACGGCCAACACGTCGTTGTGGTACACGAGCAAACCCTCGTCGTGCGGGCCCGTAGTTGCAACACTCGACGCAAAACTTGTCGACGAACATGGCAATGAACTGCCCCGCGACCCGAGTCTGACGGGCGTGTTGTGCGTCAAGGGTGCAGTCATCATCAAGGGTTACTTGAACCGACCCGAGGCAACAGCCGAATCGATCCAAGATGGTTGGCTCAATACTGGGGACATCGCGCGCATCGATCAGGACGGTTTTGTCTACATCGTTGACCGGGCCAAAGATATGGTGATCCGCGGCGGGGAAAACGTGTACTGCTCGGAGGTCGAAGCCGCGATTTACCACCACGACACCATCGCAGAAGCAGCCGTGTTCGGCATTAACGACGACCGTCTCGGCGAGGAAGTTGCTGCCTGCATCGTGTTACGCCCCGGTATGTCGCTCACCGAGGACGAGTTGCGTAAGTTTCTTGCCGTGTCACTGGCCAAGTACAAGATCCCTACCCGAGTGTGGTTTCGAGCCGAGCCAATTCCACGTAACGCCAGCGGTAAGTTCTTGAAGCGTGAACTGCGAAAACAGTTGGTTGGTGAATAACAAAGGGTTGTTGGGAGGCTCTCACCAACTGAGACGCTGCACTTTTCGACACCGGTTCCGAACGCGTGCACCGTCTATGGTTTGGTAATGGAGCACACGCCAAAAATGAACTGGGCTCGTCCGGTTGTCTATTTCGAAATTGGGGCCAAGGACGAACAGGTCTTGATCCCTTTTTACAAGAAGATGTTCAATTGGGATATTGGTGGTGGTCCCATCCATCGAATCCCGACAGGAATTGGCGGCCCGGAGAACGGTATTGGCGGACATATTCGCAAAAACGAACACGGCGGCATTTCTCTCTACATCCAAGTTAAAAGCGTTGAACGTTCGTTGGTGCAGGCAGTGGAGCTG
>JAEMQQ010000006.1:28166-52325 GCA_016463775.1 Ilumatobacteraceae bacterium | reverse complement strand
TAAACCAGTCGGAATTGATTTCATCTCAATTCATCAACCAGAAAGCAGCCCACCACATGTCGTACCCCCCACGCTCATCCGCCAAGCGCACGGCCATGCGCTTCTTGCTGGTCCCGCTCGCTGCACTCATCGTGCCGTCAGCGGCACAAGCAGCGAGCCACACTGCAGCAGCCAAGACACCCCGTGCCACGATCGTCGAAACGGCCTGGCTGGAAGCCAACCTGAACAACCCGAAGGTCCGCATCATCGAAGTGAGCACCGACCCAGGTGTTTTCGAAAAAGGACACATCCCGAACGCGGTCAACTTCCGCTGGCACACCGAATTCGTGGATCCGATCAACCGAGATATCGCCAGCCAAGCCCAGTTCCAAAAAACGGCACGTGCCGCAGGCATCAACAAAGACACCAAAGTGGTGTTGTACGGCGACAAGAGCAACTGGTTCGCCGCCTGGGGTGTGTGGATTTTTCGCACCTATGGTCATGCCGACGTGAGCATCTTGAACGGTGGTCGTGACAAGTGGGTGAAAGATGGTCGCGCATTGTCGCCGGTCGTACCCGTATTGCCGGCCGGCAACTTCGTTGCCACGGCACCCAATACCAACTTGCGCGCCCGCCTCGGTGACGTCGTAAAGATCGCCACGAAAGTGGATCGCACCACCAAATTGGTGGACATCCGTTCGGCCGACGAATTCAGCGGAAAAATCTTTGCTCCGGCGGGCTTCCAAGAGCTGGCGATTCGCGCCGGACATATTCCTGGGGCACAAAATGTTCCGTGGGGTCTGGCAGTGGCACCAGACGGCACCTTCCGTCCGGCAGCCGAATTGAAGGCCCTCTATGACGCCAAGGGCATCAACAGCAAAAAGAAAATCACCGTCTATTGCCGTATCGGTGAACGTGCTGCGCACACCTGGTTCGTACTCAGTGAAATTCTCGGCTACGAAGTCAAGTTGTACGACGGCTCGTGGACCGAATACGGCAACTCGGTCGGCGTACCGATTGCCAACCCGACCGGCACCGTGTGGGGCAAGGGCTGATATTCCACAGCGTCAACCACTTGCCGCGTATCAGTGCGCCAGAGCGGCAAGACTGAAACTGCAATGACGATCACATCCGCAAAGAAAGCACCACTGACGTTTGCCGCTGCCGCACTCAGCGGCATCGTCGTGGTTGCTTTCGTGCTCAGTCGCGGGGTTGGGTCTGACCCTGGTCGGCCAGTGTCGCTCCTGATTGGTGCAGCACTGGGTGTGGCCTTCGAGCGGGGGCGGTTCTGCTTTTTTTGTATGTTTCGTGAGGCGTTCGAAGAGCGCCAGACCCGCCAACTGAATTCCATCGTCACCGCGATTGCAGTCGGAGCCATCGGATATGCGCTGTTGTTCAGTTTGTATCTGCCGAACCCCAAAGGCGAAGGCTTGCCGCCGGCTGCCCATATCTCGCCAGTCAGCCTGCCGCTCGTGCTGGGCGCATTCGCGTTCGGCATTGGCATGGTGCTTTCGGGGGCGTGCATCAGCGGGCACCTGTATCGAATCGGTCAGGGCTACCTGCGGGCGATTCCAGCATTGATGGGCTCGCTCGTGGGTTTTGGGCTCGGATTTTTCACCTGGAACACGCTGTATCTCGAACAGGTGAGCGAAAGCCCCGTGTGGTGGTTGCCGCGCTGGTTCGGATACTCCGGGTCGTTACTCATCGTGCTCGTGGTTGCTGTCATCGTTGCGGCACTGCTCGTGAAATGGGATCGTTCGCCCGACGACACGACAGAGGCGAGCGGCCCGCGTCGATTGTCGGGCGTGGGTGATGTTTATGAGTTGCTGCTCGTGCGTCGCTGGTCGCCGGTGGCAACCGGGGCGATCGTGGGCGGCATTGGCATTGCGGCGTATTTGCGCACCACACCACTCGGTGTCACATCGCAACTCAGCACGCTGAGCCGCAGCTATCTCGATGCACAGGGTGCTCTGCCCGAGGTGCTGCACGGCATCGACATGATGCGCGGCTGCGTGGCACTCGTAACGACGGCGATCACCAACAATGGTTGGCTGATCATCGGTTTCGTCGTGGCCTCACTCGCGATGGCCGTCGGTGGCGGGCGCTTCAGCGTGCAAAAGCCGACCGTCGGCAACTCGGCGACAGCACTTCTTGGCGGCGTGCTGCTTGGTTGGGGGTCGCTCACCGCGTTGGGCTGCACCGTGGGGGTGTTGCTCTCCGGAACGCAGGCGTTCGCCGTTTCGGGCATCGTGTTTTTGGTGGTCGTTGCGTTTGCCGTGTGGGTGGGCACCAAGTTGCGGCTGCACCGCCTCTTTGGTGCATGATCCAACGGCCCATGCAACTTGCTGACATCGACTACCAACTGCCCGATCGATTGATCGCCCAAACACCCATCGAGCCCCGCGACTCGGCACGACTGTTGGTCGACGATGGGTCACGTGTGCCGCGTGATGCAGTGATGCGCGACTTTCCGCAGTTGTTACACGACGGCGATGTGGTGGTGGTCAACGACACCAAGGTGCTGCCGGCGCGCTTGCGCCTCGTGCGGGCGACCGGCGGGGCAGTGGAGGTGCTGCTGCTCGAGTCGCTCGACACCGCGCATCTCACGTGGGAAGCCCTCATTCGCCCTGGGCGCAAGATGCAACCACATGAGGTGCTGCACGATGCCGCGGGCACACCGGTGTTGAGCGTGCAGGGTCGTGGCACCAAGGGCGACACCTTCCGGGTGGAGTTCGTCGTCGCGGATGTCGATGCAGTCATCGCGAGTTTGGGCGAGATGCCACTGCCGCCGTACATTTCGCAGCGCCTGGGGGATGCGAGTCGTTATCAAACGGTCTACGCCCGCGACCCGAAGTCAGCAGCAGCCCCGACGGCTGGCCTGCATTTCACCCCGGAACTGCTCGCCGAGGTGCGCGCCCGCGGGGTACCGATCGTTTCGGTCGAATTGGTGGTGGGGCTCGACACGTTCGCGCCGGTCACCGTCGACAACCCACTCGAGCATGTGATCCACAGCGAGTCGTATCACGTGCCCGCCGAGACGCAGCACGCGGTGAGATCAGCAAAACGTGTGGTGGCCATTGGCACCACGGCCACTCGTGCCCTCGAGTCGCTGGGGGCCACGGGCCACGCGTCGGGGCGCACGGATTTGTTCATCACCCGCGGGTTTTCGTTTCAGCATGTGGATGTGTTGCTCACCAATTTCCACATGCCGCGCACGACGCTGCTCTTGATGATCGATGCGTTCGTCGGCGAACGCTGGCGACGGTTGTACGCGCATGCCATCGAGCACGAGTACCGATTCCTGTCGTTCGGTGATGCGATGCTGCTCGACCGCCATCGCGCCTAGCCTGACGACGATGTTCCGTGCGCACACCAATGTGAGTGCCGTCGATGGTGCCGCGCGTGCCGGCATCGTCACTTTGGCACGGGGCACGTATGTGACACCCACGTTCATGCCGGTGGGCACGCGGGGTGCGGTCAAATACCTGAGTGCCAGCGACTACGAACAACTCGGGGCACAGATCGTGCTGGGCAACACCTATCACCTCATGTTGCGCCCCGGGGCCGACACCGTCGCGCACCTCGGTGGTCTCGCGGCATTCGCCGGCTGGAAGGGTTTGACGCTCACCGACTCGGGGGGCTTCCAGGTATTTTCGTTGAAACCCGACGTTGACGACGATGGTGTCACGTTTGCGTCGACCTACGACGGCAGTAAACATCGATTTACACCCGAGTCGGCAGTCGCCACGCAGGAACAACTCGGCGCCGACATCCAAATGGTGCTCGATGTTTGCCCACCGCTGCCATCCACCGACGATGTGGTGCGCGAGGCACTGCGGCGCACCACGCTGTGGGCCGCGCGGGCACGTGCCGTGCACCAGCGCACCGACCAGTCGCTCTTTGGCATCGTGCAAGGTGGCGTGAGCGAAACCATGCGGCGCGAAAGTGCTCAACAAATCGTGGCGTGCAACTTCGATGGCTACGGCATCGGTGGTTTGTCGGTTGGCGAAACACGCGAACAAATGCTGCCCGCACTTGCTGCAGCACTTGCCGAGTTGCCCGCCGACCAGCCGCGTTACCTGATGGGTGTTGGTGATCCGGCGTCGATGATCGAAGCCATCGGTCTGGGTGTCGACCAGTTCGACTGTGTCTTGCAGACACGACTCGGTCGTCACGGCACCGCCCTCACATCACGGGGTCGGGTGAATCTGAAGCGGGCTGAATTCACCAACGACAGCGGCCCGATCGACGAAACTTGTGGATGCACGGTGTGCACGGTGCATTCGCGGGGCTTTTTGCGGCATCTGTTTCAGGTGGGTGAACCGACGGCCTCGCGTCTCGTGTCGCTGCACAATGTGGCCTGGACCATTGCGCTCATGAATCAGGCACGCAGCGCAATCATTGCCGGCACCTTCGGCGCACTGCGCCGGCAGGTGCTGGACGTCTGGGCGTAGCGCGACGGTAGTGTCATTTGCCATGTTCAGCCTCATCATTGCCGCCGAAGATACCGCAAAGTCATCCGGATCAGGAATCCTCGGATTACTCCCACTCGTCCTCATCTTCGTGGTGATGTATTTCTTGCTCCTGCGACCACAGCGCAAGCGCCAAAAAGATGCCGCGGCACTGCAGGGTGCGATTCAAATCAACGACTCCGTGCTGCTGACCAACGGCATCCTCGGTGTGGTGACGGGTATCGAAGACCGTTTCTTGTGGGTGGAAATCGCCGAGGGTGTGCAGGTGCAGGTCATGAAGGGCTCCGTCGGCAGCAAGGTGAATCTGGATGGCACGGCGATCGTGGTTCCGAAGGCACCGAAAAAGTCGCGGAAGGCCGAGAAGACCGCCGACGCCAGCACCGAACCAACGTCTGACAAGGACAAGCAGTAGCAACCTGGCAGCCGCCGAAGTTGTTGTGGTACGTGTCGATGTGGTGGATGTAAGGATGCTCGTCGCTGCATGAACCGCCGTCTGCTCGCGTCACTCGTCGGCATCATGCTCGTTGCCGCCGTTGCCGTGGGTCTCACCGTTGGCGCAGGCAATACGCCGTCGCTCGGTCTTGACCTCCAGGGTGGGGCATCAATCACCCTGCAACCTGAAGGTGAGTACGACGCACCATCACTGGATGTCGCCGTCGAAATCATTCGGTCGCGCGTCGATGCAATCGGTGTGGCGGAACCAGAAATCATTCGCCAAGGCGACACCGTCGTCATCAACCTGCCAGGGGTGAAAGACCAACAACGCGCTCTTGACCTTGTCGGTCGCACCGGGGATTTGCAGCTGCGACCCGTGTTGCAATCAGGCACCATTGACCCCACTGCCGGACAGGGTGCGACAACGGTGCCCACAGCAACAACGGTGCCCACAGCAACAACCGTGCCCACAGCAACAACGCTGCCTGGTGAGGGTGGGCCTGGTGAGTCGCGCGGGCCACGGCCGATGGTTGACACGACGCTTCCTACTGACACGACGCTTCCTACTGACACGACGCTTCCGGCCGGTGCAACGGCAGTGCCGATCGATGCAGCACCACCAACCGAATTGCCAGCCGGCGCTGAGGTGTTGCTCGGCCGCGACGGTGCCGGATATCTCGTCGGTCCGGTCGCCGCAACTGGTCTTGTTTTTGAAAATAATGCGTCGGCGAACATTCAGGGTGCCAATTGGTCGGTCGTCGTGCAATTGCGCGGCGGGGCGGCAGGCGCCGACTTATGGAACGCACTGACGGCACGTTGCTACAGCCGCGACAACAGCTGTCCGACCGCACAAATCGCCATCGTGCTCGACGGCGAAGTTATTTCGGCACCTGTCGTGCAAGAAGCAATCTTTACCGGGGGCGAGGTGCAAATTACCGGTGATTTCACCGAACAAGAGGCCCGTGACCTGGCCAAGATCCTCGAATTCGGCGCGGTACCGGTGAAGTTTGCCGTGTCGCAGGTGCAGACGGTGTCGCCAACGCTGGGCACCGACTCGCTGCGGGCCGCACTCATCTCGGGTCTCGTTGGTTTGGCCCTCGTATTTCTGTTGATGCTCGCGTATTACCGCTTCGTGGCCGTCATCGTGTTCGTCGGTCTCGCAGTGTCGATCGGTATCCAGTTCTCGATCATCACCTATCTTTCCAAGACCAATGGACTCGCCCTGTCACTCGCGGGTATTGCCGGCATCATCGTGTCGATCGGTATCGCGGTCGACTCGTACATCGTGTTCTTCGAGCGACTGAAGGACGAACTTTCGTCGGGTCGCACCTTGCGCAACTCTGCGCAGCGCAGTTTCGAAGGTGCCTGGCGCACGGTGCTGGCCGCCGACACCGTGTCGTTCCTGGCGGCTGCCGTGCTGTGGTGGTTGACGGTCGGCTCGGTGCGCGGCTTTGCATTCTTCCTCGGTTTGGCCACGCTTGCCGACGTGATGATCGTCTGGTTCTTCACCCGGCCGGCAATGTTGTTGTTGGCGCGCAGCAAGTTCATGGTGAACCGCTCGATGTTGGGTATCAAGCCACCAAAGATCACGGAGGGCACGTCATGACCATCTCTGGTGCATTCGGCCGCCTCTATCGCGGGGAAACCACCGTCGACTACTACGGCAAGCGCCGACCGGCGTTCATCGTGTCGGGTGTGTTCATGCTCGTCACCGTCTTGGTGCTGATCATCGGTGGGCTGAACCTCGGAATCGACTTTCGTGGTGGTGTGGCATGGGAGGCACCAGCGACCGCAACGCTCGATGCCGACGCGGTGCGCGGGGTGCTTGAGGCAAACGGCATCGAAACTGCCAACGCCAAATTGCAGACGTTGCAGGGCGCCAGTGGTGAACGTATTCGTGTGCAGGTGGGCGATCAAACCGATGCGATTCGTGCCGCCGTACAAACCGCACTGGCAGAACAAGCAGGTATCGAAGTACAGGAAGTCGACGTTGCCGCCGTGAGCTCCTCGTGGGGTCGCAGTATCACCATCAAGGCCATTCGGGCGCTGCTCGTATTTTTCGTGCTCGTGTCGCTGTACATCGCCTGGCGCTTCGAGTGGAAGATGGCACTCGCCGCCATTGCCGCCATGGCGCACGACGTGCTGGTGTCGGTCGGCATCTATGCGATGTTCCGCTTTGAAGTCACACCGGCAACGGTCGTTGCCTTCCTGACCATCCTCGGTTACTCGCTGTACGACACCGTGGTGGTGTTCGACAAAGTGCGCGAGAACATCGATCGCTTCGCCACCTCCCGCATGTCCATGGGCAACATCGTGAACGTTTCGTCCAATCAGGTGCTGGCGCGGTCGTTGAACACGACCTTGTCGTCGGCCTTGCCGGTGGTCTCACTGCTCGTGGTCGGGGCCGTCATCCTCGGGGCGACCAGCCTGCGTGCATTCGCGATCGCACTCCTCGTTGGCATGCTCACGGGCACCTACTCGTCGATTTTCATCGCCACGCCACTGTTTGCGATCTTCAAGAACCGCGAACAGAAGTACGCCGGGGTGGCCTCACAGGTCGCCCAGGGTGCCGAAATGGCCGCACTGTATGAACACACCACGACACGTGCGGCACAAAAAGCCGCCGCCGATAGTCAGGCGGCGGGGGAGTCGTCAGTGGCAAAGAACACGTCAACCAGTGCACTGACCCACCCACCCCGACCGCGCAAACGTCGCCGCAGGTAGTTGCCCAGATCGCATTCGTAGACTTCGGTTATGGCGACTGGTTCTCGGGTACTTCCGTGGCGGCGCCAACAATCCGCGACGGTGCACGAACTTGCCCCGCTGCTTGCTGCCTATAAGCGCAGCCATCCGAAGGGTTCCGTTACGGCGATCAATCGCGCCTACGACACCTCCCGCGAGGCGCATCGTCACCAAACCCGCACCACCGGCGAGTCGTACATCACGCACCCGGTTGCCGTCGCGAGCGTGGTCGCCGATATCGGTCTCGATGAAGCATCGATCGTCGCTGCGCTCCTGCACGATGCGGTCGAAGACACCGAGCTGACGCTCGCTGATATCAGCCAGGTCTTCGGCGAAGAAGTGGCCGCCATCGTCGATGGGGTCACCAAACTCGACCGGTTGCAATTCGATTCACAAGAAGCCCAGCAGGCCGCCACGATGCGCAAGATGCTCGTGGCGATGGCGCGCGACCTGCGGGTGCTCATCATCAAGCTGGCTGACCGCCTGCACAACATGCGCACATTGGCGTCGAGTTCGCCGGACAAACAGCAACGCGTCGCGCAAGAAACACTCGACATCTATGCACCGTTGGCGCACCGCCTCGGCATGCAAGAAATCAAACAGCAGCTCGAAGATCTGGCCTTTGCCGCGCTCTACCCGAAGCGTTACGCCGAAGTCGAACATCTCGTCTCGACCCGCGCCCCCGAGCGCAACGTCTACCTCGCGCGGGTGCTCGGTCAGGTCGAAAAAATGTTGACCGGGGTAAAAATCAAGTCGGAACTCACGTCACGCGGCAAACATCTGTGGAGCATCTACGAAAAGATGGTGCAAAAGGGTCGCGAGTTCGACGACATCTTCGATTTGATGGCGGTTCGAATCGTGGTCGACGACGTGCGCAATTGCTATGCGGCACTCGGCGTGATCCATGGGCACTGGAAGCCGGTCGTCGGACGATTCAAGGACTACATCGCAATGCCGAAGTTCAACCTGTACCAGTCGTTGCACACGACCGTGATCGGCCCCGATGGCAAGACCATCGAGGTGCAGATTCGCTCGCGCGACATGCATCAGCGCGCCGAGTGGGGTGTTGCGTCGCACTGGGCGTACAAAGACGCTGCCACACCGCAGGAAGTCGAGTGGCTCAATCGGATCATCGACTGGCAGAGCGAAATCTCCGATCCGCGCCAATTCTTGGAGGGTTTGAAGACCGACCTCGAACAAGATGAAGTATTCGTCTTCACCCCCAAAGGGCGCGTCGTCTCACTACCGCTCAAATCCACACCGGTCGACTTTGCCTACGCGGTGCACACCGAGGTTGGTCATTCATGCGTTGGTGCGCGAGTGAATGGTCGGCTCGTGGCGCTGCATTATCAACTTGCGTCGGGTGATACCTGCGAGGTGCTGACCTCGAAAGCCGAAGGTACGGGGCCGTCGCAGGGCTGGATGGAATTCGTCGCGTCAACGAAAGCCAAGAACAAGATCAAACAGTGGTGGACCCGCGAGCAACTCGAGGACATGGTCGATGAGGGCCACGATGAATTCGTCGAAGAGTTGCGTCGCGTGGCGTTGTCCATGCGTCGTGTCGAGGCCTCGCCGGAGTTGGCGGCTGAGATTGCATCGCTCGGCTACGCCGACCTCAACGGGCTGCTCGCTGCAATCGGACAGAAAAAAGTGCCGGCGCGACCGCTCGTGGCACGCCTCATGGAAGCGCTTCGTGCACCCGACGCGAGCGGTGAGGTCGTGGCAATGCCCGCGATGCGCACCCGTTCGAGTGCCGCAAAAACCAAGAACTCGGTGTACGTCGAGGGCCTCGACGACATCCTCGTGCGCCTCTCGAAGTGCTGCACGCCCGTGCCCGGTGACGAGATCATGGGGTTCATCACCCGCGGGCGTGGTGTCACCGTGCACCGCGTCGACTGCGCGAACGCCACGTCGCTCATGACCGAACAGTCGGCTCGCATCATCGATGTCGAGTGGGCGGGGCTTTCGGCCGACGACACGTTCGTGGCCGCAGTCGAGGTCGTAGCGCTCGACCGCACGCGGTTGTTGCGCGATGTCGCCAACGCTTTGTCGGATCAGCGGGTGAACATCGTTTCGTGCACGACACAAACCGGCTCCGACCGGGTGGCACGCATGCGCTTTGAGTTCGAGTTCTCCGACCCGAACCACTTGCAGGCGATGTTGCGGATCATCAAGAACATCGATGGTGTGTATGACGCGTATCGTTTGCTGCCGGGCACGGCTGATGCGGGGGATATCGGTTCTTCGCATCCGTCAGCGAACTAACCTTGCGCCGTGCCGAGTTTTGCCACTAGTCCCGGTACTCGCGACATCATCGCCCCCGATGCCGCACGTTGGCGGAGTTTCCAGCAGGTGTTCGCCGATGTCGTCGAAGCGGCGGGTTTCGCGCACATCATCCCGCCGATGTTCGAGGATCTCGGGGTCTTCCTGCGGGTGGGGGAGACGACGGAGATCGTCACCAAGGAAATGTACGACTTCGAGGACAAAGGTGGCCGTCGTGTCGCCCTGCGCCCGGAGCAAACCGCCAGCGTTTGTCGCGCCTTCGTCGAGCACCGCCCGGTAACGCCGTGGAAGGTTTGGTACGCCGGCCCCAACTTCCGCTACGAAAAGCCACAGCAGGGTCGGTACCGCCAGTTCGATCAGGTCGGCGTTGAGGTGCTCGGCGTTGATGACCCGCAACTTGATGCCGAAGTCATTGCGTTGGCAGTCGAGTTCTACCGCCGTCTGGGGTTGCGTGGCGTGCAGTTGTCGCTCAACTCACTCGGTGATTCCGGTGATCGTGATCGCTACGCCGCCGTGCTGCTCGCCCACTTTTCGACGCACCGTGATGCGCTGTCAGCCGAAAGCCGGGCCACGCTCGAACGCAACCCGCTGCGGGTGCTCGATTCGAAACGGCCCGAGGATGCTGCTCTCATCGCTGCCGCCCCGCGGATGGCCGATCAATTGAGCGAGGCAGCCGCCTCCCATTTCGTGGCGGTGCAGTCGGCGTTGTTGGCCGGCGGCGTCGGCTTCGTGGTCAACGATCGATTGGTGCGTGGGCTCGACTACTACCGACGCACCACGTTCGAGTTCGTTTCGACCTCGCTCGTGGCAGCCCACACGGCGATCGGTGGCGGCGGTCGCTACGACGGTCTCGTTGCCGAATTGGGCGGGCCCGACACGCCGGGCATCGGGTTTGCGCTGGGCTTGGACCGCACGCTTCTGGCCTGCGATGCCGAGGGTGTGTTCGGTGCACCAGCCTCGCGGGTGGAGGTCTTCGTGGTCGATGCCACCGGTGGCAGTGAAGCAGGCGCGGTGTGCACCGAACTGCGTGCTGCGGGCATCGGTACCGATCGTGCGTACGACAACCGCAGCATGAAAGCGCAGATGAAGTCGGCCGATCGTGCCGGTGCGCGACTGGCCATCATCATCGGAGATGACGAACGTTCGGCGAAGACCGTAATCATCCGTACGATGGAGGGCGGTTCGCAGCAAACGGTGCAACGTGACGCTCTCGTCACGCACGTGCGTCAAGCGCTCGGCCGCTAAATCGTCATGGCCACCTCCACCACACTGCGCACCCACGTTTGTGGCGAGCTGAATGCGTCGAACGTCGGTGCACAAGTCACTTTGGCTGGTTGGGTGTCGCGTCGTCGCGAACACGGCGACAAGCTCGCCTTCATCGACCTGCGCGACTTCTCGGGTGTCATGCAATGCGTGATCGATGACGGTGCCGAGGCGCGCAGCGAGTGGGTCGTGCAGATCACGGGCACGGTCACCGCCCGGCCGACCGGCACCGTGAACACCAACCTGCCGACCGGCGAGGTCGAACTGACGAACTGCTCGCTCACCGTGTTGAATGCCGCCGAACCACCCCCGTTTCCCATCGATCAGCGCGCCGATGACGTGGATGAAAACATTCGTCTGAAATTTCGTTACCTCGACGTGCGTCGCGAGCGGATGCAGCGCAATCTGCGTCTGCGGGCGAGTGTCAACTCGGCGATTCGTACCGCGATGGAGACCCAGGGTTTCGTCGAGGTCGAGACACCGCTGCTCATGCCGTCAACCCCCGAGGGTGCCCGCGAATTCCTCGTACCGTCGCGCAAGGAACCCGGTTCGTTCTATGCGTTGCCGCAGTCACCGCAATTGTGGAAGCAATTGCTGATGGTGGCGGGCATGGATCGCTACTACCAGATCGCCCGTTGTCTGCGTGACGAGGATTTGCGCGCCGACCGCCAGTACGAATTCACACAACTCGATGCAGAGATGAGTTTCGTCGACAAAGACGACGTGCTGCACGCAATCTCACAGGCGGTGATGGCTGCCGCCCATGCCGCCACCGGCGTCACACCGCCACCGATCGAACGCATCACGTGGCACGATGCGATGAATCGTTTCGGCTCGGACAAACCCGACATGCGTTTCGGTCTCGAACTGGTGGAGCTCACCGCCGTGTTCGCCAGCACCGCATTCAAGGCCTTCGCCACCGCTGCATCGATCAAGGGTCTGCGCGTCGACGCAGCAACCCACCCCGAGGCCGCCGCCATGGGTCGCAACAAACTCGACCAGCTCACTGAGCGCGCGAAGCAAAGCGGAGCCAAGGGTCTCGTGTGGATGAAGGTCGGCGCGGCCGGGGCACTCGATTCGCCGGTGGCCAAGTTCTTGTCCGACGATGAAAAGGCGGCGCTCATCACCGCCCTCGGTGCGACAACCGGCGACCTGTTGCTGCTCGTAGCCGACGAGTGGAGCACCACGTGCACGGTGCTGGGCACGTTGCGCAACGACATTGCGCGCCCGCCGGTGCACGAGGGGCCGTATCGGTACGTGTGGGTGGTCGATTTCCCGTTGTTCGTCGGTGTGAACCCCACGACGAACAAGCCACAACCCGGGCATCATCCGTTTTGTCATCCGCACCCCGACGACCTCGCCAAGATGGAGACCGATCCGCTCAACGTGCGGGCGCTCGCCTACGACCTCGTGCTGAACGGCTGGGAATTGGGCTCGGGATCGATCCGAATTCACGAGCCGGAGTTGCAGCGCCGGGTGTTCCATCTGTTGGGAATCGACGACGAAACGGCCGATCGTAAGTTCGGCTTTTTTCTGCAGCCGTTCAAATATGGCGCACCACCGCACGGTGGCTTTGCGTTCGGCATCGATCGGCTCGTGGCAATTCTGGCGGGTGAAGAAAATATCCGTGAGGTCATCGCATTCCCGAAGACCCAATCAGGGATGGACCCGATGACCAATGCGCCAGGGCCCGTCGAGCCTGCCCAATTGCTCGAACTTGGTTTGCGCACGCTGCCTAAACCAGCGAACTGAACGGGGGCATTGGCAGTGCACGGTGCACCATGACCGACACGTCGGGCGATTTGTTCACCCACGCCGCACTCGAGGTGCTGCGTGATCAGGCACCACTGGCCGCCCGTCTGCGCCCCCGCACACTCAACGACATCGTCGGTCAGGATCATCTGCTCGGCGAGCACGGCCCACTGCGTCGGCTCATCGAATCCGATTGCCTGAGTTCGATCATCTTGTGGGGCCCACCCGGGACGGGCAAGACGACCATCGCCGAAGTGATCGCCACGGTCACGCGGCGTGAGTTCGTGCGACTCTCGGCGGTGACATCGGGGGTCAAGGATGTGCGCGAAGTCATCGACGCGGCACGAGACCGACTCGGGCAGAACAATCGGCGCACGATCGTATTCGTCGACGAGATTCATCGGTTCAACGCCGCCCAACAAGATTCGCTGCTGCCGGCAGTCGAGGCCGGGCTCATCACGCTGATCGGCGCGACGACCGAGAACCCGTTCTTTCAGGTCAATGCACCGCTGCGCAGTCGCTCCACATTGTTGCGTCTCGAGGCGCTCACCGAGGGCGACATTACGACGTTGTTGCAGCGTGGGGCACAAGCAGAGGCTGCAGTGCTCGACGATGACGCGTGCGAGCTGATCGTGCAACGGTGCGGGGGAGACGGCCGCCAGGCGCTCACCTCTTTGGAGGTGGCCATCGCGTTGGCAAAGGACAAACGTGTTTCGTTGTCGCATGCCGAGGCGGCGTTATCCACGAGCGCGCTGCGCTACGGGCGTGACGACCACTATGACGTCGTCTCGGCACTCATCAAAAGCATGCGGGCCTCGGATGAAAAGTCGGCACTGTTCTGGCTGGCGCGCATGATCGAAGCCGGCGATGATCCGCGCTTCATCGCCCGTCGACTGATCGTGTTTGCAAGCGAAGACATCGGTGTTGGTGATGCCAGTTCACTCACGACGGCAGTGGCAGCCGCCGGTGCCGTCGAGCACGTGGGCCTGCCCGAGGCGCGGTACAACTTGGCGCACGCCGTGATGCATCTGGCCGCTGCACCAAAGAGTCGCGCCGTCGTGGATGCCATCAGTGCCGCACAAGCAGCGCTCTTGGGTGGGGCATCAATCGAAGTGCCCGAACATTTGCGCGATGGCAACTCACCGCACGACTTGGTGATACCCCCGCGCCGATACGATAAACCACAGTCATGATTCGTCGTCTCTTCTGGTTTCTGCTGGGTGGCCTCGCCGCGCTCTTCGGCTACGGCTGGTTGCGCCGCCAAGCCGATCAATTGGCCACGAAAGAATCGGTGGACGAGTTCATTGATGGTCTCGTCGAGCGCGTCATCACTATCAAGGACAAAGTTTCCGACACGGTAGGTGGCGCGACGGGTGGTAAGCGCGACTCGTCGAGCGACGACCTCTTCGAGTAACCCAGTGGCCCGCGCCGACATTCGAACGGCTGACGACCTGCGCAAGGCGTTCGTCGGATTCTTCGCCGATCGCCAGCACTCCGTGGTGCCGTCGGCGAGTCTGATTCCATTCGATCCGACGATCATGTTCACGGTGGCGGGCATGGTGCCGTTCAAGCCGTATTTCGTCGGTGAAGAAACTGCGCCCTTTGAACGGGCGGTCAGTGTGCAGAAATGCGTGCGGGCCGGCGGCAAACATAACGATCTCGACGATGTGGGTCGCACGAAGCGACACCTCGTGTTCTTCGAGATGCTCGGCAACTTCAGTTTCGGTGACTACTTCAAGGAAAAAGCGATTCCGTGGGGATGGGAACTGGCCACCGAAGTCTTCGGGTTCGATGGCGACCAGTTGTGGATCACCGTGCACGAAAGCGACGACGAAGCCGAACAGATCTGGCATGAAGTGGTCGGCGTGCCGATGTCGCGCATCCAACGACTCGGCGACAAGGACAACTTCTGGCAGATGGGCGATGTCGGCCCGTGTGGCCCATGCTCGGAGATCCACATCGATCGCGGCAGCGCGTTCGGCCCCGATGGTGGACCGCTGCACGACCCGGCCGGTGATCGCTTCCTTGAGTTTTGGAACCTCGTATTCATGCAGTACAACCAGACCAAGGATGGTTCACGCACCCGACTGCCACGCCCGTCGATCGACACGGGTGCGGGTTTCGAACGCATCCTCACGTTGGTGCAGGGTGTCGACTCGGTGTGGGAAACCGATTTGCTCGCGCCACTCATCGACACTGGTCGCCGACTGAGCGGCGCCGAGTATCGCATCGGTGACTACGACCATCGTCCAAGTTTCAGCCTGCGCGTCATGGCCGAGCATGCACGGTCGACGATGATGATGATCAACGACGGCGTGTTTCCGTCGAACGAGGGCCGTGGCTATGTGCTGCGGCGCATCATCCGTCGCGCCGTGCGCCACGCCTACCTGCTCGGTTGTGAAAAATTGGTGATGCCGTCGCTCGTCGAAACATCCCTCGGCATCATGAAGGGTGCATACCCGGAATTGGCCACCAACAGCGACTTCATCCTCGGTGTGATCACCCGCGAAGAAGAAAAGTTTCGTTCCACGCTGCGCAACGGCCTCACAATTCTCGAAGATGAGATCAGTGCCAAGAAAAAAGCCATCTCGGGTGCGGCGGCCTTCCAATTGCACGACACCTACGGATTTCCGCTCGAGCTCACCCAGGAGATCGCGTCGGAACGCGGTGTCGATGTCGACACTGCCGGCTTCCACGATGAAATGAACCAGCAGCGTGAACGTGCCAAGAACGCCCGCAAGAGCGAGTCGGCGGACCCGCAGCGGGTGGCCACCTACAAAGCACTCGTTGACCAACACGGTGCGACCAACTTCGTCGGCTACGACGTCGATACGTCGCAGGCCACGGTGGTTGCGCTGCTCGGGCCGTTCGACCACGAGGATGGCTCGGCTGTATACGAACTGTTCCTCGACGTTTCGCCGTTCTACGCCGAGAGCGGTGGCCAAGTCGGCGACACGGGTGTGATCAGTGCCGAAACTGCGGCTGCCCAGGTGATCGACACCACATTCGCAGCACCCGGCTTGCGTCGGCACCTCGTGCGCATCACGCGTGGCACATTCGCCGTGGGGTCGAAGGTGCAGGCGTCAATCAACGCCGATGCGCGTGCGGCAACCCGTCGCAATCACACCGCCACCCACGTGTTGCACTGGGCATTGCGTGCAGTGCTCGGCGAACATGTCAAACAGGCGGGGTCACTCGTTGCGCCCGATCGGCTGCGGTTCGACTTCAGCCATTACGAGGCATTGACGCCTGCCGAGATTCGCCGCATCGAACACCTGGCGAACAGTGAGGTCATCGCCAACAGTCGCGTGAGTGCGAACGAAATGTCGAAGCAGGCGGCCACCGACCGGGGTGCCATCGCATTCTTCGGCGACAAGTACGGCGACGTCGTGCGGGTGCTGGCAGCGGGGCAATCGCTGGAGTTGTGCGGTGGTACGCATGTTTCGGCCACCGGCGACATCGGCCCGATCAAGATCGTCAGCGAAGGGTCGATCGGCTCCAACCTGCGTCGCGTCGAAGCGGTCACCGGTGAAAATGCCGTGACCTATTTGTTGGACCTTACCGCCACATTGGCTGCTGCCGCCGAAGTTTTGGGTGCCAAGCCCGACGATGTGGTGGCGGCCGCGCAACGTGCCGTCGACCACGCCAAGTCACTCACCGACGAAATAAAAAAACTGCGGGCGGCCCAAATCATGTCGCAGGCCGGTGACTTTGCCGCCAGGGCGGTCGATGGGGTGGTCGTGGCGCGCGTGGACGGGCTCACCCCGGCTGATCTGCGTGATCTGGCGATCGCCATTCGCACGAAGCCCGGGGTGGAAGTCGTCGTGCTGGGTGGCGTTTCTGATTCTGGTGGTGTTGCGTTGGTGTCGGCCGTGACATCGTCGAGTGGTCTTACGGCTGGTGAACTCATCAAGGATGCCGCCAAGCAAGTGGGTGGTGGTGGCGGCGGCAAGGGTGACATCGCCACGGCGGGTGGCAAGAACGCAGCCGCCCTTGATGACGCACTCGTGACGGCAACGCAGGCAATCGCCGCGGCGCGGCGCGGGAAGTGATGCGCTGTCTCGGACTTGATCTCGGCTCAAAACGAATTGGCGTTGCACTCTGTGACCCCGACGAACGTGTCGCCACGCCGCTGACGGTGGTGGAGCGCGGCAAGTCGCGAACCGAAGACCACGCCAAGATTCACTCGCTCATCACCGAATACGAAGCCGAAGCGGTGGTCGTCGGGCTGCCGTTGAACATGAGCAGCAAGGTCACGGCAGCCGCCCAGGGCGCCATCACCGAGACCGAGCAACTGCGACTGGCACTTGCAGTACCGGTTCATCTTTATGACGAACGGTTGACCACCGTGACCGCCGAGCGTTCGCTCATTGAGTTAGACATGCGCGCCGATGCCCGCCGACGTGTCGTCGACAAGGTGGCGGCCGCGGTGATGTTGCAGTCGTTCATCGACCACCGTCGCAACCAGCGCCAGTCGGATGCCCCATGACCGATGGCAACCGACCGACATCCGATGATCGTCCGTGGCAGGAAGACCCGTGGGATCAGGTCCGACCCGATGATGAAGCCGACACCGACGGGATGTTGCCCGACCTGCGTGGCTATGCCCGCGAGATTCTCATCGGCTTGGCTTCGCTCGCAATCGTGTTCATCGCGTGGGCCGGCTGGCAGGTGCGCAACGTGGCGACCCAAGCCGAAACATCCGACGGGCTAAGCGCGGCGTCGCAGAGCGCAGTCATCGAGGTAGAGGTGGTGTTCCCCGAGGGTTTCACCCTCGCCCAGATTGCCGCGCGCCTCGAGCGCGATGCGCCGGGCTTCAGCGCCGCCGACATCGACGTAGTGCTCGCCACCAATTCACTCGTGGCGCCGTTTCGCCCCGCCGGTGTGACTTCCTATGAGGGGCTGCTTTTTCCGGCGTTGTACCGCGTCGCGGCCTACGAAACCGAAGCCGACGTGCTCGCCCGCATGATCGAAGAACTACGCACGCGCGTGCTGGCGAATGACATTGAAGTGGCTGCCCAACGCCTCGGGCGAACGCCGTACGAGATCATCGTCATCGCCTCGCTCATCGAAAAAGAAGTCAAGCTGGCCGACGAGCGCGCACTCGTGTCGCGGGTGATCCACAACCGACTGGAACTCGACATCGAACTACAAATTGACGCAGCCCTGTATTACAACGCACCCGCTGGTGTTGCCTTCGCCGATTTGCGGGCCATCGACACCCCGTACAACGTGTACAAGTACAAGGGTCTGCCACCCACACCAATCGCCAGCCCCGGCGAAGCATCGCTCATCGCGGCGATGAACCCCGTCGACGACCCGGCTGGCGACGACCCACGCTGCACGGCCCGCAACAAGAAAGAAAAACTCGAGCCCTGCCGACTGTTGTTCTACGTGCTGGCCGACGCCGACGGGCGGCATGCATTCGCCACCACCTACCGACTGCACCAGAAAAACGTGGCGGCGGCCCAGGCAGCGGGAATCCTGCCGTGATCATCGCCTGGCGTCCGGAAGCTGCAAGATGACCGTCACTGCGCGCACGAGCATTGCCGCCGTCATCGGCAACCCGGTGCGCCACAGCCTGTCGCCGATCATTCATAACGCTGCATTCGTCGCCAACGGTGACGACTGGGTGTACGGCGCCTTTGAGGTGCAGGCCGAGTACGCAACGGCGGCAATCGATGCGATGCGCATCCTGGGTGTTGCCGGTTTGTCGATCACGATGCCGCACAAAGAACTGGTGATGGCCGCGCTCGATGATGTCAGCGCCGACGCTGCACTCGTGCGGGCGGTCAACACCGTGGTGCGCAGCGAAGGAAAACTCATCGGACACAACACCGACGGCATCGGCTGTGTCGACGCACTCACCAATGCCGGGGCCGACCTGTCATCGGTCGCAGTGATCGGCGCTGGCGCCACCGCCCGCGCGGTGATTGCCGCCCTTGCCAAAGTCGGCGCGCAGGTGTCGGTGGTGAATCGTTCACCCGCCCGGCTTGCCGATGCTGTGGCGGTCGGCAACACGGTGCGAGTCAAGTCGACGATTGCCGTCGAGCAGGCAGCGGTGGGCGAGTGCGCCACGATCATCAACACCACACCGCTCGGCATGGCGGGTGTGGCACCCGAGGCGTTGCCCTTCGACGTGCAGGTGCTGTCGGCACGCCACACCGTGCTGGATGCCGTGTACCACCCACTCGAGACCGCTTTGTTGCGCGCGGCGCGCTTACGTGGCGCCAAGGTGGTGGATGGCCTCGACATGCTGTGTGCCCAGGCTGCACGTCAGCAAGAACTCTGGCTCAATCGACGTCCCGACGTTGCGCTGATGCGTCGTGCCGCGCTCGCAGAACTGGCGAAGTTGCACGGGTAGAATTACGAAGCATGCTGCGTTACTTGACCGCCGGTGAGAGTCACGGTCAAGCGTTGGTCGTCATCATCGAGGGCCTCCCTTCCAACCTGCCTGTCGTCGTTGCCGATATCGCCGATGAACTGGCCCGCCGTCGCCTCGGTTTCGGTCGGGGTCCGCGACAGAAATTCGAGCAGGACGAGATCGAACTCATCGGGGGTATCCGCCATGGTCGAACCCTCGGCTCCCCGGTGGCGGTGCTGATCAAGAACACCGAATGGACACGCAGCGACGTGTGGCACGAAGAGATGTCGCCACACCCGGGGGCGACGAAGAAACCATTGACGACGCCGCGTCCGGGTCACGCCGATTTGGCCGGCATGCAGAAGTACGACTTCGACGACGCCCGCGACGTGCTCGAGCGAGCGAGTGCGCGGGAGACGAGTGCGCGGGTCGTGGCCGGTGCACTGGCAAAGTTGCTGCTCAAGCAGATTGGTGTCGAGATCGTGTCCCACGTGGTGTCGCTCGGGGCAGTCTCCAGCGATGCTTCTCGACGACCACTGCCCGGTGACGCGGCACGCGTCGACGAATCGCCCGTGCGTTGTTTCGACAAGCTGGCCGAAGAAAAAATGATCACCGAGATCGAAGCCGCTGCCAAGGATGGTGACAGCCTCGGTGGCGTCGTCGAGGTGTTGACGTACGGTTTGCCGGTCGGCTTGGGTAGCCACGTGCACTGGGATCGCAAACTCGACGGCATGCTCGCCCAATCGGTCATGAGCATCCAGGCGGTGAAGGGTGTCGAGATTGGTGACGGTTTCGCTGGGGCGCAACGACGCGGCAGCGAAGCGCATGACGCAATTTCGTGGAACGAAGCAAGCAATTCATACCGTCGCGAGACGACGAAAGCCGGCGGCACCGAAGGTGGTATGACCACCGGCGAACTGCTCGTGGTGCGCGCCGCGATGAAGCCATTGTCGACGTTGAACCGCCCGACATTGAAGACGGTGGATGTGGTGTCCAAGCAAGAAACAGTGAGCTTCAAGGAGCGCACCGACGTGACCGCGGTACCCGCCATGGGTGTCGTCGCCGAAACGATGGTGGCACTCGTGCTGGCTGCCGAGGCGCAACGCAAGTTCGGTGGTGACTCGGTCGCAGAGTTCGTGCGCAACGCCCGGGCCTTCGCCGAGTCGCTGCGCTGACGAGCATGCCGCGCGTCGTCGTGCTCGTTGGGATGATGGGCTCCGGCAAAACTTCCGTCGGCAAGATCGTGGCGGCCCGCCTGGGTGTGCGTTTCGTCGACACCGATGACCTCGTCGCGGCCGCCGCCGGTCAAACGGTGCGCGCGATTTTTGCCGAGCAGGGTGAACCGGCGTTCCGCTTGCTCGAGGCCCGTGCATTGGCCGAAGCACTCTCGGCTCGTGATGATGTGGTGGTCGCCGCTGCCGGTGGAACGGTGCTGAGCGACACCAATCGGCAGGCGATACATCAGCATGCCGATGTCGTGGTGTGGCTCGACGCCGATGTTCCGACCCTGGCCGAGCGCGCCAGTCGTGACGCGCACCGTCCGTTGATCGATGGTGACACCACGAGTCGCATCACCACCCTGAACGACGAGCGCCGCAGTCTGTATGCAAGTGTTGCCGACATGCGCATCGACACCATCGGCAAGTCGATTGAAGACGTCGTGCAATCAGTCGTTGCCGTCGCAGCGCCGGAGCATGCATCATGACGCGCCGCGTGCGGGTGGCGCTTGGTGAACGCTCGTACGACGTCGTCGTCGGGCGGGGTGCCATCGACGAATTGGGCTCGCTCGTGCCGGGCGACGTGCGGCGGATCGCAATCGTGACGCAGGCGCACCTGGCCATCGATGTGTCTGCCCAACTACCCAAGGGTGTCACCGTCTCGCGTCACTTGGTCGGTGACGGCGAAGCCCACAAGACGCTGGCCACGATTGAGCGCCTCACCGAAGAATTTGCAGCAGCCGGGCTCACGCGCAACGACCTCGTCATCGGGGTCGGCGGGGGAATGGTCACCGACCTGGCCGGGTTCGCTGCGGCATCATGGCATCGAGGTGTGCGTGTCGTGCACGTGGCCACCACGCTCGTCGGCATGATCGATGCGGCAATCGGTGGCAAGACCGGCGTCAATCTCTCGGTCGGCAAGAACCTGGTCGGGGCCTTCTGGCAACCGAGCGGCGTGGTGTGTGACACCGCATATCTCGACACGTTGCCGGCCCGCGAACAACGTTGTGGAAATGGCGAAATGGCGAAGTACCACTTTCTTGCGGGTGACGATCTGTTGGCCCTCGACCTTGATGCCCGCATCGCCCGCTGCGTGGAGATCAAAGCAGAGATCGTCGGCCTTGATGAACGCGAGTCGGGGCGGCGTGCGGTGCTCAACTATGGGCACACACTCGGACACGCCCTCGAGATCGCCAGTAATTTTTCGCTGGCCCACGGCGAGTCGGTGGCGGTCGGAATGATGTTTGCTGCCTGTGTTGCCCGTGCGCTCGGGCGAGTCGACGACGCGCGAGTCGCCAAACACCGCGCGGTGATCGTTGACCACTACGGGTTGTCGATCGCGATGCCCGCCGGTGTGCAGCGAGCGCGGCTCATCGAGTTGATGCACCAGGACAAAAAAGCCGTTGACGGCCTCACCTTCGTGTTGGATGGCGTGCACGGCATCGAGACGGTGCGGGGTGTCACCACTGCGGCACTTGACGCAGCCTTCGACGCCCTCTTAGTACCCTGAAACGCATGCCAACAACCAAGGGACGCATCCTTGTGTTGCACGGGCCGAACCTCAATCTGCTCGGTACGCGTGAACCCTCCATCTATGGCACCGCCACGCTCGCTGATCATGTCGCGCGTGCGACCGCAACTGGCGAACGTCTCGGCTACGGCATCCACAGTGAGCAAACCAACGACCTCACCACGATGATCGGCTTCGTGCAGAATGCCGGCAGCACCTACGCCGGCATCGTGCTCAATGCCGGTGCGTTCACCCATTTTGCATGGAGTCTGCACGACGCATTGAAGAGCGTCGGGGTACCGGTCGTCGAAGTGCACCTGTCGAACCCCGCTGCACGCGAACCATGGCGCCACGAGAGCGTCATAGCACCCGTATCAATCGGCACGATTGCCGGCTTCGGTGGCGAGTCGTATGTGCTCGGCGTCGAGGCACTGGTACGCCATCTGGAGCCAGCATGACCGCACTGCCACCCCTGTCAGTCACGGGTCGAGATCGGCTCGTGCGCGAACAACTCGCCGAGCGCGGTGCGCCCGACACGCTCATGGTGTTCGACCTCAACAACATTCGCTGGCTGACCGGCTTCACCGGTTCGGCGGGCACGCTCATCGTGCGTCGGGACGAAATGGTATTCGTGACCGACGGCCGCTACGGAGAACAGGCGCGGCAACAAATCGAGTCGTCGGGTGCCTCGGCACGTGTGGTAGTCGGTGCGACTGCAGCGGCACTACGCGAAGGCCTCGAGCAGTCGTTGCTTGCCGCCCAGGGCGTGGCCGTCGACCCCGGCGAGATCACCCACGCGCAGTTCGAAACGTTGCAGGGTCAAGCCGGTACACAACTGGTCACGGTGGCCGGCGTGGTGCCGCAGTTGCGCCGTCGCAAATCACCGGCCGAGATCGCCCGCATGAAAAAAGCCGCGGCCTGCACCGATGCGGCACTTGCCGAATGCGTACCGATGATGTCGAACCGTGTCACCGAACGTGATGTGCGGGACGAACTCGAATATCGCATGCGTCGTCACGGTGCTGACGGCCCGAGTTACGACACGATCGTGGCCACTGGGGCGAACGGGGCGCGTCCACACCACCGCCCCACGGCAACCCTCATCGAGGATGGCCATCTTGTGGTCATCGACGTCGGCGCACTCGTCGACGGATACCACTCGGACATGACCCGCACGTACCTGATCGGTGATGTCGACCCACTGCTGCGCACGATGCACGATGTCGTGCGCGAGTCGCAACTTGCCGGCCTGGCTGCGGTTCGTGCCGGTGTCACCGCCGGCGACGTCGACAAGGTGTGTCGCGATGTGATCGTGGCCGCCGGCTTCGGCAGCGAATTCATCCACTCCACTGGGCACGGTGTCGGATTGCAGATTCACGAACAACCATGGGTGCGCACGGCCATGCCCGAGGCGTTGCAGACCGGTGAGGTAGTCACCGTCGAACCTGGCATCTATCGTGGAGGGCTCGGCGGTGTGCGCATTGAAGACCTCGTGGTCGTCACTGACACCGGCTGCGACATACTCACCGAATCACCAAAGGACATCTCGTGCCTGCAATTAGCACCAACGAACTAAAGAACGGTCTCACGCTCGAACTCGAGAAGGGTTTGTTCAGCATCGTCGATTTTCAGCACGTCAAACCCGGCAAGGGCGGTGCGTTCGTGCGCACCAAGTTGCGCAACGTGCGCACGGGCGCGGTCATCGAGCGCACCTTCAATGCCGGCGTGCGTGTCGAGCAGGCGATCATCGATCGTCGCGACATGCAATTCCTCTACAAAGAGGGGGATGATTTCGTCTTCATGGACACCGATACCTACGAACAAATCAACGTGCAGCCCGTCACCTTGGGCGACGCGGTCGATTATCTCGTCGAATCCGCCACGGCCCAGATTGCGTTGTACGGCACCGAAATCGTGCAGGTGGAGATTCCGGCATCGGTCGAATTGAACATCGCCAAAACCGAACCGGGAATCCAGGGCGACCGTGTGTCGGGTGCGCGCAAACCCGCCACGTTGGAGACCGGCAAGGTCATTCAGGTGCCGCTCTTCGTCAACATTGGTGACCGCGTGAAGGTGGATACTCGCTCGGGCGAGTACGTCACCCGAGTCTGATTGCGCCCAATGCCTGACGACACGTCTGAC
>JAEMQQ010000006.1:9637-28066 GCA_016463775.1 Ilumatobacteraceae bacterium | reverse complement strand
GCGAATCTCGCGCAGGCCGGCAACGATGACTCCGACTGGAACCGTGAATTTGACCCACGTTCCGATGCCCGCGAGCGGGCGCTGAACATCCTGTTTGAAGCCGACCTGCGTGCCGTTGATCCAAAGGAGGTCGTGGCGCGAATGCAGGTGGTCATCGACAATTTGACCGACCGCTTGGTGGTCGGCGTAGCCGAGCATCGCACACGTATCGACGAATTGATCTCCAGCCATAGTCATGCGTGGACGATTGAGCGCATGGCCACGACCGACCGCAACGTGCTGCGCCTCGCAACCTACGAGTTGATTGATCGAAGCGAGATTCCCACCGCTGTCATCATCAACGAGGCGGTGGAACTGGCGAAGCGCTACGGCACCGATGACTCCGGACGCTTCGTGAACGGTTTGTTGTCGGCGATTGCCCGCACGACACGTGAGGGTGGAGCACCGACACCCGCGCCAATCCGCGACTAGAACTGGCCCATGGCTGGCGACCTGCGCACGGCGGTCAACGGCCTACGACGCAGGGCCGGCTTCCTCACCGTCTGGCATGTGATTGCCGCGTGGCTTGGCCTGACGTACACCGTCTGGCTGGCTGTGCGCACGACTCGCGATCACTTCGGGCTCGGCACTTCGGCGTACGACTTCGGGTTGTACGACCAAGGCGTGTGGCTGCTGTCGCAGGGCAAGGCACCATTCGTCACGTTGATGGGTCGCAACCTCTTTGGTGACCACACCTCGTTCATCTTGTTGCCGCTCGTACCGCTGTATTGGTTCATCGACTCCACGGGCCTGCTGTTCGTCGTGCAGGCAATGGCGTTGGGCGTTGGTGCCTTGCCGATCTGGAAGGTTGCCCGGCGGTTGCTCGATTCACCCCCGCTGGCGTGTGTCGCGGTGGTTGCATATCTGGCGCACCCGGCACTCACCTACACCGGGCGGGAAAATTTCCATCCGGACGCCGTGCTTGCACCACTCATCGGCTGGGCGATCTATGGCGCACTCAGCCAGCGATGGGTGCAGTACACGGCGGCGGTCGTCCTCGTACTTTTGGTCAAGGAAGACACCGCATTGTTCGTCATGGCGCTCGGTCTGTGGGTCGCCCTGCGTCGTGATCGACGCATCGGTGTGATCACCCTCTTCGGTTCCCTGTGGTTTGCAATCATCATGTTGTTTGCGATGATGCGGGGCATCGTCGGTGTGCCGTATCGCAACGAGTGGCGGCTGCCGTTCGGTGGTTTTGGGGGGCTCGTGCGCACCACGTTCACGCGACCCGACAAGTTGATTCGCCACCTCATCGCCGGGGAGCGGCCGTTGTACGTGCTGCAGCTGCTCGCACCGGTTGCGTTCATTGCGCTGCTACGACCCGAGATTGCGCTGTTGGGCACGCTGCCGCTGTTGTCAAATTTGGTCAGCACCTTCTGGTATCAAAATCAAATTGAGTACCACTACGCCGTGCAGTTCGTGCCGATCGTCGTGATCGGTGCAATGTACGCAATCTCGCGGGTGGCCGAGCACGCCCGCGTTTGGTTGGCAGCACTCGTTTTGGTGGGCAGCCTCGGTTGTGCATGGGTCTGGTCACCGTTGCCGTTCATGCGCACGCAGATGGCCACTTGGTCGCAGTCTCACCCTTCGGTAGCGGCTGCGCACGAGGCGATGGACGAGATCCCGAACGATGCCGTCGTTGCCGCATTCCACACGCTGACGGCCCACATGGCGCGACGCGAACAGGTGTATGTGTTTCCGACGCCGTTTCGCCGGGTCTTGTACGGGCCCGATGTGTTCGCCAAGGGTGATCGATTGGCATTCGCCGACACGGTGCAATACGTGATTCTCCCGCGCGAATTGAGCGGCGAGGTCGAGGTCGACTGGCAGCGCGAACGAAGTTACTACGCCGTCATCTTCGGCAATGATTGGTGGACGGTGTACAAGCGGTTATGATACGCGAGACCGTAAAACGAGTCCCGTGAGGCTCGAACGGACAGGAGACTGATGTGAGCAACATTGTGATGTCGGCCGACGACGTCAGGCGCGCTATCACCCGCATTTCCCACGAAATTCTCGAGCGCCAACAGGGTGCTGAAAAATTGGTGATCGTCGGTCTGCAACGTGGCGGTGCCTGGCTTGCCGATGCGATCGGTACAGCGATCAATCAGATCGAGCCGCAGGCTGGTGTGCCGGTCGGCTACATCGATGTAAGCATGCATCGCGACGACATCGGCTTGCGTCCCGTGGTGCCTGGCGCGATCAGTCGCATCAGCTTTGCCGTCGATGGCAGCACGGTGGTGCTCGTCGACGACGTGCTGTTCACCGGGCGCACGGTGCGCGCAGCACTCGAAGGCATCAACGCCTACGGACGCCCGCGCGCCGTGCAACTTGCAGTGCTCGTCGATCGCGGGCATCGTGAATTGCCGATTCGCCCCGACTATGTCGGCAAGAACCTGCCGACACACATCGACGACGACGTGCGCGCAACCGAGGCCGGTGTCGTCATCACCAATCAGGTGGCGTCATGAAGCACCTCCGCAGTATCGATGAACTGGGCCACGATGGTTTGGTGCGACTCCTGAATCTCACCCAACACATGGTCGAGGTGAATCGTCGCCCGATTCCCAAGGTGCCGGCATTGCGTGGGCGCACCGTAGTGAGCCTGTTCTTCGAAGACTCGACTCGGACGCGTCTGTCATTTGAAACAGCCGCCAAGCGCCTGTCGGCCGACACGATGACGTTCAGCGTCTCGACGTCGAGCGTAAACAAGGGTGAGAGTCTGCGCGACACCGTCGAAACCATCACCGACATGGGTGTCGACGCCTTCGTGGTTCGTCACAAATCGACGGGCACCCCCTGGCAGATCAGCGAGTGGACCACGGCCTCGGTGGTGAATGCCGGCGATGGTTGGCACCAACATCCGACCCAGGCACTCGTGGACTGCTTCACGGTGCGCGAAGCCCTCGGTGTCGAACGTTTCGACGGGCTGACCCTCACGATCGTCGGCGACATCAAGCACAGTCGTGTGGCGCGCAGCAACATCAGCGCGTTCAGCATGCTCGGAGCCAAGGTGGTGCTCGTGGCACCGCCGACGCTGCTGCCGCCCGATGTTGCGCACTGGCCTGTGGAGGTGTCGCATCGTCTTGACGACGTGTTGGCGCGGACCGATATTTTGTACATGTTGCGGTTGCAGAGCGAGCGCATGACGCAGGGTCATGTGCCGAACCTGCGCGAGTACGCCGAGTTGTTCGGGCTTGATGCCAAACGGGTCGCCAAGTTGCCGACACGTGCCGTGGTCATGCACCCGGGCCCGATGAATCGTGGTGTGGAAATGCTCGTTGACCCGTCGTCGTTGCCGAATTCGTTGATTCATCAACAGGTGTCGAACGGTGTAGCGGTGCGGATGGCGGTGCTCTTTGACCTGCTCGCCGGCGAGTCGTCGGCGGCCAATTTGCAGCAGGTGACCACATGACACCGACCGGGCGAGTCGTGTTGCGGGGTGGTCGCATCGTCGACTCACGCGGTGAACGTCGTGCCGATGTGGCGGTCGACGATGGTGTGGTCGTCGAGGTGGGCGAACAACTCGCCGGTGGTCGGGTCATCGATGCCACCGATTGCGTGGTGGCGCCGGGCTTCGTCGATTTGCATGCCCATCTGCGTGAACCGGGCAAGGAAGAAGCAGAGACGATCGAAACAGGCAGTCGGGCCGGCGCTATGGGTGGCTACACCGCGCTCGTTGCCATGCCGAACACCGATCCGCCGCACGACAGCGTTGCAGTGATCAACTTCGTGCGTGAGCAGGGCAAACGCGCGGGGCTTGTCGACGTGGTGCCGAGTGGATGCATCACGCTCGGACGAAACGGTGAGGCATTGGCCCCGCTGGCCGAACTCGCTTCTGCGGGGGTGCGCATCTTCACCGATGACGGCAACGGTGTGCAGGACGAACTGCTCATGCGTCGCGCGATGGAATACGGCACAGGTCTCGGCATCACGCTCGCTCAACACTGCGAGGTGGCCACACTGACGAAAGGTGCGGTCATGAACGAATGTCAATGCTGCACCTCGCTCGGGCTACCGGGCTGGCCATCGATTGCCGAAGAGCTCATGGTGTTTCGCGACATTGAGTTGGCCCGGCTCACCGGCGCCCGGGTGCATTTCCTGCATTTGTCGACTGCCCGCAGCGTCGAGCTGGTGCGGGCCGCCAAGCGTGACGGGTTGCCCATCACCGCCGAGGTGACACCACATCATCTCGCGCTCGATGAGACGCGCCTCGCCACGTTCGACACGGTGTACAAGGTGAACCCGCCGTTGCGCTCGCCAGCCGACATCGCCGCCTTGCGCGCCGGTGTCATCGATGGCACGATCGACGCGATTGCCACCGATCACGCACCACATCCACGTCGTGACAAAGAGTTGTCCCTTGATCAGGCACCGTTCGGCATGCTGGGCCTTGAAACTGCGCTCGGCGTGGCGCTCGGCGTGCTGCAGGTGGATCTCACGCATCTGGTGCGCGTCATGTCGATCAATCCGGCGCGCATCGCCGGCATCGCCGACCGCCACGGCCGTGACATCGACACCGGTGCACCGGCCAACCTCGTGGTCTTCGATCCGACCGTTGCCTGGCAGGTGGCACCTGATTCGCTGGCCAGCAAGAGCCGCAACACTCCGTACGTCGGCATGACCCTGCGCGGCAAGGTGCGCCACACCATGTTCAACGGCACGTTCACCGTGCTCGATGGTGCAGCACAGCGATGACGACACCACGAGCCGCACTCCTGGTCCTTGCCGATGGCAGCCTGTTCGAAGGCGAGGCAATCGGTGCCGACGTGCCCGTGTCGTCGGGCGAAGTGGTGTTCCATACCGGTTTGAGCGGATACCAAGAAGTGCTCACCGACCCGAGTTACGCGGGGCAGATCATCACCTTCACGACACCGCATATCGGCAACTACGGCACGTCGGCCCACGACAATGAATCAGCCAAGATCTTTGCCCGCGGTGTGATCATGCGTCAGATGGCGCGTCGACGCAGCAACTGGCGCAGTGAAGAACCACTCAACGTATTTCTGCGGGCCCGCGCAGTGGGCGGTATCGCGGGTATCGATACGCGACGTCTCACCCGGTTGCTGCGCGAAACCGGTTCGTTGCTCGGGGTGTTCGGCACCGCCGACGAAGCCACGCTGCGGGCTGCACTGGCAAAAGAAAAAGGCACGGCTGGTCGCAACCTCGTCGCACAGGTTTCCACCGTGTCGCCGTACGACGTAAAGAACACGATGACGCACGGAACAACACCATTCTCGGTGGTCGCCTACGACTACGGCATCAAACGTATGATCCTGCGTTGTCTGGGCGAGATCGCCGATGTGCACGTGGTGCCTGCTCGCACGCCCGCCGCCGAGGTGATTGCCCGGCGACCTGATGGTGTGTTTCTCTCCAATGGGCCGGGAGACCCCGCAATGGTGCTCGATGCGCCGGCCAATATTCGGGCGTTACTCTCCGCTGATGTGCCGATCTTTGGTATTTGTCTCGGTCATCAATTGCTCGGGCTCGCGCTTGGTGGCCGTACGTTCAAATTGCCGTTCGGACACCATGGTGCGAATCATCCGGTGCGCGACGTGGTGACTGGTCGGGTGGAAATCACGAGTCAGAACCACAATTTCTGTCTCGACCCCGATTCGTTGGCCGACAAAGTCGATGTCACCCACGTGAACCTCAACGACGGCACCAACGAGGGCATGGTCGTGCGCGGTGCCCGCGCTTTCAGCGTGCAGTATCACCCCGAAGCAGGGCCGGGGCCGCACGACTCGCGGTATCTCTTCGGGCGCTTCGCCGATCTCATGCGGGCAGGCAACCCGTAGTGCCACGCCGTAACGATCTGCGTAGCATCCTCGTGATCGGCTCGGGGCCGATCGTCATCGGACAGGCCTGCGAGTTCGACTATTCGGGCACCCAGGCGTGCCGCGTGTTGCGCGACGAGGGCTACCGCGTGATTCTGGCCAACTCGAACCCCGCGACGATCATGACCGACCCCGATTTTGCCGACCGTACCTACATCGAGCCGCTCACCGTAGACGTATTGGCGGCAATCATCGAGCGTGAGCGACCCGATGCGGTGTTGCCGACACTCGGTGGGCAAACCGCGCTCAATCTGGCGATGGAGCTCTTTGCACGCGGCTTGGCCGGGGTGCCGGGCACACCCGAGTTGATCGGTGCAAACGCTGAGGCGATCGCCACCGCCGAAGACCGCGGCAAATTCAAACAAGCAATGCTCGAGATCGGTCTCAAGGTGCCCGACAGCGGCGTGGCGCACACGCTGAAAGACGCCGAGGCGGTGCTGAAAAGAATCGCACTGCCGGTGATCATTCGCCCGGCCTACATCCTCGGGGGCCGCGGCACGGGAATCGCCACGACTCCACAAGAGTTCAAGCAGATCGTCATGGCGGGTCTGGCGGCGAGCCCGATCAACGAGGTGCTGATCGAGACATCGATCAAAGGTTGGAAAGAATACGAACTTGAGGTGATGCGTGACCGGGCCGACAACTGTGTCATCATCTGCTCGATCGAGAACATCGATGCGATGGGCGTCCACACCGGCGACTCGATCACCGTGGCGCCGGCGATGACGCTTTCAGATGTTGAGTATCAAGAGATGCGCAATGCCGCATTCGCCTGCATTCGGCGTGTGGGTGTGGAGACCGGTGGCTCCAACGTGCAGTTCGCCGTGAACCCCAAGACGGGGGAGCAGGTGGTCATCGAGATGAACCCCCGCGTGTCGCGGTCATCAGCCTTGGCTTCCAAGGCAACCGGTTTTCCAATCGCCAAGATCGCCGCAAAGTTGGCCGTCGGCTACACGCTGGACGAGATTCCGAACGACATCACGAAGAAAACCCCGGCCAGTTTCGAACCAACCATCGACTACGTGGTCACCAAGGTGCCACGGTGGGCGTTCGAAAAATTCCCCGGGGCCAGTGACACGCTCGGCACCCAGATGCGCAGCGTTGGCGAGTCGATGGCCATCGGCCGCACGTTTCCTGAGAGTCTGCAGAAGGCGCTGCGCTCGCTAGAAATCGGGCGGGCCGGGCTCAACTGTGATGCAGCCGAGGAAACTTTTGGGTTGCTCGACGACGCAGCACTGTTGGCAGCCATCGAACGCCCGACGCCGGACCGCATTTTTCAGGTGGGTGAGTGCATACGCCGTGGAATCGATCTCCTGGTGATTCAGGCCGCGACGGGTATCGACGTGTGGTTCCTCGATCAGATGCTGGCCATCTACGAAGAGCGCACGGTGCTGCAGGCCGCCACACCGCAGTCGCTCGATCGCGGAGCGTGGCGACGAGCCAAACAACTGGGTTTCAGTGATGCCCAACTGGCCTGGCTCTGGTCAGCCGACGAAGCCACCGTGCGCAGTGCACGAGAAGCAGCAGGCGTGTTGCCGACCTACAAGTCGGTCGACACCTGCAGTGCCGAGTTCGCCGCCGAAACGCCGTACTTCTATTCCACGTATGAAGACGAGTCGGAGGTTCGCGCGTCGACGAAAGACCGCGTCATCATCCTCGGTAGCGGCCCGAACCGTATCGGGCAGGGCATCGAATTCGACTATTGCTGTGTGCATGCAAGTTTTGCCCTGCGTGCCGCCGGTTACGAAACGGTCATGCTCAACTGCAACCCCGAAACGGTGTCGACCGACTACGACACGTCCGACCGTTTGTATTTCGAACCGCTCACCACTGAAGATGTGCTCAACGTCATTGCTGCGGAAACCAAGGCCGCCGGCAAGCCACCGAAGTTGATCGTGTCGCTCGGTGGCCAGACACCGCTCAAATTGGCGGGTTCGCTGCCAGCCGAACTCATCGCCGGAACGTCACCGGCCTCGATCGACATCGCCGAAGATCGTGAGCAGTGGAACGTGTTGTGCAATCAACTGGGCATCGCCCAACCGCCGGGCGCCACCGCCATCGACCTGGCTGGTGCCCGAGCAGTGACGGCGACGACTGGATATCCGGTGCTCGTGCGTCCGAGTTACGTGCTTGGTGGTCGGGCGATGCGCATCGTGCATGATGATGCGCAACTCACCGAGGCAATGGCGGAGTTGGCACGTTTTGGTTCGTTGGGGCGCGAAGGCGGCCTGTCAGCGACGCGACCCGTTTTGATCGACCGCTTTTTGCAGGATGCCACCGAAGTTGACGTCGATGCGATTCGCGACCACACCGGCGAGGTGCTAATCGGCGGCATCATGGAACACGTCGAGGAAGCCGGCATCCACTCAGGTGACTCGGCGTGTGCGCTGCCGCCACAGACACTGTCGACCGCGGCACTCTCGACGATCGAACATCATGTGCATAAAATCGCCACGGCACTCGACGTGCGGGGGCTCATCAACGTGCAGTTCGCGGTCGCCGACGGTGTCGTCTACGTGATTGAGGCAAACCCGCGGGCGAGTCGCACCGTGCCGTTCGTGGCAAAAGCAACGGGTGTGCCGTTGGCAATGGTGGCCAGTCGCGTCATGCTTGGCGCGACGCTCGCCGAACTGCGGATCGAAGGTCTGTTGCGCCCGCCCGCCACCGGACATGTGAGTGTGAAAGAAGCAGTCTTGCCGTTCAATCGCTTTCCCGAGGTCGACACCACGCTCGGCCCAGAAATGCGCTCGACCGGTGAGGTGATGGGTATCGATACGACGTTTGGTCGCGCCTTCATCAAGGCGCAGTCGGCAGCCGGCACCGAACTGCCGGCACAGGGTCGGGTGTTCGTGTCGCTCAACGACCGTGACAAATCGGTGGCGGTCGAGATCGGGCAGGCACTCATCGAGGTGGGTTGCACGATCGTTGCCACCGCGGGCACCGCGAGCGTGCTCACCGCAGCCGGGGTGCCGGTGGAACGCGTCGTCGGCAAGGTGTCGCAACGGGGCCAAGACCAGCTCGGTGATGCCGTCGGCCTCATCGAAGACGGCGAGATTGCATTCGTCATCAACACACCACAGGCCAGTGGCACCCATCGTGACGGTGAGGCGATTCGCAAGGCAGCCAATGTCAAGGGTGTGTCGCTGCTTTCCACGGTGCGCGCCGCGCGTGCCGCAGTGCAGGGAATGCGTGAGCGACGAAGCGAACCACTCACGATTCGTTCGCTGCAGGAATACCACGGACTGTCGTTGTGACCCGATGACCGACGCACTCGCCATCCCCGCCACGCAGGTGGGGTCGCTCGTCTTGCCGAGCCCGGTGCTCACCGCGTCGGGTACCGCTGGTCACTCCGACGAACTTGCCGCGTACGTTGACCTGTCGGCAATCGGTGCGGTGGTCGTGAAGTCGATGGCGTCGTTCGAGTGGCAGGGCAACCCTGCTCCACGTCTGCATGCAGTTGACAACGGCATGCTCAATGCCGTTGGCTTGCAGGGTCGCGGCACTGCACATTGGCTGCAACACGATTTGCCGCGCCTGCGTGCGCGTGGTGCCCGCGTCGTGGCCAGCATCTGGGGCTTTCGCGAAAGTGAGTACGCATCAGCAGCACGGGAACTTGCGGCTGTCGCCGACGAGTTGACGGCAGTCGAAGTGAATTTGTCGTGTCCGAACCTCGACCATGCCCGCAGCATGTTCGCCCACGACGCGGCGCAGTCATCGCGGGTGGTGGCTGCCGTGCGTCAAGCGTTGCCGTCGAGCCTGCCGGTGTGGGCCAAGCTGAGCCCCAACACCGACCGCCTCACCGAGATCGCTGGTGTCGTGGTCGCAGCAGGTGCCGATGCTGTCGTGTTGGTCAACACGGTGCTCGGGATGGCGATCGATACCGAGTCGCGTCGCCCCGCGCTCGGCAATGGCGGTGGCGGGCTCAGCGGTGCCGCCATGCATGCAGTCGCGGTGCGCAGTGTGTTCGACGTGCGTGCAGCACACCGCGACGTGCCGATCATCGGCGCGGGTGGTGTGTCGCATGTGCACGATGCACTCGAGTTGATGATGGCCGGTGCCAACGCCGTGCAAGTCGGCACCGCAACATTCGCCGACCCGCGGGCTGTCAAGAAAATTCAACGCGACATGGTTCGCTGGGCACGTCGTAGGGGAGTCGGGTCGTGGGACGAGATCGTGGGAAGTGCGCACTAGCCTTCCGTTATGGCAGTCACGCCAGCGATAAATCAACGCAGCGACGAAGTGCTCGCGCGGGTCACGCAGCGCCGTCAGGCACTCGAACTGCTCATTGAGTCGGTCCTTCGGGCGACTACCTCACTAACGGACGTCTTTGAGCGTGCCGGTGACCCACGGCTTGCTACCGATGTGCCCGATGCGATGGTGTGTCGATTCATCTACTTGGTGAAAATTGCCGAGGCGCTGCCGAACATCGGCAAAGTGCGTGCCCGGCGGGTGCTTGCCGATCATCAACTCGATGAACGCACCCGTGTTGGCGAGGTTCCTGTCGGGCTGCGCGGCGCCCTCGTCGAGGCGCTGCGATGAGTGGTCTCATCTTCGTGGTTTCAGGCCCGGGTGGGGTCGGTAAAAGCACCCTCGTCGGCGAGCTGGTGAAGCGCGACCCAGAACTATGGCTCAGCCGTTCGTGGACGACCCGCGAGCGGCGCCCAGGCGAAATAGCAGATGCGTACCAATTCGTCACCCGCGCCGAATTCGAGGCACATATCGACGCCGGTGGTTTTTTGGAGTGGACCAACTTCCTCGGCAACTACTACGGCACACCACAGCCCGCGCCACCAGCCAACAAAGACATCGTGCTGGAAATCGAAGTTGACGGTGCAAGTCAGGTGAAACAGCAGAACTCCAATGCCGTGCTCATCTTCATCCTGCCCCCGTCCCGCGAAGAGCAACGCCAACGGCTCCACGTGCGTGGCGATGACGAGCGCAAGGTTGACGAACGACTTCGCAAAGCCGAAGAAGAAGAGCCGGTCGGTCTGGCTTTGGCCGATCATGTCATCATCAACCAGACGCTCGACCACACGATCGTCGACATGCTGGAAGTCATCGCACAGGCCCGTCGCGCCGCTAGCATCAAGGAGTCCTAGACGCCCCCGTTTAGGTTCTGTTCAGCAACGCCCCAAGGAGCCCTGTGTCCGACAAGCCCGAGAGTTCAATGATGTCCCCGGCGATTGAAAACCTGATGGCTCGCACCAAGTCAAAGTTCAGCCTCGTCACGTTGGCCGCCAAGCGCGCCAGGGAAATCACCGAATATTTCGGCAACCTCCAAACCGGCAGCGTCGTTGGCCCAACGGTCGAGTCGGTGAGCACCAAGCACCTTTCGGTGGCTTTCGAAGAAATCGCCGCAGACAGGATTCGCTTCGTGGCCAAGACTCTCGACGAGATTCGTGCCGAGATTGCCGAATCGCAGCGTGAAGAAGACGAAGCCAATGCACTTGCTGCCGCGCAGGACGCCGAAGCCCAACCCGAGTAGACAGTAACCGTGGCTCGCAACTACACGTTCACCTCGGAAAGCGTTACCGAGGGTCATCCCGACAAGATGGCCGACCAGATCAGCGACTCGGTCCTTGATGCCATCCTTGCCGAAGACCCGCACGGTCGGGTGGCCTGCGAAACGTTGCTCACCACCGGGTTGTGCGTCGTTGCCGGCGAAATCACCACGTCGGCCTACGTCGACATTCCGAAGCTGGCACGCAGTGTCATCAAAGAAATTGGTTACGACAATGCCGCCTATGGTTTTGACGGAAACACCTGTGGTGTCATCATCAGCATCGACGAACAATCAAGCGATATCGCGATGGGTGTTGACACGAGCGAAGAAACGCGCGGCGGCAAAAGTGGCGAAGACCGACTGAACCTGCAGGGTGCGGGTGACCAAGGAATGATGTTCGGCTACGCCTGCGACGAAACTGCCGAACTGATGCCACTGCCGATCTTCCTCGCCCATCGTCTGGCTGAACAACTCACCGAGGTGCGCAAGTCGGGGGCGATTCCATACCTTCGTCCTGACGGCAAGACGCAGGTGACCTTCGATTACGAAGCCGGGGTGCCCGTGCGTCTGCGCACCGTGCTGATCAGCACGCAACACGCTGACGGCATCTCGCGTGACACGGTCATTCGCCCCGATCTCATCGAGCAAGTCATTCGGCCGATCGTTCCGGCCAAGTTCGCCAAAGACGACTACGCGGTGTACATCAACCCAACTGGTGAGTTCGTCAAGGGTGGTCCACACGCCGACACCGGTCTCACCGGTCGCAAGATCATCGTTGATACCTACGGTGGTATGGGTCGTCACGGTGGTGGGGCATTCAGTGGCAAGGACCCGTCCAAGGTTGATCGTTCGGCTGCCTACGCGGCGCGTTGGGTGGCCAAGCATGTCGTGGCCGCAGGCGCGGCCCGTCGTTGCGAGGTGCAGGTGGCCTACGCCATCGGTATGGCGCAGCCGATCAGCATCCTCGTTGAAACGTTCGGCACGAACACGATCGACGAATCACAGATTGAACAAGCGGTCCGCGACACCTTCGACCTACGACCGGCGGCAATCGTGCGCGATCTCGACTTAAAGCGTCCGATTTACCGCAAGACGGCGGCTTACGGGCACTTCGGTCGCAGTGATCCAGATTTCACCTGGGAGCAGTTGTCGAGACTTGGCGCCTTCAAAAAAGCCGCCAAGATTTAGCGCCACTTCGTTCCCACCTATCGTTCGATACCGCACCGACTGCCTACTCTCGTAGGTGTTGTGACGCCACTGGCCCGTGTTGTCGTCGATGTCACGGGCGTCGACAAACCGTTCGACTACCTGATTCCAGACGCACTGCGTGCTGACATCGTCGTCGGGTCACGGGTGCGTGTGCCGCTGCATCGTCGCGAGGTGCCCGGTTGGGTGATGGCGGTATTGGATGCCGACCAAAGCGATGTCGATGTCGCACGTTTGTTGCCGATCGCCAAAGTCACTTCGATCGGGCCCGCACCTGACGTCGTAGCGCTGGTCGAGTGGGCGGCCGTTCGCTGGGCCTCACGTCGCCGACCGTTCTTCGTTTCGGCATCGCCTGAAAAGCGCGTACCGCGTTTGCTGGCACCACGGTATTCGGCACGTGCCGTGCCACCGCCCGTGGATGTAGCAGTCGCCGCGTTGTTCACAACGGCGGGTGGTGTGGTGCAGTGTGGCCCAGCCTCGACCCATATGACGGTGCTCTCTGCAGCAGTCGCGTGCGGGCCCACCCTCGTGGTGGTGCCCACCGTGGTGCGCGCCCGACGACTTGCAGCAGAGTGTCGCCGACTCGGGTTGAGCACGGCGCTGTATCCCGACGAGTGGGTGACGGCAGCATCGGGGGTCGATGTGGTGATCGGTGCGCGTTCAACGACCTGGGCCAGCGTTCCGCAACTTGCCAGCATCGTCGTCATCGACGAACACGACGACACACTGCAAGAACAGCGCGCACCGACCTGGCATGCCCGAGATGTGGCAATCGAGCGGGCGCGCCGAGCGGGCATCCCGTGCGTCCTGGTTTCACCCGTGCCGACGGTCAGTGCGCGTCACTGGGCTGGTGACAACATCATGTTGGCGTCCGATGCCCGTGCATGGCCGGCAGTACGGGTAATCGACCGCAACATCGATGACCGCTGGGCATCGTCGCTGGTGACGAGTGAACTCATCGAGTTGCTGCGTGATCACGACAAACGAGTGGTGTGCGTGCTGAATGTGAAGGGTCGTGCCCGGGCAGTGGCCTGCGACGCCTGTCGTACCGTCGCTCGTTGCGAGACCTGTGGGGCTGCGTTGCAGCAGCCCGATGAACATCAACTGTGTTGTCCACGCTGCAGCGCCACACAGCCGGTGGTGTGCTCGTCGTGCGGGTCGCAGAAGATACGTTCGATCCGCATCGGCATCTCCCGTTTGCGCGACGAACTCGAAGCCGCCGCTGGGCGATCAGTGCAGGAGATCAAGCCGACCACCCCCTCGGTTGACGCGCGCACATCCGTATTCGTCGGCACCGAGGCGGTGTTGCATCGCATCGATCGTGCCGATGTCGTGGTGTTTTTGGACATCGACTCTGAACTACTCGCCCCGCGGTTTCGTGCGAGCGAGCAGGCACTCGACATCATCGCCCATGGCGCGCGACTCGTGGCCGGTGCCGGCGGTGGTGGCGAGATAGTGATGCAAACCTCGGTGCCACAACACGAGGTGCTCGTTGGTTTGGTGTCCGCCAACCTCGGTGCACACGTCGCTGCAGAAACTGACCGCCGCCAACGGCTTCGTCTGCCACCATTCGGTGCGCTGGCAGAAATCAGTGGTGCGGGGGCGGCGAGTGTCGCCCAGCAACTTGCAGCATCGCTCCTCGTGCAGGTGGCGACGAGCGACGATCGCGTGTTGGTACGGGCAGATTCATGGGATGCGTTGAGTGAAGCCCTGGCTGCAACATCACGGCCCAAAGACCGTGTGCGTATCGCAGTCGACCCTCCGCGGGCCTGAATCAATCTTTAACCCGCATCAGTGTGTCGGTCAGTGCATCGAGCACAGCGCTGAGCTGGTCGTCGCCGAGCGGCAAACTGAGGTTCATCATGCCGCGTGCCGCGGTGTAGACGCCCCGTTCGAGCAGGCCGAAGAACAGCAGCTCTTGCAGTTCGTTGTCGCGCAACGCCACGTCGACGGCGGTGCGGGGCGGGCTGGCCAGTGCGTGCAGCGACATCATCGAGCCAAAGCCACTGACCGAAACCGGCAAACCGGATTGGGCCAGCACCGCGGCGACCGACTCACGAAAGTCATCACCGCGTGCGGTGTGGGCGATGGCCACCTCGGATGTGTAGACATCACTGAGCACGACGCAGCCGGCGGTCATCGACGACATGTTGTTGTTGAAAGTTCCCGCGTGGGCAACCACTTTTGAACGGTGGGTTTCGGGGCTGGTGTCGAACTGATCGAGTAATTCAGCCCGACCCCCGAAGGCACCAAACGAAAACCCGCCACCGAGGTACTTTCCGTACGTGGCAATGTCGGGTTGCACGCCGAGCAGCGCAAACATGCCCCGGGCGCCATGGCGGGATGTCATCACCTCGTCGGCGATGGTGACTGCGCCGGCGCCTCGGGCGTCGGCAAAGACCTGCTGAACGAACTCGGCGTCAGCCGGCACGCAACCCCCGGAACCCAGCATCGGTTCCATCACGACGGCTGCCAACGCACCGGCATGTTCGGCAATGAGTGCCGACGTGCCTGGTGCATCGTTGTATGGCGCAATCACGAAGTCGTACGGTGCATTCCACGGTGCGGCGCCACTGGCGAAATACAACAGCCCACCGTGGTAGCCACCATGAAACACCATGATCTTGTTGCGTTCGGTGGCCTGGGTTGCCGTGGTGATGGCCATCAAATTGGCTTCCGACCCCGAGTTGGTGAAGCGCACCCGGTCGAGCGCGAAACGCTCGCACATCAATTTTGCAAGGCGCGCCTCAGCAGGATGAATGCCACCGACACTGGTGTTGGTCTTCAATGCGGTGGTCACCGCATCAATGACGCGATGTTCGCTGTGGCCGAGCAAACCTGCGGTGTAGTCGCCGAGCATGTCGATATAGGTGTGTCCGTCGACGTCGTGCAAGAACGAGCCTTGCCCCGAGGCGAACACCAGTGGAAATGGTGCATGGGTGAGCACCGTGCGCGTGTGTCCACCCGGAAGATGGGCACGTGCCGCTTCGTAATGCCTGCGACTCTCTGGGTTGCGGTCGGCGAAATTGCCATGGGCTTTCGCCAGACGACTGGTGGTCACTTCGACAGGCTATTTAGCCACGCGTAAGAATCAGCCGCGACCGACCATGCCGCCACCAACCGAGATCGCAGCAACATGGTTCACGATCGTAGGCAGCAGGAACTGACGTAGCCGTGTGAGGGCTTCATCAGCCTGGGTGTGGCCTGCCCGTTGCAGTGCGTCGAGATCCTCGATGGTGTCCTGCAGTGCGAACCCGAGCGCCGAGTGCACGGCACGTACCGGCGTTTGGTCGACTGGTACCGGAACATCGGCCTGCGCGCCGAGTGTCTCGGCGCGCGCCCGAATGCGGTCTGCTTCTGCACCGTTCACACCGTCGAGGGCAGCGGCTACATCGCACAGTGTGCGAGTCATTTGGTTGTGTTCCTCGGCAATCAACCGATCAAAGATGGGCAGAACCTGGCGCACCTGTTGCAGAAGCGACTGCATCATTGCGGTGGTCGCCATTGCCTTCGGATTGTTGAGGAACGGCATGACCTCACTACTCAGAGCGACGATGAGACCCTCCAGCAGATCGTCGAGCGTTGGTGCGGTATTCATGCCGTGTAACCCATCAGTTGGGCCATGGCGGGCAGGGCGGGCAGGCTGGATTGGGTGAGATAAAACGGCATCAGCAGCATGTGTTCTTTGCGCACCCGTCTGGCCACCGACTGGTGCACCGGCACGGCGATGTTTGCGGTGCCGAAGAGGGTGAAGTAACCCAGCTCCACTGGGGTGATATCGCCCCCCGTCAATTTGTTGTAGTAGGCCAGGAAACCGCCCTCTTTTTTCGGGTACGACATCACGGTGGTGTTGCTCAGAATGTCCATCAACACCATCCATCCGAGATCTTCGCGCGGGTCGCCGATGCGACTGTTTTCCCAGTCGATGAGCGCTGACACCCGGCTGTTTTCGTAGAGGAAGTTCGCCGGATTGAAATCCCCGTGCACGACGACCAGTTTCATCGGTCGAGGTTTGTGGCGTCGCAGAGTGAGGAACGAGTCGAGCAGCACCATCATTGCCGGGTCCCAGTTGATGGTGCGGTATTCACGCAGGTAGTACTCGAACGTCGTATCCATGTATTCGTCCCAGCTCCCTGTGCGAATGCCGACTCCACGCGGATCGCCGAGCGCACCTTGGGGGTTGGCGATGGAGATGTCCACTGAGTGCAACTCGACGAGCACCTCGCAGAGGTGCCGAATCACATCTTCGGTTTGGTGCTCGTCGGGCCCACCGTTGAAAAGGTCAGAGGTCTTGCTGTTTCCCGAGGCCCGTTCCAACACCATCGTCTCGGCCCCGAAGTGTGACGGATCAAGTTCGTATCCGTAACTTCGACTGACGGGCACCGTCGACTTCGTGCGGATCGCCTCGATGAGGTCGTGCTCGACGGCCCGACTCGTATTGAGAATCGCCTCGACGGCCGGTGGGTTCCGGCGAATGATGAGTGGCAGGGTGACTTTGGCACCGTTGCGAGTGGCAGAGACGTCACAACTGAATGTCTCCCGAGAAAATCCACCGGCGATTTGTTGCAGGTTGTTCACCTTCGCATCGGTAATCGTTGGCTCGACGCGCTGCAGGAGGCCGATGATTGCCTTGTCCATTCCTGCCCCCTTCGCAGTTACTGCTCTGCTCAAAGTAGATGAACGCTTTGGCGAATGTCAAATGGGCAGTTGATTCAGCTCGCCGTGGGGGAGAAGTACGGGTTGCTGGGCATGGCACCATTACGGAACGCCGCAATCGCCGATACGAGTACCGAGGCTTGCGAGGGTGGGGTCATCCCTTGGGCAAGTGCAGCAAATGTGGCTGCACGATTGTTGACAAAGACGGCGTCCTCGTCGGTTGCCGCAGGGTTCACCCACACCGCAACGATCAGCACGAGTTGCGCCAACTCATCTGACGAAAACCGTTCGGCGACATGTTGGGTGACGCCGGCGGCGACCCCCGCTTGGGCCGCACCCCAGGTGAGCGTCCCGTGGCGGTCGTCGGTGATCGTCGCTTTGTTGACGAACAGCGTCGGTGGTTGCACGGGCACGTTGGGTGCCCACACTGCAAGGAACGGCACATGGCCTGGTGTCGGCTGGGCCAGTGCCGTGGCGAATGCCGTGCCAATCGGCCCGTCGCGGCCACCCAACACGCTGTTGACATGGGCGGCGTGCGCACCATCACCAGCGAAGCCCTCGCCGATCTCGATTGCGGTGGTCACGTCGTTCAGGCTTCGCGCCGCTCGGGCAGGCGCCCGTACCGAGACAGCTTCAATTCATCGGTGGAGTCGGTGCCTGCTTTGGTGTCGTACGCCAGCAGTGCCATATAGCGGGGCGTCGTACCGACGATGGGGCTCACGCGGTGCATACTTTGGCGACCGTTGAACAGCATGAGCGTGCCGGCCTTCATCGGTTCGATGCGCACGCGCGTGTGATCACCGGCCAAGAGGGCACTGATCGCCTCTTCGCCGGCTGCGCGCACCATCGGGGCATTTTCAAAATCCCCACCGTGTTCGGCAGATTGCAAAGCGATGGACACGACGAAGTCGGTCATATCAAAATGCCAGTCGAGCATGTCGCCGTCGCGCATGATCGACACGTTGAGCGCACCAAACGGGTCGCCATAGTGGAAGAGTTCGGCAAGCCCAAGGCACCTGCGAATGAAGTGCAGCATCTCGCTCGATTCATACAAAGTGCGCAACGCACCCGCTGTGGGCAGTTGGTCGTAAGCCAGAACCTCCAACGAGTCGTACAACACTGCTGCAGAAGTAGATGAAACATTTGATGAAGCAGTCAGGTACGGGTTGCGGCGTGGTGCCGAACGGT
>JAEMQQ010000006.1:0-9537 GCA_016463775.1 Ilumatobacteraceae bacterium | reverse complement strand
GATGAAACATTTGATGAAGCAGTCAGGTACGGGTTGCGGCGTGGTGCCGAACGGTGGGCGAGCGGCGCCAAGTGTGTGCACTCTTGCACCATCTGATCAATGCCGACAGGGGTAACGAAATCGGCGAGCACGCACACGCCCTCGGTGTGCATCTGGTTGCGGGCCCAAGTGATGAGCGCCTCGTCGTCGAGCCGATAGCGACTGGCGATCAGCGGGTGCATAGACACGCTGCCTACGGTACTGAGATACCCGTGGCTGGCGTCAATTCAAGTTGGGATCGTCTGGAAAGTTGCGGACCCATTCGCGATGGGCCGGTTCACGTTCGAGCACGCGCCGCCACATGGTCTCTGGTGCATCGCCGAATGCGTCGGCTGGTTGTGCATCGAGCACGAACCAGTGCTGTTCGCTGATTTCTTCGTCAAGTTGTTGCGGGCCCCAACCCGAGTATCCGATGAACAGGCGCAGCGCGCTACATTCGGCACCGTTCGTGGCGTCACTGTTCAGGTCGATGGTGTGCAAACCATCGCCGACAGAACTCGTCCACGAGCGTTCGATGCCGTCAGCAAAGCGCGCGAGGCCGATGATTGAGTTTTGTTGCACGGGGCCGCCTTCAAAAAACACCGAAGGTGACGACGTGTGTACCACCCAGTCATCAAGCACGACGTCGGCGCCGAACGAAGCCAGCTCGGTTGGGCGGGAGATCACCAAACCGAATGCACCTTCGTCGTTGTGGTTGAGCATCAAGATGACCGAACGCTCAAAGTTCGGGTCGTTCATCGGCGGTGTCGCAACGAGTAGGCGACCAGTCGTGCTTGGCATGGCTAGCAGTCGACGGGCGTCATCTCGCCAGAGTGCACATCGTAAATTGCACCGGCAACCACCAACGACTTCGGCAACAAGCGGTGGGTGCGAATCGCACCGACATCGAGCACCAGTTGCGCGTGTTGATCCTGCACGGTTTCAAAACGCAGCGAGGTGGTGTCGACACCACTGCGCTCGGCGATCAGGCGGTGAATGTCTCCTTCATCACCTTTGGCCATTCGGCAATCGGTGTGCGGCATCACCAGCACACGCTCAACGCCGAGCAAATGGGTGGCCAAGACGAGGGTGCGCAATACGTCGTCGGTAACGCGAGCCCCTGCGTTGCGCAAAATCTTCACGTCTCCGGGGCCCATGCCGACCACTGCCAAGGGGTCGATTCGGCTGTCCATGCAGGTGACGATGGCCAGCCCTTGGCGGGCAAAGCCGGAGAGACCCGAATCTTGGAAGTGGTCGACGTGGCGAACGTTGGCAGCCAGCACGTCGGCAAAGGCAGCGAGGGGGAAGGGTTGCTGGGTCGCCACTGCGCACCGAGGCTATTACGCCCACCCCCACACACAGCGCTACCCCAAAATATTCATCTGTGACTCTCTGCATAACTATGCAAGAACCTGTATCGTTATTCAGGTGGGACTTTCCGGCACTTTGCGCACGGCCGTGATTGGCGCTTCTGGTTATGCCGGTGCTGAATTGCTGCGACTACTGGCTGCGCACCCCGTGCTCGACGTGGTCTATGCGACGGGCGATTCGCAGGCCGGCACGCTGGCTTCATCGTTGTATCCGTCCTTGGCAAAGGCGTATCCATCGTTGGTGTTCGCCGAGTTCGACCCGGCAGAAGCGTTGCAGTGCGACGTGGTGTTTTTGTGTCTGCCACACGAGGCATCGCTCGAGCTCGTGCCCCAACTCGTCGACAAAGTGCGACTGGTCGTCGATCTCTCGGCTGCCTACCGCCTGCGCGATGCGACGCAGTATCCGACGTGGTATGGCTTCACCCATGATCAACCAACGATGTTGTCGCGTGCGGTTTACGGGTTGCCCGAGCTGTATCGCGATCAGTTGGTTGGTGCATCACTCATCGCCACACCCGGCTGCTATGTGACTGCTGCATCGTTGGCGCTCACGCCGTTGGTGCAGGCGGGTCTCATCGAAAAATCAGGTGTCATCGTTGATGCGGCGTCGGGGGTGTCGGGTGCCGGACGGGTGCCGAAGCCCAACACTCATTTCAACACGGTCAACGAAGACTTCACCGCCTACGGCTTGCTCGACCACCGCCACACGCCAGAAATTGAGCAGGTCACAGGTGCCCAGGTGCTCTTCACGCCGCACCTCGCGCCGATGAATCGTGGCATTTTGGCTACCTGCTACGCCCGCCCGGCCGGCAACACGAAACCGACGACGCAGTCACTGCTCGCCGTACTCGCCAAGTTCTACCGCAAGGAGCCGTTCGTCGTCGTGCGACCCGCCTCGCCATCCACCAAGGCGACTCTCGGGTCGAATGCCGCACACATCACCGCCCGTTTCGACGAACGCACCGGCATTGCGATGGCGATCTGCGCCATCGACAACCTCACCAAGGGTGCCTCGGGTGGGGCCGTGCAAGCAGCCAATGTGGCGCTCGGTATTCCGGAAACCACGGGGCTCAGCACAGTCGGGATGTATCCGTGAAGATCGCGCCAAAAACCCGTGCTGCCGTGTTGAGCGAGGCACTCCCGCACCTCCAACGTTTTGCCGGTCAGGTGATCGTGGTGAAATACGGCGGCAACGCACTTGCTGAATCGACCGAGGATGCGATGGAGGTCTTCGCCCGTGACATCGCGCTGCTGCAGGCGGTCGGTATGAAACCAGTCGTCGTGCATGGCGGTGGCCCGCAGATTTCGGCGATGATGGACCGCCTCGGCAAACAGTCGACGTTCCACGACGGCCTACGGGTGACCGACGCCGAAACGATCGAGATCGTCGGCATGGTGCTGCTCGGCACGATCAACCCGATGCTGGTGTCGATGATCAACAAGGCTGGGGCGAATGCCGCCGGCGTTTCGGGCCAAGACATGGGGCTTTTTCAGTGCGTGCAACGCGATGTGGCACTCGGGTTCGTCGGCGACATCACCGCGGTCAATCCGGCAGCCGTGCAGGGCCTGTTGGACGATGAAGTAGTGCCGGTCGTGGCCACCATCGGCACCGATGAGCGTGGCCAGATGTACAACATCAATGCTGATACCGCTGCGAGTGCACTTGCCGTGTCGCTAAAAGCGTCCAAGATCTTGTTCCTTACCGATATTGCCGGTGTGATGCGTGACCCCAACGATGCCGAGTCGGTGATTTCCACGCTCTCCACCGCGCAAGCGGCCGCACTGCAAACCGATGGCGTCATCACCGGTGGCATGATTCCGAAAGTTGAAAGCTGCCTGCACGCAGTGCAGGGGGGCGTGAGTGCCGCGCACATTCTGGATGGGCGAGTGGCGCATGTGGCGCTGCTCGAACTGCTCACCGACACGGGTGTGGGCACGATGTTCGTGCCCGACGAGGTCGTGTCGTGACCGCGCATCCATTCATCTCGACGCCACCGGTCACCGCGCAGGCACGCGACTACTGCCCATTCATGCCGGTGTTCGGTGTGCCGCAGGTGATGTTCGTGCGCGGAGAAGGCACGCAATTGTGGGACGTCAACGGCAAGCGCTACCTCGACTTCTTGTCGGGCATCTCGGTCACGTCGCTTGGTCATTCGCACCCCGAAATCGCCGATGCGATCGCCGAACAAGCACACACCTTGTTGCACGTGAGCAACTTCTTCTCCAATCCGGTGGCCACCCGTGCCGCCGTGCTGGTCGATGAGCTACTGGGCGGTGGTGGACAAGTGTTCTTCTGCAACTCCGGTGCCGAAGCCAACGAGGCAGGCATCAAATTGGCGCGCAAATTCGGGGGGCGTGGCCGCTACAAAGTGGTCAGCATGCTCGGCAGTTTCCACGGCCGCACCCTGGCGGCCCTCGCAGCCACCGGGCAACCCGCCAAGCACGAGCCGTTCCAGCCGATGCCCGAAGGTTTCATCCACGTGCCATTCGGCGACATCGCCGCACTCGATGCAGCGGTTGACGGCACCGTGGCTGGCGTGCTGGTGGAGTGTGTGCAGGGTGAGGGTGGTGTGATTCCGGCAACCAACGAGTGGCTGGCGCAAGTGCGGGCGCTGTGCACCGAGCGGGGCGCATTGATGATGGTCGACGAGGTGCAGACCGGCTTTGCGCGCACCGGCGACTGGTTTGCATTTCAACATGCCGGCGTGCAGCCCGATGTGGTGATGCTGGCCAAAGCAATGGGCAACGGCATGCCAATCGGGGCGTTGTGGGCACGTCGCGACGTTGCACAGGTGTTCGTACCTGGCGACCATGGCAGTACCTACAGCGGTACGGCAATCGCCACTGCAGCGGTGTGCGCGGTGGTCGACATCATGCGCTCGATCGACGCCCCACGACTGGCCCGCGAAAAAGGGGAGTTGATCACCTCGCACCTGCACAAGATGCCCGCGGTCAAGGCGGTGCGCGGTCGTGGGTTGCTGCTGGGTGTCGAACTCGGCGCGGGCGTCGACGCCAAAGCCAAACAAGTGGCACTGCTCGAACGGGGCCTCGTGACCAACGCGGTGACCGGCACGGCGCTACGACTGGCACCACCGATCACCGTCACCCACGACGAAATCACCGAAGCGATGGGCCTCATCGCCGAGGTTCTGGCATGAGGCACTTTCTTGACACCGTCGATTTGAGCCGCAACGAATTGGCGCGCGTGCTTGAATTGGCGACCCAACGCCAGGAATCACTCGGCTGGCCGCTGGCTGATTACGGCGTCGCGTTGATCTTTGAAAAGCCGTCCAACCGCACACGACAGTCGATGGAGATGGCCGTCGTACAGCTCGGGGGTCACCCGATTTTCACGCGCGGCGAAGAGGTTGGGTTCGATGTGCGCGAAACGGTGGAAGACATCACGCGCATCATGGCTGGTTACCACGCAATGATTGCTGCGCGGGTGTTCAACCACTCGGTGCTCGAACGAATGGCATCCAGCAACGCGGTGCCCATCATCAACATGTTGAGCGACAAGTCGCATCCATTGCAAAGCCTTGCCGATGTGCTCACGATGCGCGAAGAGTTCGGTTCGCTGAAGGGCAAGACCGTGGCGTGGATCGGCGATTACAACAATGTGGCGCGCTCGCTGGCCGAAGCTTGTGCACTCGAGGGCGCCCATGTGCGCCTCGGTTGCCCGAGCGGTTACGGCGCCAGTGACGACGAACTGGCGCGGGTCACCGCCCTCGGCGCACCGAGCGTGCAACAGGAAATCTCGGCGAAAAAAGCGGCAGTCGGCGCCCACGCCGTGCACACCGACGTGTTCGTCAGTATGGGTCAAGAAGCCGAAACCGAACGTCGCAAGCACGACTTCGACGGTTTTCAAGTGGACGAAGCGCTGATGGCCGTGGCCGACCGCAATGCCATCTTCATGCATTGTCTGCCCGCCCACCGTGGGCTGGAGGTGTCTGGCGAGGTCATCGACGGCCCTGCCAGCCGCGTCGAACGCCAAGCCCACAACCGCATGCATGCTGCCCGCGGGCTGCTCGCGTTCCTGTGTGAAGTCAACGACATCACGAAAGGTGACACCAAGTGACGAGCAAGGTACAACGCCAACAAACCATCGCGCGCATCATCGCCGAACATGCCGTCACGAATCAACCGATGCTGCTTGAATTGCTCGACGACGAAGGTATCGAAGCCACACAGGCGACCGTGTCGCGCGACCTGGAAGATCTCGGTGCCGTCAAGGTGCGTGTGCGCAAGGGTGAAACGGCCTATGCGATTCCTGATTTTGCCCCCGACCGCATTGCGCCACAAGACCAATTGCGCCGGGTGTTGTCGGAGTGGGTCGCTGAAGTCGAATTCAGCGAGCCAATGGTGATCATCCGCACGCCACCAGGCTGTGCACATGTCGTTGGCTCGGCACTCGACCGCTCACGACTGAAGGGCATCATTGGTACCGTCGCGGGTGACGACACGTTGCTGTGCGTGGCCGAGGCAAAGTATGGCGCCAAACGACTGGCCAACGACCTGCGCGTGTTGGCCGGGCTGGCCAAGGCGGCCAAATGAACGACAAACATCTCTGGCACGGCCGCTTCAGCGAGGCCCCCGCCGATTCACTCATGGCCTACACCGCCAGTATCGATTTTGATGTTCGGTTGTGGCGCGACGACCTGGCTGGGTCGATTGCCCACGCCCAGATGCTCGGCGCATGCGGGGTGTTGCCCGTCGTCGACAGCGAGGCGATTGTCGCGGCCTTGCAACAAGTAACGGCCGAGTTCACGGCCGACACGTTCGTGTTCGTGCCGAGCGACGAAGACATTCACACTGCAATCGAGCGTCGAGTCACCGAGATTGCCGGTGCAGCGGGTGCAAAACTGCACACGGGCCGCAGCCGCAACGACCAGGTCGCTACGGCGTTGCGCCTGTTTGCCAAACGCGAGTTGGCCGACACCGCTCGGCGCGTGGTCGCACTCATCGACGTGCTCGACCGCCGTGCCGATGAGGCAGGCGATGCCTACCTGCCCGGCTACACCCACATGCAACGTGCCCAGCCCGTGCTGTTGTCGCATCACCTGCGGGCCCACGCCTGGGCACTGACCCGCGACATCGCTCGCCTGCTCGATGCCCGAACGCGTCTCGATGTCTCGCCACTCGGCGCCGGCGCACTGGCCGGCACATCGCTGCCCATCGATGCCCGCGATACACAACAGCGTCTTGGTTTTGCCGATGTGTTCGCCAACTCGCTCGATGCAGTGAGCGACCGTGACTTCGTCGCCGAGGGATTATTCGCCCTCACCTTGATTGGCGTGCATCTCTCGCGACTCGGCGAAGAGTGGGTGTTGTGGACTTCCGAAGAATTCGGCTTTGCGACGCTCAGTGATCGTCACGCGACAGGTTCATCGATGTTGCCGCAAAAAAAGAATGCCGACATCGCCGAGTTGGCACGCGGCAAGGCCGGTCGCATCATCGGCAACCTCACCGGTGTGTTGGCCACCTTGAAAGGCCTGCCCTTGGCCTACAACCGTGATTTGCAAGAAGACAAAGAGCCATTGTTTGATTCACTCGACCAGGTCAATCGTGGGTTGAGCGCCATGACCGAAATGATTGCCGCTGCAACCCTGCACACCGCCACCATGCAACGAGCTGCCGACGCGCCAGCACTCGTCGCCACGGATGTCGCCGAATGGCTCGTCGCGCGAGGGATACCATTTCGCACTGCGCACGCCAAAGTGGGCGAGTTGGTGTCGCGTTCACTCTCGAGCGGCACGCCACTCGTCGACCTCGTGCGTGCCGATGGTGCGTTGGGCGCCGACGCCGCCGAACTTTTTGCACCTGGTGCCGCCGTACAGCGACGCTCGAGTCACGGCGCGGCAGGCCCGCTCGCCGCAGCCGCCCAACGTGACGAGCTGCATCGAGTGATGGCCCTGCTGCAGTCGCGACTGCCCTAGGCGAGCGCGCGGTACGGCGCCCGAGGCCTTCGACCCCTAGCATTCGGGCGTGTTTCGCCACGAGGTGCGGGTTCGCTACGGCGACTGCGACATGCAACAGGTCGTGTTCAACGCCCATTATCTGGCGTACAGCGACGATGCGGTGATGTGCTGGTTCGTGGCGCGTCTTGGTCAGCGAATGCCCGAGTTCGACTGCATGCTCAAGAGTGTGAACATTCTCTGGCATCGTCCATTGCGTCTCGGCGACGTCGCCGCACTTGATTGCACAGTGACACGGTGGGGCACTTCGTCATTCGACGTGCTGATTCGTGGCCATGTTGCAGGCGAGCCGTCGTTTGACACCACCATCGTCTATGTCTCGACTACGCCTGGTGCAGCCAACGCGGTACCGGTACCCGATTGGGTGCGTGCAGCGATGGGTGGCGACGAACAACTCGCTCCCATCTGAACCGATTGATGCGCTCTACTCTGTAGCCATGGCGAATTTTGGTGATGTCGCCAACGAGTTCTCGGCGCGGGGGCTCATCCACGACTCCACCGATCGCATGGCACTCGCCGAGCGAACCACGACCGCGCAGATCTCGGCATACGTCGGCTTTGATCCAACCTCGGATTCGCTGCACGCCGGCAATCTGCTCGGGCAAATCTCGCTGCGTCGACTGCAGATGCTCGGCCATCGGCCCATCGTGCTGGCTGGTGGTGCGACGGGCATGGTCGGCGATCCGTCGGGGCGCAGTGAAGAGCGCAACCTGCTGGATGCCGACACGTTGGCGGCCAATGTTGCAAACATCAAGACGCAACTCGAACGCCTGCTCGACTTCGACAAGGGCACAACGCAGGCGACGCTCGTTGACAACGCCGACTGGACTCGCGACGTACCGGTGCTTGATTTTCTGCGTGACGTCGGCAAATACATCACGGTCAATCAAATGCTGGCCAAAGACAGCGTCAAGTCTCGACTGAGCGACGAACATGGGCTGTCCTACACCGAGTTCAGCTACATGTTGTTGCAAGCCAACGATTTTCGTCATCTGTGCGAATTTCACGGGTGCGAAATGCAGATGGGTGGCAGCGATCAATGGGGCAATATCACCACCGGCATCGACCTGATTCGCAAGCGGCTCGGCCGCAGCGCGTTCGGCCTGACCTGGCCGTTGCTCACGAAAAGCGACGGCACCAAGTTCGGCAAAACTGCCGATGGGGCAGTGTGGCTCGACGCCAAGAAAACGTCGCCCTATCAATTCCGGCAGTTTTGGGTACAGATCGCCGATGCTGATATCGAGCGGTACCTACCGCAATTTTCCCTGAAATCACTCGACGAAATCAACTCGCTGCTCGATGAGCAGCATGCCAATCCGGCTGCGCGCCCGGCCCAACGGGCCCTGGCCCACGAGCTCACGGTGCTCGTGCACGGCGCCGACGCAGCCCAAGCGGCACAGGAAGCGGCCGCCATTTTGTTCGGTGGCGACCCGATGGCAGCGTCGCGTGCCACGATGGCGTTCATTGCTGCCGAAGTGCCCGCTACCCGGATGGGTACGGCCGCACTGGCAGATGTGGCTGGGGTGCTGGCAGCGCTGCCTGGAATCGCGACGAGCAAGAGCGAAGCGCGACGTTTGTTGACGCAAAAAAGTGTGCGGGCCAATGGTGAAGTACTCACAGAAAGCACGGATTTAGGGGCTATTTCGCTCCTTCACGATCGCTGGCTGCTCGTGCGCAAAGGCAAGACCACCTACCACCTGGTGGATTTCAGCCGCTAACAGCAATCTTGCCGTGCAGGTTGGGGGTGCCCTGCCTGCCCGCTAGTGTGACGAGTCCGCTGTTCAGGCCCCGATTATGTCGAGGCCGAAAGCGGTAAAGAGCGGAGACCTCTGCGCAAGCATGTGTCTGCCCTGGAGGCTCCTTGAAAACGGAAGAGAAGACTGAACGCCAGTGCGGGCAGTAACGACGACCTCGTGTCGTCGGATATTGTCCGTCAATTCGTTGATGTCACCTCAGCAGTGACATTGACACAAGTAATAACCAGATCAGATGAGCATCTGATCGGTCAGGACATATCGCGCGGACAGATGCAAATCTGAAAAGCTGATATGGACTTTTCGAAGAATTCAACTCGCCTACAGCGCTTCGCAGATTCGTCTGCGTTGTGAGTAACGCGAGTCTTTCTTGACGGAGAGTTTGATCCTGGCTCAGGACGAACGCTGGCGGCGTGCTTA
>JAEMQQ010000005.1 GCA_016463775.1 Ilumatobacteraceae bacterium | reverse complement strand
TCTTTGTCTCATCACGGTGCTTGCGAAGATAGGTCATAAATGGGGTTCCACCAGTGCCCACTGCCGATGGATTTCCCGGGGTTGCTTGTGCTTGTGAGTGGATATAAGTCCCCGCATATTCAAGATGCATCGCTCTGAAGTTTGCTACCAACTCAACGCACTCATTGAATACGGTTGTAAGTGCAAGTCGCTTTGCTCCGGATACGAAATTGCGAACTGATGGACCAGCTTCAACTGCTTCGATAAAAGCCACATGTCGTGGGGGCATATACATGCGCATCTCCATTAAATACTCCCGTAGTTGATCCTGCTCATGGTCGATTCCTAGAACCGCATCCATCGCTGGAATGATGGCACTTTGAGCACCGGTTTCTCCACGAAATTTCTGTCCAACCCCTTGATACTCATCCACACCTTCATAAATCACACCATCTGGTAGGGATGGATTATTGCGCCAGCCAAAAATGTAAGGACGCACTCGATGAAAATAGATATAAGGGTCGCATCTTTCTGGCATTCTCCCGAGTACTTCATACATCGAAGTCAGAGCATTACGTAAATTTGTCATTGACGCCTCTAGCTGATCAGCATCATTGTTCGAGACCGCGCTATGTGCATCCTCAATGGCCTTAAGTGCCTTGCCTGCTTTTTTCTCAATATCAATGTGAATTAAAATGAACCACTCTTCATCTTGGCCGCCCAAGAAACATTGAAGTAAGCCGATATTTCCACACTCGATTGGGCCAGCAGTATCAAATCTGCGCCAATTATCTGAGGCGTAACTTTGGTAGGAAAGAATTGGCGGCCTGCCAACGATTTTGCCTACTTGGTACCACGGAACGGCCAAGTTTGCTGGCATAACAGTTGCAGGGTTACTTTCAGACCATTGATAGGACTGACCGATGTAACTCAAAATCAACATAGCTCGCTGAATCTCAGCCTCGCCGTTTAACTTCTTCACATTAAATTCAGGAAGTGCTTTCACACGAGATCGAAAGTTGGTACCCATCAATAACTTTGGGATGTCTCTACCAAACTGATCCCACTCTTCATTACCGGCTGACAAGCTGTGAGCTGGTGCATAGGCCGGCAAATAGCCAAACTCTTCGGTAATTCCAAAATCAGCGATTTTCACAGGCTTCATTTCTCTCCCAATTGAAAAACCAAGTTAAGCCGATGATTTTTGGCGGACATACAACTAATTCACCATAATACGTTGGCGGTGAGGGCTTCGAACCCCCGACCCGGTGATTGAGAGTTACCAGACAATTTGTTGGTACGTCTCACCGACTAATCAGTGCCGGGGCGGCGCGTGAACTCGGCGTTCAGGTCGCCGGTGTAGTTCGACGGCAACGCAGCGCGAATTTCGGCCTCGGTGGGCTCACGCGTCACACGTGCCTCGGGCGGCAACAAATTGCTAATCGCCGACATCATGCGCTTGGTGTTTTCGTCGGCCAACGCCGCTGCATCCCCATCGCGACGCAACGCCACTTCGGGCCCGACGGTGATGGTCACCTTCGGTGGGTTCAACACATTCCACACCAGTGGCACCTGCGAATTGCGCGGCCACACTTTTTCGGTGCCCCAGATGCCCATCGGTATGACCGGCGCACCCGTTAACACCGCCAGGCGTGCTGCACCCCACCGGCCCTGCAACGCGGGGTCGTAAAACGCCCGGCCACGAGGGATGGTGCCCTGCGGCATGATTGCCACCATTTCACCTGCTTCGAGTGCTGCGGTGGCGGCTTCAAGCGGTGCGTCGCTCCCCGTGCCACGATCAACACGAATGCCACCGAGCGCCGCAGCGAGTTGCCCGACGACCGGTGCGTCGAACACTTCTTTTTTGCCGAGGAAGCGCACCGTGCGACTGGTCTTGCCCACGGTGATTGCAACCGCAAACACGTCGAAATAACTGCGATGGTTGCCGACCAAAATTGCCGGGCCACTCACCGGAATGTTGTCGGTGCCGGTGATAGAAAACTTGGCATACGGAATCAGTTCGGGTCGCGCAAAGGTAAGCGCGAGTTTTTGCAACTCGGTGCCGATGACCGGCACCTTGGCCACCCCGGGTGACACATCAAAATTCACGATCGGCCAACGACGCGCAGCAGCCAACACTTGCAAGCGCGCATCGGGGTTCACCGCATGCGGATGCCCCACTGCTTCGAGCAACGGCGAGTCGTACACGCTGTCGCTATACGCCGACGATGTTGCAATGTCAACGCCATTCGCAGCGCACCACTCGCTGACCGCCGCAAGTTTGCCGCCCGACCACACGAACCGCCCGTCGAGTTGCCCTGAATACAGCCCGCCGGCGTCGACTTCGAACCTTGTGGCAATCACATCGTCGAAACCCAACGAGCGGGCGAACTCTTCGACGAAGTCGTAGGGCGAAGTGGTGGCCAGCACCACTTTGTGGCCGTCGGCGCGATGCCGCTCGATGGCTTGCAGGGCAAACGGTTGCACCATTGCGGTGAGTTCGGGTATGGCACTGCGCACCGCTTCGCGCACCAATCGCTGCGACTTGCCTTTCATCGCTGTGGCACCTTGGCGGGCGAGCAACATCATCGGCAATGTTTCACCGATGGTATTGAATGTGCGGAACACCAACGATTCGAGCGGTATCGACCCCGGCACCAACTGTGCTGCACGCAATGCAGCAGAAATCACGGGGCCAGTCGCGGTTTTCACCAACGTGCGGTCGAGGTCGATGAATGCTGCCGACGCCATGAAACAAGACGCTATGCCAAGCGTCTAGCCTTCGACTTGTGACTGTGGTGGAAAACGACGTTCACCTTTCGCGCAAAGTGCCGGGGGCAGCGAGTGCCGCCGTGCGATTGCTGGCGGGTGGGCGGCGCGTGGTGTGGGCCGAAGCACAAGACACGGTGTACAAAGGTGCCCTGTCGGCGGCGGCCTCGGGAGTGTTGCGCACGGCAGCCAATATGGCGCGCGAAAAACGATTGCCACTCGTGCTCGTATTGGCCTCGTCGGGTGCCGAAATTCGCGAAGGCGTGTCGGCCTTGCACGGTTGGGGCGAAGCAGCCCACGCAATAACCAAGTGTTCGGGCGTGGTGCCCACGATTGCCATCGTCGATGGCCCGGCAGTGTCGGGCCCCGCTCTGCTCATTGGGTTGTGCGACATGGTGATTATGACCAACGATTCGTTTGCCTTCGTATCCGGGCCGACGATGGTGGCGCAAATGACCGGCGTAGAGGTGAGCAACGAAGAACTCGGTGGCACCGATATTCACAGTCGACAAAGCGGTGTAGCCAACCTGGTGGCCAGCGACATCAATCACGCCGTAGAGCTGCTCAACGAAGTGTTGCGATACCTGCCCAACCACGTAGATGAACTCACCGCCATTGCCGACACTGGCGATGCGGCCAACCGCCAGTGCCCCGAGCTGAACACGATTCTGCCGGCGTCACCCACCGGCAGTTACGACGTGCGGCATGTAATTGAATCGATCATCGACGACGGCGCCCACCTTGAACTGCGCGCCGGCTGGGCCAACAATGTGGTGACCACACTGGCCACCGTCGGCGGGCGCGCGGTGGGCATCGTGGCCAACCAACCGCTGGCCTTGGCGGGCACGCTCGACATTCAGGCATCGCAAAAAGCGGCGCGCTTCGTGGCGTTTTGCGACGCGTTCAACCTGTCGATTGTGACCTTGGTTGACACGCCTGGTTTTTACCCCGGCAAAGACCTGGAATGGCGCGGCATGATTCGCCACGGTGCGCAACTGGTGTTTGCCTACGGCCGGGCCACCGTGCCGCGGGTGTGTGTGATTTTGCGCAAAAGTTATGGCGGTGCCTACATCGTGATGGACAGCAAACGCATGGGCAACGACGTGTGCTTGGCCTGGCCAACAGCCGAACTTGCCGTGATGGGTGCCGGGCAGGCGGCGGCGATCTTGCAGCGACGCGCCACGCCCGAGGAACGCGCCACCTTTGAAGCCGACTACGAAGATCGACTGCTCAACCCGTATGTGGCTGCCGAGCGTGGATATATAGACAACGTGATTACGCCTGCAGAAACACGCAGTGAAGTCTTGGCGGCACTCGACATGCTGTCGAGTAAGCGGGAGAAGTTTCCGCGCCGCAAACACGACAACGGCCCGCTGTAAAACACCGCTGTTGGCCAGCACGGTTTGTCAACACAGTTCGGCGTTGTCGGCAAGTTTGCTAAGTAGGCTGACCGATGGGAGAGGAAGCTCCCGACAACGAAATACGGAAAGGCCTCACGATGGCTGAAACGATCACAATCATTGACGACCGCACGGGCAAGCAAATTACCGTGCCAATCACCGAGGGTGTTTTCCCATCGGCAGCACTGCGCCAGCTTGACCCCAATCTGCGCATGTACGACCCAGCATTTTTGTCGACGGCTGCGTGCAAGTCGGCGATCACCTATCTTGACGGCGAGGAGGGCATCCTGCGGTACCGCGGCTACCCCATCGAACAACTTGCCGAAAAATCCAACTTTCTTGAAGTTGCCTACCTGCTCTTGAATGGTGAACTGCCGACCGACGCCGAGTCTGAAAAGTGGACCTACGACGTGATCCACCACACGATGATTCACGAGAACATGCGCAAGCGCTTCGTCGACGGTTTTCACTACGACGCCCACCCAATGGGTATGTTCGTTTCGGCGATCGCCGCTCTCGGCACGTTCTACACCGACGCAAAATCGATCGATGAGACCAATTCGTTGGCCAAACAAACGCTGCGACTGATTGCCAAGACACCCACGATCGCCGCAATGTGTTACCGCTTCAGCATGGGTTTGCCGTTCGTGGCACCCGACAATTCGCTCGACTACTCAGCCAACTTTTTGAACATGATGTTTCGAATTGGTGACGACTACCGCATCAACCCAGTGCTCACCAAAGCAATGGACCTCTTGTTCATCCTGCACGCCGACCACGAACAAAACTGCGGCACCACGACGATGCGCGTGGTCGCATCGGCGCACGCCGACCCGTACAGTGCGGCAGCTGCAGCAGCCTCGGCGCTCTATGGCCCGTTGCACGGTGGTGCCAACGAAGCCGTCGTTCGCATGTTGCAAGACATCGGCACCGTCGACAATGTGCCCGGGTTTATCGCCGACGTAAAAGCCGGCAAGGGTCGCTTGCAGGGCTTTGGTCACCGCGTGTACAAGAACTACGACCCGCGAGCCACCATCATCAAAAAAGCCGCGTACGAAGTATTCGACGTAATGGGTAAGAGCCCGTTGCTCGATGTGGCACTCAAACTCGAAGAAACGGCCCTCAAAGACGAGTACTTCGTTTCGCGCAAGTTGTACCCCAACGTCGACTTCTACTCGGGTCTCATCTACCAAGCGCTCGGCTTCCCGGTTGACATGTTCACGGTGCTCTTTGCGATACCACGCACCGCGGGTTGGTTGGCCCACTATGCAGAACTGCTCCACGATGACGATCAGAAGATTTCGCGTCCACGCCAGTGGTACACCGGTGTTGATGCCCGCGACTACGTGGCAATCAACAAGCGTTAAGCCCGCAGCGCCGTACTAGGGCGCGATAGTAACGACAATTTTGCCAATGTTGGCGTTGGCTTCCATGTGGCGGTGGGCGTCAGCAATTTGCGTGAGGTCGTAGCGACGATCGATGATCGGGCGCAACACGCCAGCGTCGAACTCGGGTAACAACGCGTCGGCAAACGCGCGTGACACCGCAATTTTTTCGGCTGGTGGGCGCGGGCGCAACACGGTGCCGGTAATCGACGCGCGTTTGGGCATGAGTGATGCGATGTTGAACGATGCCGGCGGCCCAGCCATTACACCCACTTGCATAATGCGACCTTTCAACGCGAGGCATGCGACATTGCGTGCCACATAATCGCCACCCACCACATCCAGCACCACGTTGACCCCCTGGCCCGACGTGGCTTCGCTGATTGCGGTCGCGAAATCATCTTTCGAGTAATCAATCACCAAATTGGCACCCAAGTCGCGGCACGCCTGGGTTTTGTTGGTGGAACATGTGACTGCAATCCACACCCCCATCGCTCGACACAGCTGGATCGCCGCCGTGCCCACACCCGATGCACCCGCGTGCACCAGCGCGCGACCACCTGGCTGCAGGCCGCCTTGCAACACGAGTGCATCCCAAGCCGTGATGAACACCTCGGGGATTGCTGCTGCATCAACGAGTGACATGCCAGCCGGTGTGCGAAATGCCTGCTCGGCGGGAACGGTGAGATATTCCGCGTAGGCACCACCAGCAACGATGCCCATGACTTGGTCGCCCATCTTCCAGCGACCGGCGTGGCGACCAGCGGCTACGACGGTGCCGGCGAATTCGAGGCCTGGCACGTTGTGCTCGGCCGGAAACGGATTGGGGTACAACCCGCGGCGCTGCAGCATGTCGGCACGATTGAGCGCGGTGGCGGCGACCTTGACGAGAACTTCGTCCTCGGCCGGGGTCGGCACGTTGATGTCGCTGATGCGCAACACATCGGGCTCACCAAATTCGGTGAGCACCACGGCACGCATTATTTGGCCATCTTCTCCTGCAGGCGACGGTCGATCGCCGCGAGGAATTCTTCGGTGGTCTGCCAAGGCTGATCTTTGGAGATAAGCGAAGCCAGGTCTTTGGTCATTTCGCCGGCTTCAACTGCCTCAATGCAGACGGCTTCGAGCGTGTTGGCAAAGTTGGTGAGCTCTGGCGTGCCGTCGAGTTTGCCGCGATGGGCAAGCCCGCGCGTCCACGCAAACACCGATGCAATCGGGTTGGTGCTGGTCTTGCGGCCTGCCATATGTTCGCGATAGTGGCGCGTGACCGTGCCGTGGGCAGCTTCGCTTTCCATCACGCGACCATCTGGCGTGGTGAGCACCGAAGTCATGAGACCAAGCGAACCGAAACCTTGCGCAACGACGTCGGATTGCACGTCGCCGTCGTAGTTCTTGCAGGCCCAGACGTAGCCGCCTTCCCAACGCAGCATGCACGCCACCATGTCGTCGATCAAACGGTGCTCATAGGTAAGGCCTTGCTTGTCGAACTCGGCTTTGAATTCTTCGGCGAACACCTCGGCAAAGATGTCCTTGAATTGGCCGTCGTAGGCCTTCAGAATGGTGTTCTTGGTGCTGAGATACACCGGATATTTGCGCTGCAAGCCGTAGTTGAACGACGCCCGCGCAAAATTGCGGATGCTTTCGTCGTAGTTGTACATACCCATGACCACGCCCGCGGCTTTGAACTTGGCAATTTCCATCTCGACTGGCTTGCTGCCATCCTGCGGAACATAGGTCATTGTTACGGTGCCGGCACCCGGAACCTTCCAGTCGGTGGCGCGGTATTGATCGCCGTGCGCATGACGGCCGATGATGATCGGCTTGGTCCAACTGGGCACGAGGCGTGGCACGTTCTTGATCAGAATCGGCTCGCGGAACACGACACCGTCGAGGATGTTGCGGATCGTGCCGTTGGGCGACTTCCACATTTGCTTGAGGTTGAATTCCTTCACACGGGCTTCATCAGGGGTGATGGTGGCACACTTCACGCCTACGCCGTGCTTCAGGATGGCATTGGCCGAGTCGATGGTGACCTGATCGCTCGTCTGATCACGGTATTCGATGCCCAAATCGTAGTAATCGAGCTCGATGTCGAGGTACGGGAAAATGAGCCGGTCTTTGATGAAAGACCAGATGATGCGGGTCATTTCATCGCCGTCGAGATCGACTACGGGGGTGATGACTTTAATCTTTTTTGCCACGCGAGTACCCTACTTGGTGATGGACTTTTCGTGGAGTTCCGAACAAGTACTGCTGCGTAAGCGTGCCAAAGAAATGGCCGATGATGCCGTCGCACGTTACGGCAGGTGGAACGACAGTTGGATGAATGGTTACTCGAAGGAGTTTTCACGTGAACTCGGCCGCGAGGGCTTCATTGGCATGACATGGCCGACCGAATTCGGTGGCGCAGGGCGCCCGGGCATCGACCGTTTGATTGTCGGTGAAGAAATGATCGCCGCTGGCGCCCCGATAGCCGGCATGTGGTTTGCCGATCGACAAATGGGGCCCGCCCTCATCGGCTATGGCACCGCCGACCAGCGGGAAGAGTTTTTGCCCGACATGTTGCGTGGCGACACCACCTGGTGCATCGGCATGAGTGAACCCAACGCTGGTAGTGACCTTGCATCATTGACCACGTCGGCCGTGCGTGACGGCAACGAGTGGGTCATCAATGGTCAAAAGATCTGGACCAGTTTCGGTGAGCTCGCCGATTTTTGTTACCTGATTTGTCGCACCAGCAAAGAAGGCCCACCGCACGCCGGTATCAGTGAAATTATCGTGCCGATGGATACCCCCGGCATCGAGGTGCGACCGATCACCGACATGACCACCAACCGGCACTTTTGCGAGGTGTTCTACACCGATGTGCGCGTGCCGATCGAAAACCTTGTCGGTGTCGAGGGCGGAGCGTTCAAACAGACCATGCGACAACTCGAACACGAACGTGGTGGCATCGACCGTTTGGTGTCGAACCACGCGCTGTACCTGATGGCCCGCGAACGCGCCGACACGTCGAACAAATTGGTGCGCCAGGAAATTGCCAACATCGAGATCGGCTACAAACTCGGCCGCATTTTGGTGATTCGCGAGGTGCTGAAGCAGGCGCCGAAGGGGTTTTCGGCTGCCACCAAATGCTTCTGCACCGAGCACGAAACCCGTGTCGCCAACTTCGTATCAAGCGTGTTCGGCCCGTACGCCACGTTGTGGGACGACCTGTGCCAGGGGCTGGCCTATGCACCCGCCTACACGATCATGGGTGGTACATCCGATGTGATGCGCAACATCCTTGGTGAACGCGTGCTCGGCCTGCCGAAGTAGTTTTGGTGAGTGGCCACACACCCCATTGAATTGAGTACCCGAGTCATCGATTCGGGTGTGGTCGATGAACGCCTCAACCGTGTAGATGGCAACATCTGGGAGCTCGCCGACAACGTGGCCATCGTCGAGAGCTTCAGCCACAGCGTGGCAATCAACACTGGTGATGGGCTCGTGTGCTTTGATGCCTCGGGTGCCGGGAGTGGTGCCAAGGTGATGGAGGCGATTCGCACGTGGTCGACCGCACCGGTTTCGCATTTGGTCTATACCCACGGCCACCTCGACCATGTCGGTGGCAGTGGCGCGTTTTTGGCCGACGCCACATCACGCGGGTTGCCGCGACCCACAGTGGTGAGCCACGAAGCCGTGCTACCGCGCTTCGAGCGCTATACCGACATGTCGGATTTCAACAACCTCATCAACCGTCGACAGTTCGGCGGTATTCGTGCCGACGCAGGGTTGTCTATCGGCGCTGGCGAAATTGCGCCGCCCGCTGGTGCGACTGGAGCGGCGCAGGGCACATTTCTGCCGGCCGACGCTCTGGTGCCAGATCAGACGTTTCGTGACTCGCTGTCGCTCGTTGTGGGCGATGAGACCATCGAGATGTACCACGATCGCGGTGAAACTGACGACCATTTGTGGGCATGGTTTCCGAAGAAGAAATGGATCGTGACGGGCGATTTCATCATCTGGAACTTTCCGAACGCCGGCAACCCCCAAAAAGTGCAGCGCTACGCCGCGGAGTGGGCCCGGGCATTACGTCGTATGGTGGCGATGGAACCGGAGTTGCTGTTGCCGGCGCACGGCCTGCCGATTGCCGGCAAAGAACGCATTGCCATGGTGCTCGGTGAAATAGCGAGCGCACTCGAATCGCTCGTGACGCAAGTGATACAGATGATGAATGATGGTGCCACGTTGGATGCGATCATCCACACCGTGCAGGTGCCAGAGGCGGTGCTGGCCAAACCATATTTGCGGCCGTTGTATGACGAACCCGAGTTCGTTGTGCGCGGCATCTGGCGAATGTATGGCGGCTGGTGGGACGGTGCAGCATCACGCTTGAAGCCCGCCCCCGATGCAGTACTTGGAACAGAGATTGCGGCGCTCGCCGGGGGTGCCGACGTGTTGATTGCGCGCGCCAAAGGTGTCGCCGAAGATGGCGATATGCGACTGGCCTGCCACCTCGCTGACTTTGCCGGCTGGGCGGCACCAGATGACCCGACGATTCATGCACGACGTGCGGAGATCTATGAAATTCGCCGCAAACAGGAGATGTCGCTGATGAGCAAGGGCATTTATCGCGCAGCAGCCCGCGAATCTGAAGTTGTCGTCAAGCGGCACGGCGGTTGACATTGGCGTTTGCACGAGCCGTGCTGACGTCTCTTTCGTTGCGTGACCGTGTCACGTGGCTGGTGCATACGGTGCTGGTGGCGGCTCTCATCTGGCATCACGAACCGTGGCGCGACGAACTGCAGGCCTGGTCGATCGCGGGTGCCAGCAAGACACCATTTGATGTCTTTGCCAATACGCGACTCGAAGGCCGCCCACCTGGTTGGCAGTTGCTGCTGTGGCCCTTTGCCCAGCTGACTTCGTCTCCGCGGATGATGCAGCTCGTTGCCTTTGTCGTGGGGGCAGTGGCCGTGTGGTGGTGGTTGCGCGCAGCGACCCTTGACTGGCGCCTGAAAGCAGTAGTGCTCTTCGGTTTCTACTTCACCGGGGGCTACATCGTGCACGCCAGAGATTATGTTCTGTCGTTTCTTGTTTTGACGGCAGCCGTGGCGGTGTACGCACGACGTGGCGTAAGTTTGCGGCTCGCCGGCGTGTTGTGTGTTTTGGCGTTCGTCAACGCATTCTCGTTGGCGATGGCGGCAGCATTCGTGGCTGCAGCGTGGCTGCCTGAGTTGTTTGGGCTATTGCGCAGCGATGCGCGCCGACGACTGCTGGTCGTTGGTTCACTGGCGATATGCACTGCATGGTTTGCATGGGCGGCATACCTCACCTACCCCACAGCCGACAATCAATTCGGCGTGGGTCAATACAAGGGGTTTGGTCGTGCATTGACCCGATCATTCATTCCGCTTAATTATGAAACTGCATGGTTGCAACGCATCGACAACTTTGTGGCTGGCGCTTTGCTCGTGGCAGTACTGGCATTTGCGTGGTCTCGTTCGCGGGTGGCATTTACGTTCGTGTTGCTGTCAATGGCGATGTTGCTCTACAACCTCACCTACGGTTACGGCGATTATTGGTGGCACTTTGGCAGTTCGGCATTCGTTACTTTTGCTGCCGCATGCTTTCCTCGGCGCGAACGACGACCCGTGCGTGGGTCGCACCTTTTTGCCAACTTTGGCATGGCCGGCTTGGTCGTACTTGCACTCGTCAATTTGGCCGCCACCCGGTTTGGCGCCGGGCCCGAGGTGTACACGACGCGACCATATTCGATGACGCTGCCGGCCGCCCAACAAATTCGGGAGTTGTGCCCCGACTGCACGATCATCGTCGACTGGGATGCAATTGGGGCCGGCATCTCGGCACAGCTCGACGGTCGTGAGTTGTATTACCTCAACCGTGGCGAGTTCGGAACATTTGCAAAATTTTTAAACACGAATATTGCACCCACTTGGGAAGATGGGCTCAAGGCACTCGCCCGATTTGACCGACCTTTGCTCATTCAGACCGTCTTCATGACGGGGCCAGCACCAAACGACCTTGAACTGATCGGTGTGCACCTTGATGGCACCCAAGACCAGAACCTGATCTGGCAGTGGTCGGCTAAGCGGATTGTTCCGGACGACTAAGCGGCGTCGTGGGTGGGCTCGAGTGCGTCGGATGACGTTTGCTCGAGCAGCGGTGCAGTCATTCGAGACCAACGACACCAGCCACAGTTGGGTGCCGAACGCGGCATCGTGGGCCGGGTGATGAGCCTGACGGCGTTGGCCACGAAATTGAGGAACACCTCGTCGTTGCGCTCGACTTCAACCCACACCGCTGATGTTCGATAGGCGTAACGCTTGGCGGTGCCGTGTTTGGCGGCACGACTTGGCAGCTCGATCATGTCGTCGGGTGGAAAGCAGATGAGACCCAACCGCGACACGGGGGCCAGCGGCAACGCATCGCCAGCCGGACGCTCGAGCGCAATGGCATAGGCATGCAACTGGCGGCCGTACAGGTCGCTTGCCCCTTCGCCAGGTGACGACGTTTTGAAATCGCACACGCCATATCCGGCGCGCGAAAACTTGAGGATGGTGTCGGTTTCACCACCGAATTGCACGCGGTACGAAGTGCCCGGCAAGGCGATGGCCTCGGAACGCACCCGCTTGCCACGTTCGATGACCCCAGCGGGAAGGGATTTTTTGATGTCTTTGACCGAATGGCCGACGAAAAAGTCTTTTTGAGCATTGTCGAGTGCGCCGAACACCTTGGGAAACGCCGTCGCCGGTCGCGGGCGGCCGTTGTAGTGGTGCCAGAAACATGCCGGACACTCGTCGTGCAGAAACGTGAGTGACGAGGGGCTGAGTTTGATGATGCCCGCAGCCAGGTCAGCCTGGCGGCGTTGGGCAGTGGTGGGGCGGTTGGTTTTTAGCGTCGTCATCGTGAATATGACGGTACGCAAGGGGTGTAATGGAGTGGGCGTGACGGGACTCGAACCCGGGACCTCCACCATGTCAAGGTGGCGCTCTAACCAACTGAGCTACACGCCCGAAAGCACCGTCAGCCTACACGCGCAGGCGAACTACACACGTAGGCGCAGTGCCACCTCGTTGGCCAGCAACCGACCGGCACGCGTGAGCACGAGACGATCACCGACATGCTGCACCAACTCCCCCATGTCGTCGATGTCGACGGGGCTAAGGGCCGCCACCGGCACACCGTTGCGGGTGCGCAACTGCAACTGCAGACGTTCCAACGTGCGAGTTGCGTCGTCAAGTTCTTCGAATGAAGACTCGGCAGAACGGCCTGCCTCAATGAGCTCGCTGTAGCGATCAGGTGTGCGCACATTCCATGAGCGGCGACCATTCATGTGTGCATGAGCGGCACTGCCGAAACCCGCATAGTTGCCACCACTCCAATACACGGCATTGAGTTGGCATTCGTGGCCGGGTTTGGCCCAATTGGAGATTTCGTAGTTCGTGTACCCCGCTGCAGCAAGCATGTCGTCGACGGCTTCGTACTTGTCGGCCTGGTCATCGTCATCTGGATGCCGGGCGGGCTGCTTGGCGAGCACCGTACCGGCTTCGACCGTGAGGCCATATGCCGAGATGTGTGGTGCTTCAAGAGCCACCACTTGCTGCACCGTGGCGACCCAATCGGCGAGCGACTCGCCTGCCCCGCCATAAATGATGTCGAGATTGAACGAAGTAAAGCCGGCAGCCTTGATTGCCGCAACGGCGTGCGCGATGTTGGCGGGTGAATGAGTGCGACCCAGTGCGGTCAGCACGTGGGGCACCGACGACTGCATGCCCAGACTGATTCGATTGACACCGATGGATTGGTAGATCGCCAGCATTTCACCCGTGACATCATCCGGGTTGCACTCCACGGTGAATTCAGCATCATCGTGTCGCGGAATAGCCGCCAGTGCATGCACCAACGCCCGCGCATCGACGTGCGATGGTGTGCCGCCACCAACAAAAATCGATGACGCGCGGGGCAACGATGGTGCTGCCCGCTCGATTTCTGTACGTAGCGCCGCCAGATACTGCGACTCGAGGTGCGGCCGGTCGGCAAACGTGGCGAACACGCAGTAATCGCACTTGTGCCGACAAAACGGCACATGCACATACACCCCGAAGCCGATCTGGTCGGCCAGCGCGTGTGTCGACCAGGTCATGCTTGGGGTGGCACGAACACAAGCCCGAGGCTCGCCAAACGTGTGGGCACTTCATCGACACTCACATCGAGCATCACTGCGATGGCACGAATGTCGTGAGCACGCACCGTGATGACCTTGCCGTTGAAGTCTTGGCGTTGCACCTGAATCATGCGCAGTAATTTTTCGAGCATCGAAAACTGGGGGCCCTGCATCTGGGCCAATTTGGCCACGTCGATACGCAACTTGCCCTGTGGCGCCGATGCCGAACCAGGCTCGACACGCAATGGGTCACGCGGCAACAGCTGGTCAACCCCCACGTCATAGACACGGGCGAGTCGTTCAAGGCGCGACACCGATATCGCGCGCTCGCCGCGTTCGTAGGCGCCGAGCACCGACGCTTTGAACTCGTCGTTGGAGCGCGTTTCGACATCGCCGAGCGACATGTTCTTTTGCAGGCGAATCGAGCGCAAGCGTTCACCGACCAGCCGCGAGAATGCCGCCGACGCTGCATCGTCGCTCATGTCATCGCTCATGCCGTTGTTAGCCATCGTCACCTTCCGCTTACGGTTGCGTTGCGCTGTGCAACCAGCAGTGTCGCCGCCACCAGTGTGGCAGTTTCGGCCCGCAAGACCGTGTCACCGAGGCACACGCGTGGGGTTGTAGCCAGCAGTTCATCGTCGGCAAAACCACCCTCGGGCCCGACGACCACGAGCGACACGCTTGGCGTCAGCGGGGCGCCATTCGGCTCAGCAACCACGGCACCTACCCGCGCACACACGTCGCGCAGCGACAGCAAACCCACGATGTTTGGCAACCACACACGGCGTGACTGCATGGCAGCCTCACGGGCCACCACCCGCAATTTGCGCAACTGTTTGTCGGCATCAGACCACCGCACCACCGATCGTTGCGTCGGGGCGAGCATGACAATCTCGTCGATACCGATTTCCGTCAGTTTTTGTACTGCCCATTCGTTGCGGTCACCCTTCACCGGAGTGAATGCGACTGCGCATCGCTGCGCAGGGGCTGGCATCGCATGCACAGCACCATCCGCACCATCGACGACCGCCAGATTGCCTTGCAACCACACACACACCCGCCACTGCCCACGACCATCGCTCACCGTGACACTTTCGCCGTCTCGCAGGCGCAACACACGGGCCAGGTGATGGTCGTCATCACCAGAGAGCGCTGGCGATTCAATCTGATCAACAAACACATGCGCAGCAGAGTGCCGGAGTGCGTCGATCATGAAAACGCCGATTTGATCTTGGCGACGAGGCCTTCATCGCTGATCTTCTCGCCGCGCAACTCGGCGAAGCGCCGCAAAAGCTCACGTTCTTCGCCACTCAACTTGGTGGGCACGGCGATGACCACACGGGCCCGCAAGTTGCCGCGACCACGCGATCGACCGCCCGACCCGAGGCGTGGCACCCCGCGGCCGCGCAATTCAAATTCGTGACCGTGCTGCACGCCGGCCGGCACCACCAGATGCTCGACACCGTCGAGCGTTTCAAGGTCGAGTTCGGTGCCGAGGGCGGCCTGCACGATCGACACCTGCACATCGGTGACGAGATCGTCTTCTTCACGGCGCCAAGCGTCGTGGGCTGCCACGCGCAGGTGCACATACAGGTCACCGGCCCCGCCACCACGGGGCCCCACAGCGCCACGACCGGTGAGTCGCAGCGTTTGACCCGTGTCGACCCCGGCGGGCACCGCCACCGTGAAGTTGACTTCTTTGACGATGCGTCCGTCGCCACGACACGGAGCACAGGGCGAGTCGATGGTTTGCCCGGCACCACTGCAACGCGGGCAGGCACTCGTAGTGACCATCTGACCGAGCACACTTTGGCGCACCCGTCGCACCTGACCGACACCACGACACTCAGAACAGGTCGACGCCGCAGTGCCACTCGCCGCACCCGAGCCGCGACAGTCATCGCACGCCACAGCGGTACGCAGACGAACTTCTTGTTGTGAACCGAACACTGCGTCGACGAACGAAACGTCGACCACCACTTCGAGGTCTTGCCCGCGTGGCGGCCCCGCCGGCCCAGCCCGGCCACCGAACGGCGAGCCACCACCGAAGAATGCATCCATGATGTTGCCGAAACCACCACCGAACGGGTCGCCACCACTCGCACCGCCAGTGCCACCGGCTTCGCCGAAACGGTCGTAACGACTGCGGGCTTCGTCGTCGCTCAGCACCTCGTAGGCGTGCGACACCTGCTTGAAACGATCTTCGGCTGCTTTGTTGCCCGGGTTCTTATCGGGGTGCAACTCGCGCGCCAGTTTGCGATAGGCACGCTTGATTTCGTCGGCCGATGCCGTGCGGGCAACGCCGAGCACTTCGTAGAAGTCAGTGGACATGCGTTGATCAGCCTTCGGTGAGGCGGCGACCAAGGCGGTCGCTCACCACTTCGACGGTGGCGAGGGCGGCCGGATAATTCATGCGGGTGGGGCCGAGCACACCGACACTGCCAACTGTTTCACCATCACGCACGACCGGCGCCAGCACGACCGAGCACACACTGAGCGACTCGACACCCGTTTCGGCACCGATTGCCACGCTCACACCCCGCTGCAACATGTCGCGCACCAGCGACACGACCACGAACTGCTGTTCCAGCGCCTCGAGCACCGAGTGCACCACTTCGACTGCATCGAACGATGTGGTGAGACTGGCCGTGCCGCCGACGAACACGCTGTCACGCCCGTGCTTGCCCGACAGCGCGACGATCGCGCGACCGACGAGCACTTCAACGTCGTGATCGATGCCGGTATCGAAACCCACGCCGCTGCGGGGCACGAAGTTGGTGGTGTGCAAAGCCTGGCCAACCAGGGTTTCACTCAGCCGGGCATTCACGAGGGCGACCTGCATCTCGCTGGGGGCGACCGGAAATTCGATTTGTTCGCTTTCGATATCGCCATTCGACAGCACCACTACGACCGTGCCGAGGCGATCGCTGAGCGACACCACGTGCGCCGAGCGCACGACTGCCTCGGCCACCGACGGGCCGGTGACCACTGCTGCATAGTTGGTGAGTTGGGCCAACAACAACGAGGTGCGGTGCAATGTTTCTTCGAGACGGCAGTGGGCCGAGTCGAAAAAGTCGCCGAGACGCTGGCTGTTGACGACATCGAGTTGCCCTGCATTGGCCACATCGGTCGACGTGAGATGGTCGACGTAGAGGCGATAACCCTTGTCGGTGGGCACACGCCCGGCCGACGTGTGTGGCTGCACCAAATATCCGTCTGCTTCGAGCGCCGCCATGTCGTTGCGGATCGTCGCCGCCGACACCGAAACGCCTGGCAAGGCAGCGATGTGGCTCGAACCAACGGGCTGACCCGCTGCCACGTAATGCTCGATCACCCTGCGGAGTACGGCAATTCTGCGGTCATCAACGCCATTGGTAGCCATCGTCGTGCCACCAAGGCTACTGAGCACAGGCGGGCAGCCTGAGCCGAGCACCAATTATTTTCCGGTGACCACTTTGTAGCGGCGCAACGATTCGTCGCGCTCAGCTTTGTGCTCGACCATTGGCGCAACATATCCCTTTGGTAAGCCAGCGGGGTTGTCGTTGGGGGCATGCACGAACTTGTCGGGCACGCCGGCAAGTTCGGGCACCCACGTGCGCACGTACGCGCCGCTCGGGTCGAACTTTTCTGCCTGCAGCAGCGGGTTGAAGATGCGAAAGTACGGTGCGGCATCCGTGCCGGTGCCGGCAGTCCATTGCCAGCCGTGATTGTTCGACGCAATGTCGCCGTCGACGAGTTGCTGCATGAAGAACTTGGCACCCCACTGCCATGGCAGGTGCAGATCTTTGACCAAGAAACTTGCCACGATCATGCGCACGCGATTGTGCATCCAACCGGTGGCCAACATCTGTCGCATGCCGGCGTCGACGATCGGGTATCCCGTTTGCCCGGCGCACCATGCGGCAAAACGCTGCTTGGCGCGCGCGTCGGTGTCGACTGGCAGTGCCTCCATTTTTGGCTGCAGATTCTTCCACGTGGTGTGGGGTTGATGGTGCAGCACATCGGCGTAGAAATCGCGCCAGCACAGTTCGCTGCGATACACATCATGGTGCGGGTCTGGGCGCAACTCGGCGAGCAACTGTCGCGGATGCAACACACCAAACCGCAGATACGGCGACAATTTGCTCGACCCGTCGATGGCGGGGGCATTGCGTTCTTCTTTGTAACGGCTGAGTGCGTCGCCAGCGAAATGCTCCCAGCGATCCCACGCCGCCTCTTCACCGGCTGGAGGGAGCTCGGCGGTGAGTTGCGGGTCAGCCGGAATACCGTCGCACTTCACTTCGGGGGCACCACGGAAGTTCATCGATGTGGGGGCCGGCAGTGGCGCGGGCCAACCATGCCCGACCCAGACGCGAGAAAATGGTGTGAAGACCGCGTACGGCTTGCCGTCGTCTTTGCGCACGGTGCCGGGGTTGACGGCATACGGCGAGCCGACCGGGACGAGCTCGACTTTCATGGCCGCCAAACGGGCAGCAACCTCGGTATCGCGTTGCGAGCCGTACGGCCCGAAGTCAGAACTGATGAACACCTTGTCGGCACCGACTTCTTTGGCGAATCGTGGCACGATATCGAGTGGGTCGCCGTGACGCACGACAAGGGCGCGGTTCATCGAGCCGTCGAGTGCCCGAATGTTGCGCAACAAAAAGGCGAACCGTGCCGCCCCCGAGCGCTCGACGAAGAGTGGGTCTAAGACGAACAACGGTGTGGTGGTGCCGTGGGCAAGTGCGGCCAACAACGCCGGATGGTCAGCGAGGCGCAAGTCGCGACGAAACCAGATGATCGATGTACCCATGGTTGGAATTACCTCCAGCGCCATGCCAATACGGCGAGACACAAAAAGCATGACACACCGCCGTAGGCCATTGACCACTCAAGCGACACATAGTCGGCGATCAAACCGGTGATCGGCCCGCCGATGGGTGTGCTGCCAAGAAACGCCACGGCGGTAAGAGCAAGCAATCGCCCGCGCATGTCGGGCGGGGATTCCTGCTGGCTAATGGCATTGCCGGAAGCAATCATGGCTGCCCCGCCAAAGCCGAGCGGCAGACACAACACGAATGCCACCAAAAGATTGGGGGCGAATGCAATCGACACATTCGCCGCACCCAGCACACCCACGTTGAACATGAGCCAACGCAATGGCACGGTTTGCAATCGTGCCGTAGCCAACGCACCCACCACACTGCCGATGCCCGTGACGGCAAGGAGCCAGCCGAAGGCATCGGGGCTCCCCCATTTGACGTCGGCCAATTTTGGAAACACGACGCTGTAGTTGAAGGCAAACGTGCTCACCACTACATAGGCAAAGAACATCGACGACAAGCGCCGATTGGATTGCACGTAGCGAAACACATCGCGCACCGGGGTGCCCCCCGCCGGGCGCTTCACGGCTGGCACCATTTCGCTCGAGCGCAAACCGACGATGCCGTAGATCATTGCGGCATACGACAACCCGTTGAGAATAAACAGCCAACCCGTGCCCAGCGGGCCCACCAACACCGCGGCCAAGGCTGCACCAAACACGCGCGAACCAGTCATGACGGTGGTGTTGAGCGACATGGCGTTGCTCAACTGCGCGGTTGGCACCAATTCGGTGATGAGCCCGCGCCGCGCCGGGTTATCCATGGTGCCGACCACGCCCAAAAACAACGCCAGACCCCACACCACGGGGAGCGACACATTGTTGGTCAAATCGAGCACGCCGAGCGTAATTGCCTGGGCGGCCAACAGCAATTGCGTGACCGTCATGATCGTGCGGCGATCAAAGCGATCGGCGAACGAACCCGCCCACGTGCCGAGCAGCAGCATCGGCAAAAACTGAAACGCCACGGTGTAGCCCAGGTCGGCAGCCCGACCCGTGAGTCGATACACCAGGTACGACGTGGCGGTGAGTTGCAACCACGAACCAATGTTGGAGAACAACAAACCGGCGAAATACAGACGGGCGTTGAAAAAACTGAGCGAGCGGAACATGCCGCCCGAGACGATGGCGGTATCAGTCATCGAGTTTCAACGCCGTGATGAACACATCGCCGGGCACCTCGACACGGCCGATCGACTTCATCTTTTTCTTGCCCTCTTTTTGCTTGTCGAGCAGTTTGCGCTTGCGGGTGATGTCCCCGCCGTAACAACGGGCCAGCACGTCTTTGCGTTTGGCCTTGACCGTTTCACGCGAGATGACCTTGCCACCGATGGCTGCCTGAATCGGGATGTCAAACATCTGGCGGGGAATGAGCACCTTCAACTTTGCACACATCCGACGGCCGTAGTCTGGCGCCCGCTCGCGATGCACGATCATGCTGAACGCGTCGGCCGGCACCGCATTGAGCAGGATGTCGACACGCACGAGGTCGCTCGAGCGGTAACCGTGCAATTCGTAGTCGAGGCTGGCATAACCCTGCGACTTGCTCTTCATCTGATCGAAGAAGTCGACGACCACCTCGGCGAGCGGCACGAGGTACTGCATCTCCACCCGCTCGGGCGACAGGTACTCGAGTTTGATCATTTCACCGCGACGCTGTTGACACAGTTCCATCAGCGCACCGGTGTAGTCCTTCGGGGCGATGATGCTCACCTTGAAAAACGGCTCCTCAATTTCGTCGATGTACACGGTGGCGGGCAGGTCACTCGGGTTGTCACATTGTTCGATCTCGCCGTTCGTGCGCAAGACGCGATACTGCACCGACGGTGCCGTGGCGATGAGCGCCAGGTTGAATTCGCGTTCGAGACGCTCTTTGACGATTTCCATGTGCAACAGGCCGAGGAACCCGCAGCGGAAACCGAAACCGAGGGCACCCGACGACTCGGGCAGGTACGAAATTGAGGCATCGTTCAACTTCAACTTCTGCAGACTTTCACGCAACACTTCAAAATCATCGGCATCAATCGGGAAGAGACCACAAAACACCATGGGCTTCGGGTCGGAATACCCAGCTAGCGCCACGCCGGCTGGGCGGGCCACGTGGGTGACCGTTTCACCCGAGCGCGCTTCACCCACGTCGCGCACACCAGCAATGAGATAGCCCACTTCGCCGGCGGCAAGTTCTTCGACTTCTTGTGTGGCTGGCCGACGGGCGCCGATCTCCAAACCCTCGTGCTCGGCACCGGCCTGCATGAAGAGCAATTTGTCGCGCTTGCGCATGCGGCCGTTCATGACCCGCACGCTCGACACCACGCCGCGATATTGGTCGAATTGACTGTCAAAAATGAGCGCCTGCAGTGGCGCATCGCGATCGCCCTGCGGTGCAGGGATGCGTGCCACGACGGCATCCAGCAGCTCGGGCACACCCTCGCCGGTTTTGGCCGAAATCCGCAGAATGTCTTCGGCCGGAATGCCGAGCACCTTTTCAATTTCCATCGCAAAGCGATCGGGGTCGGCAGCCGGCAGGTCGATTTTGTTGAGCACGGCGAGAATTTCGAGATTGCCCTCGAGCGCGAGGTAGCAGTTGGCAAGAGTTTGGGCCTCAATCCCCTGCGCGGCGTCGACCACGAGCACCACACCTTCACAGGCGGCGAGCGAGCGGCTTACTTCGTACCCGAAGTCGACGTGCCCCGGGGTATCGATGAGGTGCAGCATGTGCCCCTTCCAATCGACGCGCACATTTTGGGCCTTGATCGTGATGCCACGCTCGCGTTCAAGATCCATCGAGTCGAGGTACTGGGCGCGCATATCGCGGGCATCGACCGCCTTGGTGAGCTCAAGAATGCGATCGCTGAGTGTGGATTTACCGTGGTCAATGTGCGCAATTATTGAGAAGTTGCGAATGCGGGACTGTTCCATGAAAGCCCTTGAATTCTACCGTTCGTGCGTGTTGCGGGGTGGGTGATACTCGCAGTCGCTGGTAGCGTGAGCGAGCCATGGCAAACATCAAGAGTCAAAAAAAGCGCATCATCACCAACGCCAAGCGCACCGAGCGCAATAAGGCCGTGAAAAGCGAGTTGCGCACCCGAGTGAAGGCCGTGCGCGAGTCGAAGGGTGCACCGGAAAATGCCGAAGCACTGCGTCTGGCCGTGAAGCGCCTCGATATGGCGGCCGCCAAGCGAATCATTCATCCGAAGCAGGCCGCGCGTCGCAAGAGCCGCCTCATGCGTCAAATCAACGCCGCGAAGTAGACCCCGCACCCTTGCGGAAAGCCGGGCGCTTTGGTCGCGTCGGCAGCAATCGACTGAGGCGTGCGATCAGCACCTCGAGCACCAGCTCGCTTTCTAACCCTGTGCCACCGCGCAGCGCACGATCGGCACGCGCCAGCAATTGCACGGCATCAAACACTTTTTTAGAGCCGAGGGCCCGCGACAACTCAAGATATTTGCGGCCCTGATAATCGCTGCGCGAACCGATCAATGCCATGGCCTGCACCGGGTCACCAGCACCTGAGCCGTCGAGGCGCAGCACCTTGGTGTAGTGGTTGTGCATGATCGACATGACCTGGAACGGGTGAAACTCTCCACTGCGCAACATGCGTCGCAACATGAACAACGCGGTTGCGGCATCGCCGCCATCCACGGCGTCGGTGAGGTCCCACGGCTGCACGTGGCCTGCCTGCCCGAGGAACGGGCTCACATCTTCGTAGGTCAGACGCTGCTTTTGTCCGTAGGTCGAGGCCAATACCTCGAGCAAACCTGGGAGGCGGGCTGAATCTTGGCCGAGCCAATCAACCACTTCTTCGAGGGCGATGGCGTCGATCTTCAACCCGGCTTCGATGAATTTGGCTTTGTACCACTCGAGCAATTCACGCCGCTTCGACGGTGGGGTGGTTTCGAAAATTGCCGTGCCGGCTTTTTTTAGCGCATCGTTGAGCGCCTTGGGGATGCGACCAGCCGCCGTGATGATGAGATGACACCGCTCGCTCGGCGCGCGCAAATATGCCACGAGTGGCTCGGCATTCAGTGGCGTTACATCGACGTTGCGGGCCACGACCACCTTGAAGTCGGCAAAGAGCGACTGCGTCTGGGCGGCGTTCACCACTTGGGCCACGGCCAGATTTCGGTCGTCGGCCTGGGCTTCGGCCAGATCGAACGATTCGTACACCGACGAACGGTCGGCGTCACCGACCAACTCGTTCACGAGATCGCTGAGCCGCGCCGAAATGAGCCGCGCGTCGTCGCCGGTGATGAGGTAGGTCGGCACGGGTACAGCCTCGCACGGGGGTGACCGAGCGGGCGAACAGCAGCACGACACCGCACCACACCACGAAATTGAGGGGGCCCCGCGGGCTGAGACGCGTGCCCCATTCGGCCACCCACCACACGTAGCGCACCGCTGCCACCACGGGTGTGGTGAGCAGCACGGCAACCGCATCGGGTGTGAACGCGGCGATGCCGAGCAATAGCGGCGCCACCATCATGACGCCCGCGGCCACGGGCACGGCGAACAGGTTCGTGACCAACGCGATGACCGGCATCGTGCCGAACCACAACAACACGAATGGCGACACACCAAGTTGTGCGGCGAACGTGGCTGCAAAAATTGACGAGCCGAGATGCGGGGTGATCAGCACCAACCCGGCAGTGGCGGCCGCCGACAACACGAACCCCACCGACCACGTGGCCAGCGGATCAATCGCCACGATGCCGATGATCGTCAACGCCAGCGCGCGCAATGGTGCAACATCTCGACCGATTGCATAACCGATCTGCACCACGCCGGCCATCACCGCCGCGCGCACCACGCTCGACTCGAGTCGCGTGACGAGGCTGAACATCACCACCACACCGAGGGCCACCGACAAACGTGGCCAGCGCGAGAGCCGTCGCAACCCTGGTGTGAGCGCGGCCAAAATCAGTGCGACATTTTGCCCGGACACCGCGAGCAAGTGCCCGAGCCCAGCCCCCCGAAATGCCTCCGTCATGCGCCGTGGATGGCGGGATTCATCGCCGAGCACGAAGCCGCGCACCAACGCCGCGTCCTGCCATTGCATCGTGCGCGCACCACGATCGATCAAGGTGTGGATGCGATTGGCTGCCCGGTGCCATAACGCGGAGGCCGGCGCCGTCGCATACACCACGACCCCCTGCAGCTCGCCCTGCACGTGACGGCCAGCCACGAAACGCAAACGGCGTGCGTCGTATTTGACACGCTGCGCGTCGAGCACCACCGTGTCCCCCATTCGAACTTGTCGCAGCGCGCCGCGATCGCGACCATATGCCGTGAGTCGAAAATTTTCACCGTCGATTTCGATGATCAACGAAATGGCACCGACACGGTTGCCGGCATCCGAACGGGCGATGGCGACGCCCGAGTACTCCCCCGTGCGCGGTGTCGATAGTCGATGCCACTGTGCCGCACCATGCCCGGCAAATACCACGATGACGAGGATGAGCAAGCGACCAATGCGCCGCTGCTGCACGATGGAAATGAGCGTGGCGCCAACCGCACCTGCAGCAAAGAGCCACCACACGAGGTGCACGCCATTGATGGCATCGGCGAATGCGGCCCCGCGGTACACCGCCGGCGATCGCGACGCCAACTCGCTCCCTGCACGGGCGGCAACCAAACAGCACACCGCCAGCCACACGAACGAACGATGTGGTGACGCACCGCCACCGAGCCGACGAATAACATGGCGCACGTGGCCGTACCCGGTGGCGTCGTCGCCTATCGCAGTGAGTTGCGACGCAAAGGTGGGTTGCTCGCTGCCGGCGGTGCGGCGGTGGTCGCCCTCGTCGGCGGAGTGCTCATGTGGCTGCCGGGTCGCATCACGGGTTTGGCTGGTTTTGCGTTGGTGATCGCTGCGTGTCCGCTGCTCGTTGCGTTCGGCATTCCGATCGTGGCGGGTTGGTCGACGATCGGGATTGGTGTCGTGAGCAGCCTCGCGCTGTGGTTTGCCGTCGGACAATGGGCTGCGCATCGCGCGACTCAACGACCGATCGCCGACTGGCGCGACTGGTGGTCGATGGTCTGGCCGCTCGCATTGGCAATGACAGTCGGTGGGTTCGCGGGCTTTGTGTTGTTTGCACTCGGCGTGCTGTAACACATCACACCCGGACAAACTGGCGCAACTCAGCCAGTTTGGCGGGGCCGATGCCCCGCACCGCCAGCAAATCGTCGACCGTGGCAAAGGGCCCGTTGCGGGTGCGATGGTCGACGATCGCGCGGGCTGTCGACGGCCCGATGCCCGGCAGCCGATCGAGGTCGTCGGCGGTGGCCTCGTTGATGTTCACGGTTGTTGGCGCATTGTCACGGGGTGCACCCGGGCCGGCACGACTGATTGGCGGGTTGAGCACCACGGAGGTCGGCGACAGTCGTTCACCCACCCGGGGAATGATCAGTTGCTCGCCGTCCACCAAGGTCGCGGCCAAATTGACCTGCCGTACATCGGCATCAGGAGTGGCGCCACCTGCGGCGCGCAACGCGTCATCACCCCGTGCGCCAGCCACAAGGTGATACACACCCGGTTGCTGCACGGCCCCCACCACATGCACCGCGATGCGCAGCGGTGCCAAGGTGTCGAGTGAGTCGAGCGAGTCGAGCGAGTCATCCACCAATGTGGTGGCAGTCGGAATGAAATTTTCAACGGGCGGTGTCGGCAACTGAACGAACCACCAGACCACAACGACTGCCACTGGCAGCGCGACGCCGGCACCAACCAGGCGCTGCCAGCCGAGCCATTGCCACCAATCGCGAATGAAGTGCACGCTCGACTGTGTGCATGGGTGGCGCGTCGAGGCGTCGCTGATGTCAACGGATTGAAATGAAACGCGCTAGGCGTAGAGCATGCCCGTCATCTTGCGTCGATATGTGGGGGTGCGAGGGTCACCGGCGCCCATCGTTTCTAAAATTTCCAGGAAACGTTTGCGGGACTCTTCGTCGGCTTTGACGAGCGGCAATAGCGCATCGAGTTGTGCTGAATAGTCGTCGTTTGGTACAAACATCGCTTTGGCACGCTCGACCAACGCCACCACCTTGGGGGTCTGTGGCACGCGCTGCAGAAGTTTGAGCGCCTCGGTCACTGCATTGTCGGCGAGAAACAACGTGGCGAGGGCCAACACCACTTGCTCATTGGCCGGGTCGATTTTGAGCGCAGCAAACAAACTTGCTTCATCACCACGCGCCAAAAGTGACGCGACATCGACGATTTCGCCCTCGGGGACGAGCTTGCCGACGAAGGCTCGTACCTCGTGTTCAGGAAGCGCACCAGTGAACGCATCAACGACCTTGCCATCTTTCAGGGCAAACACCGCTGGTATCGATTGCACCTGGAACGCTTGGCCGATGGCCGGGTTTTTGTCGACATCCACCTTGGCCAGCACCACTTTGCCGCCGGTTGCACCAATGACTTTTTCGAGGATGGGCCCGAGGGTCTTGCACGGCCCGCACCAGGTGGCCCATAAGTCAACGACGACAGGGGTGGTTTTTGAGCGCTCAAGCACTTCGGTCTGGAACGTTGCATCGGTGACATCGATGACGGTGGCGACGGAACTCACGCGCTTACGATACCGCTCGCGACAACGAGTAGTTTTGCCGCATGGTTGATGCAGCCCGAGACGGCATCAATACCGAGACGGTCACCCCATGGCTCACGGCGAATGTGGCGGGGTTCACCGGCCCCTTTACTGCCGAGGTCATAGCCGGTGGCCATTCGAACCTCACCTTCAAACTCACCGATGCACGGGGCGCGCACTACGTGTTGCGACGCCCACCGCTGTCGCACACATTGGCGAGCGCCCACGACATGGGTCGCGAACATCGCATCATCCACGCGTTACGCGATACCGACGTGCCCGTGGCCCCGGCGCTGGCGATGTGCACCGACACAGCGGTCAACGGTGCACCGTTTTATGTGATGGGTTTCGTTGACGGGCACGTGGTGCGCGATGCGGCGATTGCCGAACGGGTGCTCGACGAGCAAGGGCGTCGCACGGCGAGCGAATCACTCATCGACACGATGGCGGCGATTCATGCCGTCGACTTACAGCAAGTGGGTCTTGTCGATCTCGCACGTCACGAGGGTTACATCGCACGCCAACTCAAGCGTTGGTACGGGCAGTTCAACGCCCAAAAAACTCGTGACCTGCCACTCATCGACGAAGTGCACGACACCCTCGCCAGCCGCATTCCCGAACAAGGTGCCGCCACCATCGTGCACGGCGACTACCGACTGGATAATTGCATCGTGAACGATGCGGGACACATCGTCGCCGTGTTGGATTGGGAAATCTGCACCCTCGGTGACCCGCTCGCTGACCTTGGGTTGCTCATGGCGTATTACACCGGCCCCGATGACGAGGCTTCGGCCTGGCAGGCGGCGGCCAATCGTGTGCCGGGTTTTTACAATCGGAACCAACTGACCGAGCGCTACGCGCGCATCACCCAGCGCGATGTGTCACAGCTCGACTTCTATACGGCCTTTGCCTTTTGGAAACTGGCGTGCATCATCGAAGGGGTGTACGCGCGATACCTCGGTGGCGCATTGGGTGATCGCTCACCGGAAGAGTTGGCACCGTTCGCCGCCCAGGTTGAGGCAGCAGTTACCAGTGCCCACCGTTCACTCGCCCGCCTACACTGACGCTTCGTGTCATACCGCCTGCATGAGAGCTACTCATCGATGCCGACGCTGTCGTCGCCGCTCATGATCGTGATGTTGCAGGGCTGGATCGACGCCAGTGCAGCCGCCAACAGCGCCATGACACGACTCATTTCTGAAACGAAGGCCACCACCCTCGTCACCTTCGATGCCGACGAGTTCCTCGACTTCCGGGCTCGGCGCCCCACGATGGAGCTGCGACAAGGCATCAACACGAGCCTGATCTGGCCAACGACCGAGTTGATGCTCGGGCACGACATCAACGGCAAAGAGGTGCTGCTACTGACCGGACACGAGCCAGATACCAAATGGAATCACTTCGGCGCCATTGTCGGTGAATTGGCCACGCAGCTCGGTGTGCGCAAGATGATCGGGCTCGGCGCCTATCCATTCGCTACCCCGCACACACGCCCGGTAAATCTGTCATGCACGTCACCATCGTCTGATGCCATTGCCTCGTTGCCCTACGTGCGCAGTTCGGTGGATGTGCCGGCGGGCATCGAAGCCGTGCTCGAACATGTGTTGACAGGTCGCGGCATTGCGGGTCTCGGCATCTGGGCGCAAGTGCCGCACTATGCAACGACGATGCCCTACCCGGCCGCCACCGTGGCGTTGCTTGGTGCCGTCTGTGATACCGGTGGCATTTCACTCGACCTCAGTTATGCCCGCGCAGATGCCAACACCCAGCGTGAGCGTCTTGATGCGCTCGTCGCCGCCAACCCCGATCATGCCCTCCTGCTCGACCAACTCGAGTCGGCGTACGACGCAGCCCATCAACGCGACGAAGACACCGCCGACATTCCGTCAGGCGAAGAATTGGCAGCGCAATTCGAGAAGTACCTGCGCGAACAACGTCGCGACTAGGTTGCCCGGCCGTGTGCCGTGGCTAGACGCCAAAGCCCGTGAGCCAGGCGTGCACGTTACGACCAAGGGCGGCAACGTCGTAGCCGCCTTCTTGTAGCACCACGGTTGGCAGCCCGAGTTGGGCGAGTAGCGCACCGCTGCGCGCGAACCCTTCGGTGGTCACCGACAAGTCGGCGATCGGATCGGTGATGAAGGTGTCGAGACCAAGCGAGACGATCAGGGCGGTTGGTTTGAATGCGGCAATCTTTTCGGCGCACACTGCGAGTGCCGCGATGTAGTCGTCATCGGCGGTGCGCTTGGCCAGCGGAATATTGAACGTTGAGCCGAGCCCGCGACCGGTGCCGGTTTCGTCGGCATGGCCGGTGAAGTACGGGTAGGCGCGGCGCGGGTCGCCGTGCAGCGAGACATACTGCACGTCGTCGCGGTCATAAAAAATTTCTTGGGTGCCGTTGCCGTGGTGGTAATCGACGTCGAGCACCGTCACCTTGCCACCCGTGCGGGCGACGATGTCGTGGGCGGCGATGGCTGCATTGTTGAAAAAGCAGTAGCCACCGTACAAATTACGGGTGGCGTGATGCCCTGGCGGCCGACACAACCCGTACGCCGCACGCTCACCAGCAAGCACGACGTCGGTTGCGGTGAGTGCGGTGTCGACTGCTGCGCGCGCCGCGGTGTACGTGCCTTGTGTCAACGGTGTGGTGGTCTCAAAACACCACCAACCGAGTCGCGCGGTGATCGATGCCGGTTCAGAGGTGCCACCCATGTGGTTGCGCAATTCGTCCCGATAAAACATGTCGGGCACCACTTCGCGGCGGTCACCGACAACTTGTTGGTACTCGGCCCACGCGACCGAAAGAAAGTTGACGAGGCCCTCGTCGTGCACCGCCGTGATGGGTGACAAACCGTGCTCGGTCGGCAGGCGAAGGGCAAATTGTGGGTCGGCAGCCAACGAAGCTTTGATGGTTTCGGCGCGACCCGTGTGCTCAAAGGGTGAATGCGTCGTGGAGGATTCGATTTCTGTTGCTGGGTCGTGCAGCAGGTGCTTCGGTGTGTAGACAACTTGCATGTCGTCAGCGTAGGTCAGTCGAAACTTGGTGCGCTGCGCAGTGAACGTTTCAGTTCGGCCATGCCCGACGTGGTCGCCAGGGTTTCGACTGCATCCCACAACCGCAGTGCTTCAGCACCGCGCGGAATCGCCGAAATTACCGGACCAAAAAAGCTGGATGGCCTCGCGGTGTCGGGGTTGAAGACGAGAATCGGGGTACCGACGTCTTTGCCGGTGAGGCTCAACGCGTGGGTGGTTTCGTGGCGAATGACTTCGTCGTGCAGTTCGTCAGTGGCACTGTCGGCCCACTGCGGGTTGAGCCCTGCAGCGCTGAGCACTTCGCGCGTGAAATCCTTCATTCCCGCTACCTCTGTCGGGCGGCGCTTGTCGACATGAATCGCTTGACCAAGCGCCGTGTACACCGCCGCCACGGCTTCGTTGCCGGCTGACGCCCGAGCAGCACTCGCCACCCGCAACGCATGCAGGCCCAACAGGTGGCCGTCGATGTGCCGTTGGGCGTCGGCGCCGTAGCCCCGGTCGCTGTTGATCATGAACAACGAAATGAACTTCCAGGACACTTCGTAACCACGTTGGTGTTGCACTTCTGTTACCCAGCGAGAGGTGAGGTAGGCCCACGGACAAATTGGGTCGAAGTAAAACTGAAGATCAGCCACGCTGCCCTCTTTTCGTCTCGGTGATTATTCGCGCTCGATTTGACGCAGGTCGTACGTTTCGATCACGTCACCCTGCTTCAGGTCTTGGAAGTCGGTGAGCGAGATACCGCACTCGAAGCCTTCACGGACTTCTTTGACGTCGTCTTTGAAGCGACGCAACGTGTTGACGGCACCCTTCCAGATGATGACACCGTCGCGCAAGAAGCGAACTTTTGAGCCACGAGCAATGACACCCGAACGTACGAAGCAACCAGCGATTGCCCCGACTTTCGGCGCCCGGAAGAGTTCGCGCACCTCGGCTTCGCCGGTGACCACTTCTTCGAACTCGGGGGCGAGCAGACCCTTCATGGCCTGCTCGATGTCTTCGATCAGTTTGTAGATGACCTCGTAGGTACGAATCTCGACGTTTTCGGTTTCGGCAAGTTCGCGCGCTTTGCGGTCTGGGCGCACGTTGAAGCCGATGATCGTGGCGTTCGTCGTTGCCGCCAACGTGATGTCGTTTTCGGTGATGGAGCCAACGGCGCGATGCACGAACGCCGCCTTGACTTCGTCACGCTGCAGTTTTCGCACGCTCTCGGTGACGGCTTCGAGCGAACCGTGCACGTCGGCTTTGATCAGCAAGTTGAGCGTGGCGGTTTCGCCGGCCTGAATTTGCGTGAAGATATCTTCCAACTTGACGCCCTTTTGCATGCGGGCATCGCCACGCTGGGCGAGCAAGCGCTGGCGCTGCGCACGTGAATCGGCGACAGTGCGGGCCGTGCGGTCGTCTGGAGCGATACGGAAGTCGTCACCGGCTTGCGGCACGGCTGAAAGACCGAGGATTTGCACGGGGGCCGACGGACCAGCTTCTTTGATTTGTTCGCCACGGTCGTTGATGATCGCACGCACACGACCCCACGCAGCACCGGCCACCATCGGGTCGCCAACTTTGAGCGTGCCCTTGTCGACGAGCACGGTCGCCACCGGACCGCGACCCACGTCGAGTTGCGCTTCGAGCACGAAACCCTTGGCGCGACCTGTGGCGTTGGCGGTGAGTTCTTCTACTTCGGCGACCACCAGCAACTGCTCGAGCAAGTCGTCGATGCCCAAACCCTGCTGGGCCGACATTTCGACCATGATCGTGTCGCCACCCCATTGTTCGGGCACGAGTTCTTGTTCGGCGATGGCCGACATCGTGCGCTGCACGTCGGCGTTGTCTTTGTCGATCTTGTTGATGGCCACGATGATCGGTACATCGGCGGCACGCGCGTGGCTGATGGCCTCGAGCGTTTGGGGCATCACACCGTCGTCGGCGGCGACAACGAGCACCACGATGTCGGTGACGCCGGCACCACGCGCCCGCATCTTGCTGAACGCGGCGTGACCAGGCGTGTCGATAAAGGTGATGAGCTTGCCAGATTTCTCGACCTGATAGGCGCCGATGTGCTGGGTGATGCCACCCGCTTCACCGGCGACCACATTGGCCGAACGAATTCGGTCGAGCAGCGTGGTTTTACCGTGATCGACGTGACCCATGATCGTGACGATCGGTGGGCGAGCCGACTGCTGTGCTTCGTCGGCATCGTCTGAGTCGTCAAACAGCGCCTGCAGTTCCATCTCTTCTTGCTGACCTGGATCGACGAGGATGAGTTCGGCACCAACTTCGAGGGCGAACAATTCCATTTGTTCGTCGGCCAGCGACATCGTGGCGGTGACCATTTCGCCCTGCTCGAGCAAGAAACGAACGACATCGGCAGCACCACGGTTGAGTTTCGGGGCAAAGGTCTGGGCTGACGAGCTGCGCTCGACGACGATTGGGCCTTCGGGAATCGGGGCGTTGCTTGGCGCGTACTGCGTGGGCGACAGCGCCTGCAGCTGCTCCATATCCTTGCGTTTTTGCTCACGCGTTTTTTTGCGCGTTCCACGACGATTGCCACCACCACGTGCGTTCGGCCCGCGACCTTGCGGGCCGCCAACCTGGCGACCAAGACCAGAGCCGCGGCCACCACCCGGACGGGCAGCACCAGGTGCACCTGGACGTGGGCCGACACCAGTCGGACGCGGCGCCGTGCGACCGAGGCTGGCCGAAGAAAAACGACCCATGCGACCTGCCGGGCTTGGGCGCGCCGGGCCACCCGGACGTGGGCCGCGCGCATCGCCAGGCGGACGACGGGCTGGCTGCACGGGGGGTCGGCTGCCACCTGGTGGCGGCGGAATCGTGCGGCCACCGGCCGGCACGGTGCGGGGGCCAGTCGATGCAGGCGTACCCGACGTTGGTGGGGTACCTGGAGCGGTACCAAGTGGACGTGTCGTTGGAACCCGATTAGTGATGGAGTTGCCGGGGCGTGACGACACGACGCGTGGCGCCGGTGACACGGGTGATACGGGTGACACGGGTGGGGTGGCAGAGACTGGCGCAACTGGTGGCGCTGCTGGTGTTGCTGAGGCTGCCGGGGCAACCGTGGCGGGTGCGGTCGGTTGGGGCGAAACGATCATCGGTGGTGGCGTGGGGATTGACGCAGCAGGCGCCACCGACACGACTGGTACGACGGGTGTAACTGGTGCGACGGGTGCCGTCGTGCTCTGCGTCGAGGTTGCGGGGGCCTTCTTTGCGCCGGCACTTGCCGCTTTTTTTGCAGCCGGCTTGGGTGCAGGCGGGTCGACGTCGTCAGTCGCGACTTTTTTTACTCGCTTGGGTTTCTCGACGATTGGGTCGCGCTTCAGGCCTTGCTCTTCGGCATGACGTCGCACGCGATCGGCTTGTGCATCGACCATGCTCGACCCGGGCTTCAGGGCACCGACGCCGATTTTTGCACACAGGTCGATGACCTCTTTGGAGGTCATGCCGAGCTCTTTGGCGAGCGCTGGAATACGAACGTTTTTGCTCAAGCGGTCGCGCCACCCGGAGTATCAGACACTGGTGCAGCCGATACGGGCGCAGCCGATACAGGTGCAGCGGTATTTTCTACCGTGAGACCGGCAGCTTCACTTTCGCTCTTCACGTCGAGACGCAAACCACACAGCTGTGCAGCAAGTTTGGCATTGATACCCGCACGACCGATCGCCAGCGATAACTGGAAGTCGGGCACGATGACATCGGCTTGGGTGCCATCTTCGCTGATTTGCACGTCGGTGACCTTTGCTGGCGACATGGCGTTCATGATCATCGCCCGCTTGTCTTCGCTGTAGGTAACGATGTCGATTTTTTCGCCACGCAACTCGGTGACGACGCGCTTCACACGGTCGCCACGGCCACCGACGCAGGCACCGATCGGGTCGATGCGTGAATCGGTCGACGCCACCGCAATCTTGCAGCGCTGACCTGGTTCACGGGCGATCGCCATGATGCTCACCTGGCCACTCACGATCTCGGGCACTTCCATCTGGAACAATTTGAACACCAAACCTGGATGGCTGCGGCTGACGACGACTTGCGGGCCACGCTCGGTTTGACGCACTTCGACGAGGAACACCTTGAAGGTGCCATCGGTCGAACCACGCAGTTCGTTGGGCACCTGCTCAGAGAGCGGCATGATGCCTTCGCCGCCGCTCATGTCAATGATGAGGTACTTGCGCTCGGAGTTGCGATCCGGCATCAGACGAATGCGTCCAGCAACGATTTCGCCTTCTTTGTTGCGGAACTGGTCGTACTTGCCCTGGTATTCCACTTCACGAATGCGCTGGCTGAGCACCGCACGGAACGTGGATGCGGCGATGCGGCCCAACTCGTCACGGCTCGGGGTGTCATCACGCTCGTTGATCCACGCACCTTCGCCATCGAGGTCGTAGGCCGTGAAGGTCATTTCCATCGAGTCGGGGTTGAGGCCGACGATGACTTCTTCGGCGGCACCGGGGCGCTTTTTATACGCCGTGGCCAGCGCTTCGACGAGCACCTGCAGCAATGAGTCGACCGAAAGCCCGCGATCTGCGGCGATCATTCGAATTGCTTCTTTCATGTCTGCTTGATTCATGACGCAATCTCCTTGTTCAGTGGCTCGGTAGACGACTTCTTTTTAGATTTGGTGGACTTCTCGGCTGCACTTCCCCAGACGAACACGGTGCGGGCGCGTTCGATGTCGTCGTGCGCCACCGACATTTCGGTGCCTGTGTCGTCAAGACACACGACGATGTCGCGTTCGTTGGCGCGCAGGAGCACACCCTGCAAGCGGCGTCGGCCATCGATGGCGCGATGCAGACGCACCGACACGACCTTGTCGACTTCACGTTGAAAGTGCTGCGGTGTGCGCAAGGGGCGCTCGAGGCCCGGGCTCGTGACTTCGAGGGTGTACCGACCCGGCATGGGGTCGTTGTGATCGAGTTCACGAGACACCAAACGGCTCACGAGTGCAATATTTTCCAGGGTGACGCCGGCTGGTTGGCCTGGGCGGGTGTCGATGCTGAGCCGCAGGACGCCAGAGACCATTTCTAGGTCGTACATCTCCAGGCCGAGGTCGGCGATGATCGGGGCAGCAAGCAAGCGGACTCGTTCAATGACGGTGTCGTTGGTCATCGTTACTACCTCGCTTCCATGTGTTCTGCTATCGGCTGGCACGCTCATCCTTTGTTCGCTTCACGAGTCAAAAAAAGGCGTGGGGGTGACCCACGCCTTCGCGGACTGCATTCATGCTGAACGTACAAGGACATACCCATGATAGCCCTGCGAAGTAACCTTATTTCTGCGTGATTCATCGTTTGTCAACGCTCTTCGTGCGCACACTGCGTGACGACCCGGCCGAGGCCGAAATCCCGAGTCATCGCCTGCTGCTGCGGGCTGGATACATCCGCCGTGCCGCACCCGGTGGCTTCACCTGGCTACCGCTCGGTTTACGCGTCTTGCACCGCGTCGAACACATCGTGCGCGAGGAAATGAACGCCATCGGCGCACAAGAAGTGCACTTCCCCGCCCTGTTGCCACGCGAACCCTACGAAGCCTCCGGGCGCTGGACCGACTATGGCCCCAACTTGTTTCGTCTGCAAGACCGCCGTGGCGTCGACTACCTGCTCGGCCCCACCCACGAGGAAATGTTCACGCTGCTCGTCAAAGACCTGTACAGCAGTTACAAAGATTTGCCCCTGTGGCTGTATCAAATTCAAACCAAGTATCGCGACGAGGCACGACCACGCGCCGGCTTGCTGCGGGGGCGCGAGTTTTTGATGAAAGATTCGTACAGCTTCGACCTCGATGACGAAGGACTGCAACGTAGTTATGACGCCCACCGCGGCGCCTACGTGAAGATCTTTGCCCGCCTCGGTCTTGACACCGTGATCGTGAAGGCAATGTCGGGGGCGATGGGTGGTTCGGCATCCGAGGAATTCCTCGCCCCATCGGTCTCCGGTGAAGACTCATTCGTGCGGTGCAGTGGATGCGAATATCGCGCCAACACCGAGGCGGTGCGCATCGGCACGCCGGCACCCGTTGATGCAGCCGGCACTCCCCCCGCACTGGTCGTTGATACGCCGAATACCCCGACGATTCAAACGCTCGTCGATTTGTTGAATTCCCGCGACGACCTGCGTCGCCCATCTTCCCCTTGGGCGGCTGGCGACACGTTGAAGAACGTGCTGGTGATGTTGCGCAACCCCGACGGCACACGGACCCCACTCGCCATCGGCGTGCCCGGTGATCGCGACGTCGATATGAAACGACTCGAGGCACTCATGTCGCCGCTCGAAGTGGAGCCATTCGGTGAAGGCGACTTCGCGGCGCGACCCAACTTGGCGAAGGGGTACATCGGGCCAGCAGCGCTGGGGGCCGACAAACCACTCGGCATTCGTTATCTGCTCGACCCTCGTGTCGTGCGCGGTAGCGCCTGGGTGACGGGTGCCGATACACCAGGTCACCATGTGGTGCACCTCGTGTGTGATCGTGACTTTACGGCCGATGGTGTCGCTGATGTCGCCGACGTGCGGGACAACGATGCCTGCCCGGAGTGCGGCGCACATCTGCGCATCGAGCGTGGCATCGAAATGGGGCACGTATTTCAACTCGGGCGCAAGTACGCCGAGGTGCTCGGGCTCAACGTGCTCGACGACAAGGGCAAACAGCGGGTCGTAACGATGGGTTCGTACGGCGTCGGTGTTTCACGGGCGGTGGCGGCGATCGCCGAAGCCCACCACGATGACATCGGCCTGCGTTGGCCGCGCAGCGTGGCGCCGATGGACGTGCACATCGTGATTGCCGGTAAACGCGGGGACGAAACGGCGCCCACAGCCGAACAATTGGCAGCCGAACTCGCAGCGGCAGGTCTGCACGTGCTGCTCGATGATCGAGATGGTGTGTCACCAGGCGTGCGCTTCAAGGATGCCGAGTTGCTCGGGATGCCGATGATCGTCATCGTCGGGCGCGGGGTCGCCACAGGTGTGCTGGAGATTCGCGACCGCATCGCAGGCACCACAACCGAGGTGCCGATTACGCAGGCGGCACAGCACATCATCACATGCTCCGCTTAAAAGGGGCCGTCCAGCATTACGCCTGGGGTGATCGCTTTGCCCTGCCGGAATTGCTCGATGTCACGGGCGACGGACGACCATGGGCCGAAATTTGGTTCGGAACACATCCACATGGAGTGGCACAAGTCGACGAGAGTCTGCACCTGCCGGCACCGTCGTATCTTTCGGATGAAGTCGGCGAACTGCCGTTCATCGTAAAACTGTTGGCCGCCGCGCAGCCACTCTCTCTGCAGATACATCCATCAGCCGCACAGGCAGCAAGCGGGTTCGCCCGTGAAAATACCGCTGGCGTGCCACTTGAGGCCCCGCATCGGGTGTACGGAGATGACCAACCCAAACCCGAGATGGTCGTGGCACTCAATACTTTCGACGCACTGTGTGGTTTCGTTTCGGCCGCCGACGCCGTCCGACAGTGCACGACAGCCGGCGCGCGAGATATTGCCGAGCACGTCGAGCGTCATGGTGTGGGCGACACGGTGCGCGCCATCTTGACGGGTTCACCCTTCGCACCACCGCCATCGCCATCCCGAGCAATGAACAAACTCGCAGAACACCACGATGATTCACGGGTGAGCGTTGCCCTTCTCATGCATCACGTGCGACTCAGCCCCGGTGAGGCGCTGTACCTCGATGCTGGTTGTGTGCACGCCTATTTGTCGGGGGTTGCGCTCGAGGTGCAGGGCAGTTCAGACAATGTGATCCGGGCCGCCTTCACCAAAAAACACGTGGATCTGCCCGAGTTCCTCTCGATTGCCAACCTCACATCGACCGATGAGGGGCGGGTGACAACCGAACGAATCTCAGATCTCACCACGGCGTACCGCTGCCCGGCCCCATTCAGCGTGATGCGCCACGAAGTGAACGGTGCATTTGCGCTCACCGCCAACAGGCAACACACCATGTTGGTGTGCACGTCGGGTCGGGCCGGGCCACTCACCCGTGGCGCTGCGGCGTATCTTTCGGCTGGTGAGTCGGTGGCGCTCGATGGCACCGCAACGCTGTACTCGGTGAGTGCGTGACACCCCGTTATCGGGAAGCGCGACAGGCGGTCGCCGCCTTGGTGGTGGCGTTGTGCCTGGGTGTGACTGGCGTGGTGAGCCAGGTTGCCAGCGCCGTTGCACCACAACCGCAAACCACATTGCTCGTGCTGGGCGACAGCCTGACGTGGGGTACGAATTATTTCTCCAAAAGCCAGACCCGTCTGGCAGCCGCCAAGAACTTTGAGGTGGTGCTCGTTGACAGTCGCTGGGGTCGACGTATCAGCGGTGGTACCTCCACGCGGTATTCAGGGAATGCCGCACTCAAGCAACTGGTTGTCGACGGTGTGCGACCCACTGCGGTGATTGTCGCGCTCGGCACGAACGACGTGGCAATACTCACCAAGCGACGCGAATACGTCGCCCTGATTCAGGAACTGATGACCACCATCGGCAACGTGCCCGTTGCCTGGGTGAACGTGCATCGCATCGACTCGGCCAGCACCGTGCGGCAGTCACAGCGATTCAACGCAGCCGTGGCCCAAGTGCTGGCGAACTACCCGTTGGCGAGTGTGTTCGACTGGGCGGAGGTCGCCAAGAGCAACCCCAAGGTCATCGACCCTGACAAGATCCATCTCACCCCGCTCGGTCATGAGGTGCGAACGAAGACATACCTAGAGATTGCTGCCGCGCTCGCCCAGCGCGCCAGTGACATGACTACGACAACCACCACGACCATTGCGCCGTAGTTGACTCAGCCGTCGACGGTGCGGCGAATCTCCACGATTTTCTCCGAGGTGTTATTGACATCATCACCTTTTTCGTCGATGAGCGCCGAGCGATCGCGGGCTGCTTCGCGTTCGGCGATCGTCGTATCGACACGCTGTAACGCCGCTTCTACCCCGTGCTCGTGGATGTAGGTTGCCCAATCCACCAGTGCTTCGACCATTTCGGATTCGGGTACGACCGCGACATTGCGGCCCTTCACGAACAAGTGTCCGCGTTTGTTACCCGCTGCAATACCGAGATCGGCCTCGCGTGCCTCACCGGGCCCATTGACCACACAACCCATGACCGCGATCTGCAGCGGAAGTTGTTTGTCGGCGAATGCGGCCTGGGCACGATTGGCGACGTCAATGACGTCGATTTCGGCGCGACCACAACTCGGGCAGGCGATGAGGTCGACGTTCTTGCGCTCGCGTAAGCCGAGGGCCTCGAGCAATTGCCGACCGGCGCGTGCTTCTTCCACCGGGTCAGCGGTGAGGCTGAAACGAATCGTGTCGCCGATGCCCTCGAGGAGCAATGCGGCGATGCCGGCCGTGGCCTTCACCAGACCGCCGGGTAACGGCCCCGCCTCGGTGACCCCGAGGTGCAACGGATGGTCGGTGATGGCGCTCAGTTTGCGGTAGGCGTCGACCATGAGCGGCACGTTGGAGGCCTTCACGGAAATCTTGATGAGGTCAAACCCCACCTCTTCGAAATAGCGCATCTCGGTTTGGGCTGACTCGACCATGGCGTCGGCGGTGAGCCCGCCATATTTTTCGTACAGCGCCGAGTCGAGTGACCCACCGTTGACACCGATGCGAATCGGCACCTGGCGATCACGGGCCTCAGTGGCCACCGCTTTGATGTGTTCTGGTTTACGAATGTTGCCGGGGTTCAGTCGCAGACCCTGCACACCTGCTTCGAGTGCCGCCAGTGCCATTTTGTACTGATGATGAATATCGGCGATGATCGGCACCGGCGACCGTGGCACGATTTGGGCCAGGCCCTCGGCGGCTTCAACGTCGTTGCATGTGCAGCGCACGATGTCACAGCCGGCGGCTGCCAACGCATAAATCTGCTGCAAGGTGCCTTCGACATCGGCGGTCTTGGTGATGGTCATCGACTGCACGCTGATGGGTGCATCCCCACCGACTGCAACTTTGCCGACGTGGATTTGGCGCGTGCGCTGGCGCGGAAACGCCGGACCAGTGGTCATCGGTCAGCCAAGCGGTTGTGTGATGTCAAGGTACAAGCCTGCCACGAGCAGCATGACCAAGAGGGCCACCACGGCCGTCGCGAGCGGTGCCAGTTTGCGAATGTCGGCTTGGTAGCGCCGCGTGCGAGACGAACGAATGCGCTCATACATCGCCACTGCGGCATGACCACCGTCGAACGGCAGGAGCGGCAGCATGTTGAATACCCCAACAAAAACATTGACGGCCCCCAGCAGGATGAGCACGCCCTTCCAGCCCTCTTCGCGACCGATGTCACCACCAATTTGGCTGGCACCAACGACGGTGCTCGGACGGGTGAGCGGATCGGCCACCTCGCTCGTGAGGTTGCTGGCCAGGTTGACGGGGTTCAACACGGTGAACACACCGCGCACCGAGTCGACGGCCGTACCCACCACATCTTGCACCGAGCGCGCCAACGACTCCGGCAACCCGAGCTGCACGTAGGCCCGCGACCAACCAGCAACACCGAAAAATGCGCGGGCAGCGGGCGTGTCTTGCGTACCTGGAAACACGGTGAGGACGGGGCGCAACACGAGCGTTGCGCCGTTGCGATCAACGACGACCTCGACCTGGTCGCCCGGTTGCCGGGCACGCACCGCGGCCACGAAATCAGCCGACGTACGCAGCAGCACACCATCGAAGGACACGAGCACGTCTCCCTTGCGCACCCCGGCGGCTTCGGCGGCACTACCCACGTACGGGCTGTCGGCCACTTCGACCCGGCCTGTTTCGCCATAGCGACCCGCCACGGAATACACGCCAGAAAACAACACGAGCGCGATCACCAGGTGCATGAGTGAACCTGCGGTGATGACCAACAGGCGCTTCGGAAATGATTTCGAGCGGTAGGTGCGGTCTTCGTCGGCCGGGTCGGTCTCGTCGAGGTTGTTCATGCCGATGATGCGCACGAAGGCGCCAATCGGGAACGCCCGCAAACCGTATTCGACCTCGCCGCGGCGCCAGGCAAAAAGTCGCGGACCAAAACCCATGTAAAACTGCGTGACCTTCATGCCGCTGCGGCGGGCCGTGGCAAAGTGCCCGACTTCGTGCAGGAACACCGAAATGATGAGCCCGAGCACAAAGACGAGGGTCCAGATGTTGTTCACGCCGAGCCACACCAGAAGGCCGATGATGACACCGACACCAGCGATGGAGGTGGACAACGGCACTTTGTCGGGCGAGTCGGGCGTGGGGTCACCGCCGCCACCGACGAGATCATCACGCACGCGCGAGTAGAACGAGGTCACGCGCCTACGGTACCCGCAGCGTGTGCGAACGTATTGACGATGCCCAGTGCTATGCGTCGCGCCGTGCCATCGGCAGCCAGCACATCATCAACGTTTGCCAGCCGTGCACCGTCATGTTGCTGAAGCGTGGCATCGTTCACCTCGGCGATCTGCAGCCAGCCGATTCGGCCGTCAAGAAACGCATCGACTGCCACTTCATTTGCCGCGCTCAACCAGGCCGGTGCCGAACCGCCAATGCGCCCGGCGGCATACGCCAGATTCAGGCAGCGGAACGTTTCGAAATCGGGCGCTTCGAAGTCGAGCCGACGTAGCGACGCCCAATCGATGGCCCCAAACGACACGTCGAAACGTTCGGGCCACGCAATCGCATAGGCGATCGGCAAACGCATATCAGGCAGCGACAATTGGGCGACGGTGGCGCCGTCGGTGAAGGTGACCATCGAATGAATGATCGACTGTGGGTGTACCACCACATTGATGCGGTCGTAGGGCACGGCAAACAACTCGTGTGCCTCGATCACCTCGAGGCCCTTGTTCATGAGCGTGGATGAGTCGATGGTGATCTTGCGTCCCATCGACCATGTCGGGTGGGCAAGTGCCGCCTCCACATCAACCGTTGCCAACTCGGTGCGCGTCTTGCCACGAAATGGTCCGCCACTCGCGGTGAGCTGCAACGACACCAGTTCGCGCTGGGGTGCATCGCTCGCCCGCAAGCATTGGTGTAGCGCACAGTGTTCGCTGTCGACCGGCACGATCATGGCACCCGGGGTGGCGCGCAGTGGCTGCACGAGTGGTCCTGCGGCGATGAGACTTTCTTTGTTCGCCAACGCCAATCGTTTGCCGCGGCGCAACGTTGCGAGCGTGACGGGTAGACCTGCGAATCCAACGACGGCGTTTACCACGACATCGGCGTCGTCCACGACATCGGCAATATTCGCGGTGAAGTGCACCTTGGTAAATTGTTTGGCCAAATTGGTACGCACCGTGTCGTCGGTGACCGCCACCACGCGCGGGCGATGTGTCGTGATCTGATCACGCAACACCGCTTCGTTCGAAGCGGCAGCCAGGGCGACGATTTGGTAGCGACCCTGCGATGCGGCGACTACTTCGAGGGCTTGGCGACCAATCGAGCCGGTGCTGCCCGCCAAGGCAACGTTGATGGTCACGGGCGGGCGGGTTAACTCACCCAAGGCGTGAGCGTGACCGCCAGGAAATATACGACGGGGAGCGACAACAGCACACCGTCGAAGCGGTCAAGCACCCCACCGTGACCCTGCAGGACGGTGCCGAAATCTTTGACACCCAACGAACGTTTCAGCACCGACTCGAACAGATCACCGAGTGGGGCGACGATGGAGACCGCCAAGGCCAACAGCAGCCAATCGCCAACCGACTGCCATGTATCGCTCATCATGCCCACCACCACGACGACGGTGAACGTGGCGATCGTGCCACCGATGAGCCCTTCGATGGTTTTATGCGGGCTCACGGATGCGCGCAGCGGTGTGCGACCAATCGCCGAGCCGACGAAGTAGGCGCCGACGTCGTTGGCGGCAATCGCAAACACGGCGATGAACAACGTGTCGGTACCGATGTTTGGATACGCCCCGAGGGTCGACATGCGCAGGATCAAGCCGGCGAAACTTCCCAACAAACCGACATAGACGACGCCCAACATGAGCGTGCCGAGACTCGTGATGGCGTTGCTTTGGTCGTCATTCGAACCGACGAGCGTGATTGCGCCGGCGATGAAGGTGAAGGTCAGCACCATCACCACTGCCAGATGCGACATGTAATACGCACCCAACGGCGCTGCCAAACAGGCAACGACACCAACGACCATCGGCGTGCCGAGATTACGGGCGCTCGTCTGGGTGAAGAATTCAAGCGACGCAAGGCCGAGTACGACCACGACGAGTGCCATCACGGCCGCGGGGCCAACGAATGACGTACCGATGAAGAGCACCGCTAGTACGGCCCCGACCACGACTGCCGAGCCAAGATTTCGGTCGGCGCCGACGGGGCGTGGGTGGGTTCCTGAATCACCGCGCGCTGGACGAGCCCGACGCACTTGGCTTGGCCGCACCGCAGCAGGACGGCGAGGCGAGCGATCGCGCACCGTCGGTCGCGATGGATCAGCGGTTTGATCACGCATCGTTGGATGGGTGTCCGAAGGGCGTCGCGCACGCGGATCGGTTGGGTCGCTGCCGATGCGGATTCGCCCCGCTGCAGTCGGGCGGCTCACCGGGGGTGGGGACGCCACACGATTCGGTTCGCGTGTCGGTTGAGTGGCGTCGCGCACGACCGGACGACTGGGGTCGCGCGGCTGCACACCAAAGCGCGGGCTCTCCCCCGTTGGCGCGTCACTCCAATGGGGAAGTCGGGCGGTGTCGGTGGAGTCAAGGCTGATCGAAGGTGCCGAGTCATCGGCATCGGCGAACTTCACCTCGCCAAATTCATCGCCAAAGTTGATCGTCTTGTCACGAATCTCACCAGTGGTCTCGTCGGAACCGGTGTTGTCGCTGCGATTGTCGGACATGGTCAGACCTCCATCACTTCTTGTTCTTTACGAGTAGTTGCCTTATCGATGCTTTCAACATGCTCGTGGGTCATTTTTTCGAGATCTTTTTCGGCGCGCTCCAACTCGTCTTTGGAGATGTCACCATCTTTTTCGGCGGTCTCGAGGGCCTTGCGCGCATCACGGCGCACACCGCGCACCGCCACCCGACCATCTTCAGCGATGTTCTTCACCACCTTCACGTATTCTTTGCGGCGTTCTTCGGTCAACGCAGGGAAGGCCAGACGAATCACGATGCCATCGTTGCTCGGGTTAACGCCGATGTCGCTGGCATTCAGCGCTTTTTCGATGGCCCCGATCGCCGTTCGATCATGGGGCTTCACCACGAGCAAGCGAGCCTCGGGCACCTGAAAACTCGCCAACTGCTGCAACGGCACGGGGGAACCGTAGTAATCGACGTTGAGCCGTTCGATCAGCGCCGGTGAAGCGCGACCCGTGCGCACCGAAACGAACTGGTACTGGACATGCTCGATGGCCTTGTGCATCTTCTCCATCGACTCGAGCAGCGTCTCGTCAATCACGAAACCAGCGTACCGATTTCTGCACCACGGAGTATCGCTTGCAAATTGCCGCGCTGCAAGAGATCGAAGACCACAATCGGCAACTTATTGTCCATGCAGAATGTGATGGCGGTTGAGTCCATGACGCGCAAACCCTTGTTGATGACGTCCAGATGGGAAAGTTTGGCGAAGCGTGTGGCATTTTTGTCGAGTTTCGGATCGGCCGAATAAATACCGTCGACACCCGAATGCGTGCCTTTGAGAATTGCCTGCGCCCCGATTTCGGCCGCGCGCAAAGCCGCCGCCGTGTCGGTGGTGAAAAATGGGTTACCCGTGCCACCGGCGAGAATCACGATGCGACCCTTTTGCAGGTGGCGTTCACACCGGCGACGGATGTAGGGCTCGGCGACCTTCGGCATTTCGACTGCGGTCATGACGCGTGATTGCTGCCCCGCCCGCTCGAGTGCATCCTGCAACGCCAGAGCGTTGATGACCGTGGCGATCATGCCCATGTAATCGGCTTGCGCCTGATCCATGCCACGACCGCTGCCCTTGGTGCCGCGCCAGAAGTTTCCGCCACCAACGACGATGGCGACGTCCACACCGAATTCTTCGCGGGCCTCCCGCAATTCAACGGCCAGCTGCGAGAGAACTTCGTTGTCAAGACCGAAACCGGTTTTTTCGGCGAGCGCTTCGCCGGATAATTTCAATACCACTCGCTGCCAGCGGGGCTGGGTTGGAGCAGGCATGACGTCTCTGAGATTACCCGATTTCGACTTGGGCGAATCGCACGACTGATGACGAGCCGATTACCTGCTGCACCGACTTTTTGTCGTCTTTGGCGTAGGGCTGTTCGAGCAAGCAGAGGTCTTTGAAGAAACCGTTGATTTTGCCGTCGACAATCTTGCCGATGGCGGCCTCGGGCTTGCCCTCGTTGCGGGTAACCGTTTCGAGGGTGGCGCGTTCGGCGGCGATCACATCGGCGGGCACTTCATCACGCATCAGAAATTTCGGGCGCGCGAACGCCACATGCACCGCCACATCGTGCGACAGTTCGGGGGTTGCCCCCTTCATCTCTACGAGGACACCGTTGACACCACGACCACCCTGCACATGCAGGTACGAGTCGACGGTGTTGCCGGCGGGGGCCGCAATGCGCACCACTTCACCGATTTCGATCTTTTCTTTCAGGGCGAGCTTGAGGTCGTCGAGTTGCGCGGCGCGTGTGGCCACCGCATCGACACCCGACGCATGCACGAGTGCAACGAGGGTGTCGGCCTCGGCGCGAAATTGATCGCTAGATGCGACGAAGTCAGTCTCACATTTGAGTTTGACGATTGCACCAACGTTGTTCTGCACGAGCATGGCGACGACACCTTGTGTGTTTTCACGATCGGAACGCTTGGCACTCGACGCCAGACCTTTTTCGCGCAACCACTTCTTGGCGGCTTCGATGTCGCCGTTGGCTTCCTGCAGGGCGTTCTTGCAGTCCATCATTCCGGCACCAGTGGCCTGGCGGAGAGCTTGTACGTCCTTGGCGTTGATCGCCATTAGTTCGTCTCGCCTGCCAACTTGGCGTCACGGGCGGCCTGGGCCGTCGTGGCTTCGGCACGCGCGCGCGCCTGATCGGCGGCGAACACGGCGTTGTCAACGACTGCGGTGGCCGGGTTCTGCACCCCGCCAGTGGCCTTCTCGGCGATGAAGCGACCTTCGGCGATCGCCTCGGCGATAACACGAGCCATCAATTCATTGGCACGAATCGCGTCGTCATTGCCCGGAATTGGATACTGCACGAGGTTCGGGTTGACGTTGGTATCGACAACGGCGATGACCGGGATGCCCAGTTTGTTGGATTCGGTGACGGCCAGATGCTCGGTCGCGGTGTCGAGCACGAACACTGCATCAGGTAGACGCACCATGTTGCGGATTCCCGAAAGGTTGCGCTGCAACTTGATGAGCTCGCGCGACATGAGGAGCGCTTCTTTTTTCGGAATTTGTGCCCATTCTGGTGAGCCAGAGAGACGCTCGAGTTCGATCATCTTGGACACACGCTTGGAAATCGTGCCGAAATTGGTGAGCATGCCACCGAGCCAACGCTCGTTGATGTACGGCATGCCGGAACGCTCGGCGAAGTTCTTGATCGGATCCTGGGCTTGCTTCTTGGTGCCGACGAACAGCACGATGCCGCCACCAGACGCCAGTTGACGAACGAAGGCGTACGCAGTTTCGATGCGGGTGAGCGTTTGCTCGAGGTCGATGATGTGAATGCCGTTGCGCTCGCCGAAAATAAAGCGCTGCATTGTTGGGTTGCGACGCTGGGTTTGGTGTCCGAAGTGGACTCCCGCCTCAAGCATTTGACGCATGCTGATGATTGCCATGTAATTGCTCCTTCCTGTGGTTGATGGACACGATTCGTTGCGCCGAGGCGACCACAGGTGTGCGAATCGTGGATTACAGAGTTGCAGTTCTATTACCTAACACTGCTGACGAATCAGCCCGCCCGACGCTAGCGGCGTGGCGTCGGGCTTCCACCAGAACGGCGCACGGCATGGGCTTTATTTGCTGCAGGTGCGGGTGCGTCGCGCACCCAAGGTGACGCGATACCGCGGCTTTGCCACTTGGCTGTATTCACCACTGCCCGACTGTTGCGGGTCGACGTAGTGATCACCGATGCGCAGGCCAACATGCAACGAATTTTGGGCAATGCCGATGCGGTCGCCGCGCGCCACGACCGCACCAAGCTGCAGCGCTGGCGCCGGCAAGAAAATCAACCCGCCGTAGGTAACCCGCACCGCGGGGTTGGCGGTGGCGCGCAGCACCACATAGTTGCGCCCGGCGACCACCCCGACGAACGACACCGTGCCCGATAACCCGGCCACCACATCGCTACCGATCGGCACGGCGAATTCCACCCCGCGATTGCCGGCACAACGCTCACACTCGGGGGCTCGAAACGGGTCAATCACACTGGCGTTGCTCGGCAACACCAAACACACACCAACGACAAGCGACATGAACACGATTGCGGCCGCGGCTGGCGCTAGCGAAAATCTGCTGCGGCGAGATGGCTGCGCATCTGCAGCACCGCTTTGGCATGAATTTGTGAGACCCGGCTTTCGGTCACGTCGAGTACCTCGCCAATTTGGGCAAAGGTCAGGTTCTCTTCGTAATACAACAGCAACGTGGTGCGCTCGCGCTCGGGCAGTTTGCGAATTGCATCGTGCATCGTGCGACGTAGTTCGCCCGACTCCATCGCGGCATCGGGGTTGGTGGCGCGCTGGAAATCACTCGAATCTGGAAGCGCGTGTGAATCCATCGCCACATGGTCGAGTGGCCCAATGGCACTCGAGGCAACGTCGGTCAGCCAGTCATGCAACTCGTCGGCAGAAATGCCCAGCCGTTGGGCGATCTCGGCATCGGTGGCTGAGCGGCCGAGTTCGTTTTGCAAATTGCTGATTGCACCCTGAATCTGCCGCGAACGCGCGCGCACTGAGCGTGGTACCCAATCCAGCGAACGCAGACTGTCGAGAATCGCCCCGCGGATTCGCGGAACGGCGTACGACTCGAACTTTGCACCTGCGGTGGGCACGAAGCGATCGATTGCCTGCACGAGCCCCACGACGCCAGCACTCACCAAGTCGTTTGTCTCGACCCGCTTGGGCAAACCTGCCGACAAACGACCGGCAACGAACTTGACGAGCGACGCATAGTGCAACACGAGCCAATCGCGCGCCGCCGGATTTTGGGCCGACTGCCAGCGCGACCATGCCTCGTCAACGGTGAGACGTTCTGGGCGTGGGTTCATGCGCGGGGATGCGACGCCCCGTACGCCGTCTTCAATCGTTCTTTGCTCACGTGGGTGTAGCGCTGCGTCGTGGCCACGTCGCTGTGGCCGAGCAACTCTTGCACGGCGCGCAGGTCGGCACCGTTGTTGAGCAGATGCGTGGCGAATGTGTGGCGTAATGCATGCGGATGCGTCGGTGAGAGCGCACGGTCGTCGATGAGTCGGCGCACGTCGCGCGGTGTGATGCGTCGACCACGATGGTTGAGGAAGAGCGCAAGTTCGTCGATGGCGCTCATGCGGCGTGCCTTGACGTCGGTCTCGCCGAGCACCTCGTGGCGTAGCGGTACCCAGGCCCGCACCGCCTCGATCGACGGTTTGCTCACCGGTACTTGCCGCTCTTTGTTGCCTTTGCCCATCACCCGCACCACGCCGCGACGGGTATCGATCGAGTCGATGTCGAGCGAGCACAACTCGCTCACCCGCAGACCGCTGCCGTACAGCGTCTCGACGACGGCATCGTCGCGTAGGTGCCGCCAACGCGGATGATGTTCGGGATGTTGTTCGAGCAACGCCCGAAGTTGCTCGGTGGTCAACACCTTGGGGAGCCGGCCCTTGTCGGCCGGGGTTTTCACGCCGATGGTCGGATTGACCTTGATTTTGCGATTGCGCGACAACCAACCGAAGTAGCGCGCGAGGGCTGCTTTCTTGCGGGCGATACTGCGCCGCGCCAACTTGCTCGTGGTGAGGAACGCAACATACGACCGGATGTGGGCCTTGGTGACTTCGACCGGCGCATCCACCCCGTGGCGCGCCACCCACTCGACGAACAAACGCACGTCCCGTTGGTACGCGCTGATCGTGTTGGGGGCTGCAGCGGTGAGCGAGACGACGAAACCGTCGAGATTCCACCGATTGGCGCCGCTCACCTCCAGAACGGTAGTTGCCAATGCCGTGTCGTGACGTTGTGCGTTTCACCTGCGCACCAACGCTTCCCACCAGCCCGCGTTGGCCACCACCCAACCCTGGGCCTCGAGTCGCCCGAGGCGAAGTGCCACTTCCGTAATGGGAAGACATAGCTGCGCAACCAGTTGGTCGAAGGTGAGAGGTCGTTGGGCGAGCACATCGAGCACCGCCCGTTCGCCAGGTGCGGGTGGCACGCGCGGGTCGGTACTTGCGGCGTGATGTCGATGATCGAGCCCCAAGGCCACCAACACATCGGTTGCATCACACACGGTTGCTGCACCTTGCGAGATGAGGTGATTGGTGCCGGCGCTGACCTCGCTGTGGGGCGACCCGGGCACGGCCATCACCGTGATGCTGCGTTGCAGGGCTTCTTCGACGGTGATCATCGAGCCACCAGTGGCACGCGATTCGACGACCACCAACACTTCGCTGGCTGCGGCCAACATACGGTTGCGTAGCGGAAAACGAAATGCATCCGGCCCGCAGCCCGGCGGAGACTCGGAAATAATCACGCCACATTCGGCGATGGCATTCCACAATGTGGCGTGCTCGCGCGGGTACACCACGTCGAGCCCGGTGGCCACCACCGCGATGGGTGGGGCGCACTGCGTTGCGATACTTACCGCTTCATCGCGCGCATCGCGGGCATCGAGCACCCCGTGATGGGCTGCGGCATCGATGCCGCGAGCCAAACCCGAAACGATCGCCACATCGTTACGCGCCAAATCGCGGGCGATCTGCCGGGCGAAGTGACGACCCGCGGCACTCGCCGCCCGGGTGCCGATGACCCCCACCCGCCGGCGCTGAAACACGGCGAGGTCACCACGCACGAACAACACGGCGGGTGATGCGTGATCGCCACGCAGCACGGCCGGATAGTGCGCATCGGTGGTGAGCGCCACCGCGATGTCGTTGTCGATCAGCGACTGTTCCGTACGGGTGAGCACGTCGTCGGTAGCGGCTTGGCGCCAGATGCGCCGCAAGTCGTGCTGTGCCAGCAACGCTGCAATGTGGTCGTGGGCCGCCAATTCACCCCGGATCGTTCGCCACGCATCAATCGCACCAAGGCCCCCGACCAACGTGCGCAAACGTTGCGGGCCGACGAGTGGCAGCGATGCAACTGCCGCCGCAACGACATGTTCGTGCGTGTTCGTCATCGTCGACCACCACTCAAGACGGCCAAACTCGTGCGCAGTTGCAGTGCAGTCGCAACATGGGCCTCACCGACGATGTCGGGGGCGCCGTCAAGGTCGGCGATCGTGCGCGCCACGCGCCGCACCCGATGCAAGCCGCGGCCACTCAAGCGACCGACCTCGAGTTCACGACGCAACACGGCGCGCGCCGCCGGTGCCAACGGCGCAAACCGGTCGAGGTCATCGATGGCAATGGCTGCATTCGTGCACCCGCCGCGTCGTTCTGCCATCTGACGAGCAGCAAGCACACGCTGCTTCACCATCGCCGATGACTCGCCATTGACGCCGTCGACCAAATCGTCGACCTTCGGCAACCCCACACTCACCCGCAGGTCGAAGCGGTCGAGTAGCGGCCCCGAGAAACGCCGCAAATATTTGGACCGTGCCGCATCGTCACAGACGCAGATACCAGGTGTGCCGGCCCCGCACGGGCAGGGGTTCGCAGCAGCAATCAACAAGAACCGGGCCGGGAACACGAGCGTGGTGCGCGCCCGCGACACGTGGACCACGCCGTCTTCGAGCGGTTGACGCAACGCGTCGAGCACACTCGGGGCAAACTCGCCGAGCTCGTCGAGGAACAGCACACCTTCGCTGGCCAACGAAATTTCCCCGGGTCTCATTGCGGCAGTTCCACCACCGATGAGGCCGACGAGCGAGATCGAGTGATGCGGCGAACGAAACGGGGCGTGGCGCACCCGCCCACTCGCGTGCATCGCCAGGTGCGCAGCAGAATGCACCATCGTGCACGACAACACCTGTTCGTCAGAGAGTGCCGGCAAGATACTCGGCAAACGGCGGGCGAGCATCGACTTGCCGGCACCGGGCGGCCCGACCAGCAGCGTGTGGTGGGCACCCGCTGCTGCTACTTCGAGCGCCAATCGGGCAACGGGTTGCCCGCGCACGTCGCACAGATCGGGGAGTTTGTCGTCGGGCAGCAGTGGTTCTGCGTCATCACACGTTTGCCATTGCGCCTCGCCCCGCAAGCACGCCACCATGTGCGCAAGATCGGTGGCGATGAGCACCTCGCGGGCACCGGCGGCACGGGCGGCAGCCGCGTTGGCACCGGCAACGACGACGCGGTGGTCACGTATGGCCCCGACGAGTGGTGCCGCACCGACGACATCGCGCAACGAACCATCAAGGCCAAGTTCGGCGACGAAGGCGTACTTCGTCGCGACGTCAACGGCGAGTTGTTCGTCGGCGATGAGCACCGCCACCGCAATCGCCAGATCGAGACCCGAACCACCCTTGCGCTCACCACTGGGCGCCAAATTCACGGTGATGCGTCGATTCGGCCAGGTGAAGCCACGTGAGAGAAATGCAGCACGCACCCTGTCGCGACTTTCGCGACACACTTCATCGGGTTGTCCGACGATCGTGAACCCGGGCAGCCCGATGCCAACGTGCACCTCGACATCAACCGAGCGTCCGACAACGCCCAGGAGGGTCGTGGACCGCACAGAAGCGAACATCGTTGCCCTCCCTTGCAAAAACAACAGCACTTGGCCGTCGCCTGTGATAATGGGACGGCAATGAAACTTCTGCAGAGGTGTGTGCGCAAACCCGCGCGAGCGGTCGGTCGACTTGTCGGTGGCCTTGCGGCAGTGGCGTTGCTCGGGCTTTCTGCCTGTGCCGAGACACCGCGCACTGCCACCAATTTCTGTCGCGTGCTGGCCGACCGCATCGATGACATCACCACCCCGCCCACCAGCAACGACGATGTGCAGCGACTCATCGACCACTACGAGCGCCTGGCGGAGGTTGCCCCGTTAGAGGTGCAAGACGACTTAGCCACGATTCGTGACCTCTTTATTGCAGCGTCACGAGTGGACACCGACGACGAAGCAAGCGTGCAGCAGGTTGCCGATGCGGCATACGCCGCGGAACGCGCCGCCCAAGACGCAGGTATCTACGTCGGTGCTACGTGTGGACTGGATCTATCGACGGGCCTTGCCTTGCAAGTGCCCGCAGCAACGCCCTAGCGAATTTCGCCGCGCTTGACGATGACCTTGTCGACAAGGCCGTAGTCACGGGCTTGTTCGGCGGAAAACCAACGGTCGCGCTCGGAGTCACGACGAATTTCTTCGGCCGTCTTACCCGAGTGCATAGCGGTGAGTTCAGCCAGACGAAGTTTGATGAACCTCGACTGTTCGGCTTGAATTGCGATGTCGCTTGCCTGCCCGCGCAGACCAGCGAGCGGTTGGTGCATCATGATGCGGGCATTGGGCAACGAATACCGTTTACCCTTGGCGCCGGCAGTCAACAAAAATTGGCCCATCGATGCGGCCAAGCCGACACACACGGTGGCGACATCACAGGAGATGAACTGCATCGTGTCGTAGATGGCCATACCCGCGGTGACCGACCCACCGGGTGAGTTGACGTACAACCACACGTCACTCTTTGCGTCTTCGCCCTCCAAGAACAGCAACTGCGCACAAATTTGATTGGCGGCCGCATCGTCGACCTCTGAGCCGAGCATGATCACACGGCTCTTGAGCAACCGGGTGAAGATGTCTGAGCGTGGGTCCATGCCACCGTCGAGCGCCAACGGTGAGATTGCTTCTGGTGTGGTCATGCGCGCAAGGCTAACGCTTGGGCGATGACGGCTTGGGTGTTTCGCGACGAATGCCACTGAACACGACCGCGATACGTTCGTCGTTGCCGATCTGCTTGCGTGCAGCAAGCACACCAGCAAGACCAGCAGCACCGGTGGGGCTCACGTCGATGTCGGTCGTGTCATGTGCCACCGCGTACGCCTCGTGCACCTGTTGCTCGGATGCCACGACTGGAAACCCGCCGCTCGCCCGCATGGCGCGACACACCGGCACCCAGTCGTATGTTTCGTCGTCGAGAATTCCGTCGGCAAACGACCGTGGTGTGGCGGGCCACGGAACCATGCACTCACCCCAATTCGACGCTGCTTCATCGATGGTGGCGAATGCGTGACTCTTGTCCCAAGCGCGAGCGAGCGGCGCACAACCCTCCGCTTGCACGGCATGGAGCGCTGCGCGGGTACCGCCGGCGTGGAAACCTGCGGCGAGGCTCGCGGCGAATGCACCACCGCCGACCTGCACGAAGAGCCGCGCGATGAGCGGTGGCTCCATGTGTTCGGCAACGTAGGCCATCTCCCAGCCGATGGTGCGACCGCCATCCAAACACCAGGCGTTCTCGGGGCCTTGCACACCGAATGGGATTGCACCGTCGCGCACCAGTTCGCGAAATCGATGCACGCACGGGTCGCCCGGAGGATCGGTGTCACGACGCGGACAATGCACGACTGTGGCAGCCAACGCCTGCAGTCGTTGGAGGAGGGCTGCATCGGCATGTTCGGGCACGAACACGGTGATCGGCCAATTCACTGCCCGGGCCAACATGCTGGCGGCAAAGGCTGCGTTGCCACACGAGGCGATCGCCAGCGACGGACGAGTATCGCTGCGCCACGAGGTGAGACCCAGGCGTTCTGCCGCAACAAGATGCAGCAATTCGGTGAAGAGATGTCGCGATTTCTGTGAACCGGCAACGTTGTGCGTTTCATCCTTGACCCACACTCCCCCGTTCGCCGAGAAGCCGAGTGCTTCAGACAACGTGTCGGCGCGGGCGAACGGCGTGAACACAAAACCGGTGCCGGCCACGACCGCAATCTGTGCGTCAAGTTCGCTGATGAGTGCGTCGCGATCGGTTTCGCTCATGCCGTGGGCGTGGGCGAAGGCATCCCAGGCCAAGTAACGGCGAAAGGCAATGAACGGATTGCGGTGTTTGCCACGACGAAGTGGGGCAACGTCGCTTTCGATGAGCAACACGTGATGACGATCGTCGCCAATGGCATTCGGGCAACGCCACGACAGCGGTGTCTCGATCGGTACACGTGTGCCGCACGCCGCACAACGCAACGACCGAACGATCGGCGGTACTGCGCGCGGGTTGGCGCGAGGCGACGACACCGTTGTCGTCAGCCGCCGCTGGCGACGCGACGGTTGAAGTCGTCGATCATGGCATCCCAGGCGGGCACGAAGCGGCGCAAATCACGCCAAAAGGTCTGCGAGCGACGCGCTTCAAACACATCCACCGGGGTGCCCTGCTGCTCGACCCAGGTGTAGTAACCGAGATTGAAGATGCGATTGCGATCGCGTTCGTTGCAGTCGATCATGTTGTCGGTGGACACCGAACCAAGATGTTCGGCGAAGACCTCAGCGGCATCGGTGGTGGTGAACCCACCGTTGAAACGCCTCGCCAGCGTCTTGCGACGTTCGCTCGGATACAAATCGGCGCCATCGGTGGCAATCGTGATGAGGGCGTCGTTGGGGCCGTAGCCGCGCAGCTTGGCGATCTTGATGGCCGCAATCACGTTGCAGATTGCCGAGAAACCAAAATGCTTGAGCACTTGCAGGACGTCCTGGGGCACACCCTTGCGTTCGTGCAAATATCGCAGACCCTCGTCGCTATTGAACATCACATCGAGTTCGTCGGTGGCGCGATCGGAAACGTCGACGACCAGGTCGGTGTTCATCACGTTGTGGATGAGCGGGATGTGTTTGTCGCCGATGCCCTGAATGTTGTGCTCGCCGTAACCGTTCTCGAGCATCGTCGGGCACTCCAACGCTTCGACGGCACCGATTGCGGTACCGAACAATTCCTTGAGGCGATCACCCGCGGCAATGGTGCCCGCCGAACCAGTTGAACTGGTGAATGCAGCGAGACGCATTTTGTCGTTGCCACTGCGAGCCCGCACCGTGTCAAAGACGTGGGCCAATGCGTTGCCGGTGATCTGCCAATGGCCGACATGATTGGCGAATTCACAGAATTGGTTGAAGATGAAATTGGTCGGGTCTTTGCGCATCTCGTTGCAAGCGTCGTAGATTTCTTTGACGTTGCTTTCGGTGCCAGGTGTGCGGATTGTGTCGCTCGGGTCGGTCGTCCATTTATCGAGCCAATCGAAACGTTCCTGCGACATGCCGGCGGGCAACACGGCCACACCACGCGCACCCATGATCTTGCTGATGGCCACACCGCCACGCGCATAGTTGCCCGTCGATGGCCAGATTGCCCGGTGATACGTGGGGTCGAACTGACCAGTGACGATGCGCGGGGCAAAAATCGTGTACGCCGCCAGCACCTTGTGCGCGGTGATCATCGGGAAGCGATCACCGAACATCACGATGATGGGGCTTTCGATGCCCGTCAACGACGACGGCAGAACGATGTGGTCGGGCACCGCAACGCGATTGCCGGCCATGTCGTTGTACCAGTGCACCCGAAACAAGTTGCGGGCATCGGGCGCGTTCTTGTCGACGCCGTTGGTGATCGACGCATCGATCGTGCGCGGGTCGGCAAGTTGGGCGAACGTCGGCAACACCACATTGCGTTCGCGACAACGCTTCACGCTGTGGGCAAGTGCTGCTTCGTCGACGATGTGGTCAGCCAGGCCGAGTTGGTCTTGCATCGCGGTCTCGCGGGCTGTTTGTGAGGCGCTCACGATGGTCACCTTTACATTCTGTCAAACGGTTGGTGTCACGACTACCCTGAACTACAACTTCGCCGGTGTAGCCCAATGGCAGAGGCACGGCGCTTAGGACGCCGCCAGTGAGAGTTCGAGTCTCTCCGCCGGCACAGCACCGAAACACCACCCATGACCACCTCTCACCGCCCCGCGCGCAACATCGCCGACCTTTCGACGCCCGCCGTGCTCGTGGATATCGACGCACTTGAGCACAACCTCGCCACGATGAGCAAGCGCCTGCCTGGTGCTCTCTTGCGGCCCCACGTGAAGGCCCACAAGAGCACGGCCCTGGCGGCACTGCAACATCAACATGGTCACCACAACTTCACCTGTGCCACCGTGCGCGAGATGATCGGCATGGCTCACGCTGGGCTGGGCGACGACTTATTGCTGGCCAACGAAGTGCTCGACGCCGAGCGACTCGCAGCACTGTCGGCGCTACAAGACCGCGCGATGATCACCATCGCCGTCGACTCTGACGCCACCGTTGATGCAGCGGCGCGTGCCGGCATCAAGCACGCGCTCATCGACGTGAACATCGGCTTGGCCCGCTGCGGTTGTGCGCCGAGTGATGCAG
>JAEMQQ010000004.1:48386-58128 GCA_016463775.1 Ilumatobacteraceae bacterium | reverse complement strand
GTCGTACTGAGCCATCGTGCCCTCAGCCTCGCACAACCGCAAGTGAGTCGAGGTCAGTGGCGTGCTGGGCGTGTCGATTTGCCATCGCCATGAACATCTCGTCACCCCGCTCGGTCTGCTTCACGATCATCGATGCAATCACCGCCATCATGTAACCCGCAAAGGTGAACCTGCGGTATTCCAGCCATGCCTCGTCAAAACCGAGGGTCACGTTGTAGCCCTGCAGACCATCAACCCAGCGCTGCACGAGTTCGCGCTCATGCCCGCGTCGCACGTCGGTACTGAGCCCCGCCCCGATGAAATACGCAAGATCCAGCGCACCACAAGCATGGGTGACGGTTTGAAAATCGACGACACCAACACGTCCGGTGTCGGTGAACAGCAGGTTGTCGAGCCGGAAGTCGCCGTGCACCACCGTGCTGTGTGGCGCGACGCGCGAGGAGTAGTTGCCTGCATCGCGCGCAAACTCGTCCCCGATCGTGCGCGCCTGCGGCGTGAGTCGGTCGTGATAACGCTCCATGAATCCGGGAAAGACCATCTGCATGAGCCCGTAACTGGCGAGGCGTTGGTCAGGCGAACTGCGGTTCAGCCAGCCGAGCGTCGTAAGCAGTGGTGAATTCCACAGCGGGCCGTGCAGTCGCACCAACTCATCGATGCTGGCACGCGCCTCATTGATGTTGCAGCCCGTGATCTGATCACCCTGGTGGCAGGGTGCGAAATCCTCGAGCAACAACAAGAAGTCGTCAGTTGCGTCATCGCGCTCCACGTAGTGGCAATGCGGGGCGTGCACGTCGAGCGCATCACGCAGGTCACGATAGAACGACGCCTCGACTTCATAACAGCGCGTCGCTTTTCCGGTTGCCCGGCTACCGAGGTCGGCACTCGGAAATTTGGCGATGATCGTCATCGGCACATCGCAGGGCTCCGAGAACGCCAGACGTAATCGACGTGACTCAGCCATTTGCCCGGTGCCAATCGGCTCGACCCGTACGCCTGTGATTGTGGCGGCACCCAGCCGCGGTGCGAGTGCCGTGTTCAGCCGAGCGAGGTCCGGTGCGCCGGTGAGTTCTTCGGTGAGGTTCGGATCGGCGGCAGAAACCACCGCCTTGGTCTACACCTTTTCGGGTTGGCGAGACAAACGCGAAGCAACACGCCCAATTTTGTCGATGCGGGCAACCAATGCCTCACGGGCCACTTCCGCCTCGCCAGACAAACCTGTCACATCATTTACCTTCCAATGACGCAACACGACGGGCTCAAGAATTTGCTCGTGGTGAATCTTGAAGTCGTAGATTCCGGCATTGGCGATTTGTTTGGCCAATTCGTTGAAATTGGTGATGCCCGTGCCCGGCATCGAAAAGTTGCGAACTGCCCGCTCAATGCCGATCATCATGCTTGATGGGTCGACCTCGAGTGCGGCCGTGGCGAGATCACGGTAAAACAGGAAGTGCAGATTTTCGTCGTTGCCGACGCGCAACATGATGTCTTGTCCGGCCTGGTCACCGATCAACTTGCCGGTGTTGCGATGCGCAATACGAGTGGCGAGTTCCTGCATTGACAAATAAGCGAGTGCCTCATACAAATCGTCCGGGGCGGGCACTTGGGCACCGCGCACTTGTTGCATGCGCGCCCGCTCGAGTGCGACGGGGTCGAGCGCCCGAGTCACCATCAAATAGTCACGGATGACGATTGCGTGGCGACCCTCTTCGGCAGTCCAATTACGCGCCCACGCGCCGTAGGCGCTTTCCCCACCAAACAGCGTGCTGATGTCGCGCGTGTAATACGGCAGGTTGTCCTCGGTCAACAAGTTGACGAACAACGAGGTGCGCACTGCGTCGGGAAGTGTCCAGCCGCCAGTGCCAAAGTCGGCGTCAGCGGCCGACCACGGACGCTCGGGATCGAAATCTTTGCCGCGGCCCCAGGGCACGTACTCGTGCGGGAACCACTCTTTGGCCACCCCCATGTGGCGGTCGTACAACTTCGCCGCAGTCGGCTCGAGCACCGCCAGGAGTGCAGCAGAATTCATGATTTCACCCTAACCGTAGGCGCTTTACGAGTCGTGACAGAGGTACGCGAAAATCGTCGAGCAGCGGGATACCTGCGTCACGCAACGCGCGATTATCGAGCACCGAATTGGCGGGGCGCGACGCCGGGCGAGGTGGCACCAAATCATGTGTTTTGACGGGCTGCACCCGTGCCGGATCAAGGCCTGCCGCCAGCAGCACTTCGCGGGTGAACTCGTACCAACTCACGACACCTTGGTTGGTGACGTGCCAAGTGCCACGACGTCGTTCGCCGGCGAGTTGCACGATCATTCGCGCTGCATCGTCGGCCATCGTCGGGTTGCCGATTTGATCATCGACGAAAGTCAGCGTGTCTTGTTGTGCGGCGATGCGCAAAATCGTCTTCACCATGTTGGCGCCGTGGTAGCCGCACACCCAGGCGATCCGCACGACGGTGTCAAGAGACAGGTCAACTGCCTGCTCCCCCGCCAACTTCGATGCGCCGTACACCGACTGGGGGCGTGGTGTGTCGGTCTCGACATATGGCGTTGGTTTCATGCCGTCAAACACATAGTCGGTCGACAGATAGACGACCTGTGCTCCGACCTCGCGCGCTGCACGCACCACATGGTGCGTGGCCGTGCCATTGGAGAGGAAGGCCTTGTCGCGATCACCCTCGCAAGCATCGACGGCAGTCCAGGCAGCAGCGTGCACGATGACGTCGGGTCGTTCGCGGCTGACGGCTGCGTGCACCGCTTGTGCGTCCGTTACATCAAGCTGCGCCCGGGACAACCCGCTTACGTCGTGTTGGGCGGCGATGGCAGCCTCGACGATCTCGCGACCGAGCTGGCCCGCTGCACCCGTGACCAGAATCTTCACGACGTGGCCTTGAGCGGCTCCCACCACCAGCGGTTGTCGCGATACCAGGCGACGGTGGCGGCGAGTGCTTCGTCAAGCGATCGCTGACGCTGCCATCCCAGTTTCGTGATCTTGGTGATGTCCACCGAATAGCGGCGATCGTGACCCTTGCGATCCTGCACGTACTGCACGCTCGTTTCGTCCTTGCCGTGCAACGCGAGCAACTTGTCAACCAGCACACGGTTGGCGGTCTCATTTCCCGCACCGATGTTGTAGACCTCACCGACGGTGCCTCGCTCGAGCACGAGGTGCACGCCCGAGCAATGGTCGTCGACATACAGCCAGTCGCGTTCGTTGAGCCCGTCGCCGTACAGCGGAATCTTCTTGTCGTCGAGCAAGTTGGTGGCAAACAGTGGAATCGCTTTTTCCGGGTATTGGAACGGCCCGAAATTGTTGGTGCACCGTGTGACGAGCACTGGCGTGCCGTGCGTGGCGTGGTATGACAAAGCGATCAGGTCGCTGCCCGCCTTCGACGCTGAATATGGCGAGCGCGGCTCGAGCGGATCGGTCTCTTTCGACGAACCAACTTCGACGCTGCCATACACCTCGTCGGTGCCGATATGCACGACGCGCTCGACACCAAGTTTGCGTGCGGCATCGACCACCACGTTGGTGCCGAAACAGTTGGTGAGGATGAAGTCTTCGCCGCCCTCGATCGAACGATCGACGTGGCTCTCGGCGGCGAAGTGCACCACCCAGTCGTGACCCTTCATGGCTTGCGCGACGTCACCGGGTTGACAGATATTGCCCCTCACGAACGAAAACCGAGGGCTGTCGTCGACGTCGCGCATCGTCGACAGGTTTCCGGCGTAGGTCAACGAGTCGTACACCGTCACCGAATGGTCGGTGTTGCGCAACACCCAACGAACGTAATTGCTGCCGATGAAACCAGCACCGCCGGTGACAAAGATCTTCAAGTTCGCATGCCCCAGATCGGCTGTTGATGTGGTGCGATGTCCTTGCGTGACGGGTTCGCCTGGTCACGCTTCGACAACGTGGGTGTTGCAATGCCCCAATCGGCACCGATTGCCGGGTCGTCGTACGCCACGCCAAGTTCGTCGTTCGGGTTGTAGTAGTTGTCGACCAGATAGGTGATGGTCATGTCGGTGAGCGAACCAAAACCATGCGCGACGCCCGGCGGAATGAACACCCCGCGATGATCATGGGTACCGTCGTTGCGCCCACCGAGGTCGATCACTTGCGTGACACCGTCGGTGGGTGAACCCTTGCGCAAGTCGTGCAACACCACCCGACAGGTGCCGTACGGAACGTACCAATAGTCGGCTTGGTGGAGGTGGTAGTGCAAACCGACGATGGCACCGGCCTTTCGATCACCGCGATTGCCCTGCAGCATTTCGCGGCCAAGCGGAAACCATTCGCGTCGATACGTCTCGATGAAGAACCCGCGTTCGTCGCCGTGCATGCTCGGCTCGACGATCTGCACGCCCTTGATCAGGTCCGACTCGGTGATCTTGGGCATTTAGGCGTCAAGCTCGACTTTCGAATCATCACCGAGCATCAACCGCAATGCGTGGGGGCGATTTTGTGAACGCACCACCTGCACATTACGACCCAACAGCGAATCGGTCATCTTGTGCACATCGTTGACGATGCAGCCGTCGAGGAGCACCGAGTGTTCGAGTTCTGAATGCACGATGCTGCAGCCATTGCCGACCGACGTATACGGCCCGATGTAGCTGTTGTCGATGACGCTGTCAGTGCCGATCACGGCCGGCCCGCGAATTCGCGAGTTCACCACCTTGGCACCCTTCATGATGATGACCCGTCCTTCGATTCGCGAATCGGCATCGATGCTGCCGTCGTTGCGCGGTTCGATCGCTTCGAGCACCAGACGGTTGCACGCGAGCAACGGGTCTTTCTTGCCGGTATCGATCCACCAACCCTGCAACACTTCGTGGCGCACCGTCTTGCCTTGCTCGATGAGCCACTGAATGGCATCGGTGATTTCGAGTTCGCCACGCAGCGACGGCTTGATTGCACGCACCGCCTCGTTGATGGTCTTGTCGAACAAATACACACCGACGAGTGCCAGGTCACTCGGTGGATCCTTGGGTTTTTCTACGAGTCGTACGACATGACCTTCTGTGGTGACTTCAGCGACGCCGAACTGACGCGGGTCGTCGACGTGACAGAGCAGGATTTGGGCGGTCGGTGCATGTTTGCCACCAGCGGCACGCGCCGCGACGAACTCGCTCACGAAGCCCTCGAGGCCCTGCTCGAGCATGTTGTCACCCAGGTACATGACGAAATCGTCATCGCCGAGGAACTCATGGGCGATGAGCACACAATGGGCGAGCCCCAGCGGTTGATCCTGGGCGATGTAGGTGGTCCGTACGCCAAATTGTGAACCGTCGCCGACTGCGGCGATGATTTCTTTGCGTGTGTCACCGACGACGATGCCGATTTCGTCGATACCGGCCTTTTTCATCGCCTCAATGCCGTAGAACAGGATCGGTTTGTTCGCAATCGGCACCAATTGCTTGGCACTTGTGTGTGTTATCGGTCGCAACCGAGTGCCGGCACCGCCCGAGAGAATCAACCCTTTCATCTCAAGTAAGGCTAGTTGTTGGGCCCTCGGTAAGATTTCGTCTGTGAAGCCCACGTATCTGCACGCCTTCACGAAACCATCACGAACCGACTTCGTCACCATGGTGCGCGGTGACGGTGCCCGGCTGTTTGACAGCAACGGCAAGGAGTACATCGACGGCATGGCGAGCCTCTGGTACTGCAACATCGGACATGGCCGCCATGACATGGCCGAGGCAATCGCCGCGCAGGTGACCACGCTCGAGTCGTACAACAACTTCGATCCGTTCACGACGGGTATTACCGATGTGCTCACCGACAAGTTGCACACTCTGTCGCCGATGCCCGGCAATCGGGTGTTCCTGTGCTCGAGCGGTTCCGAGGCCATCGATACCGCGATGAAACTTGCACGGCTGGCCCACGTGCAAGCCGGGCATTCTGAACGCACGATCATCATCTCCCGCGGACGTGGCTACCACGGCAGCAATTACGGCGGCACCAGTGCCCAAGGACTACCGCTCAACAAAGTGGGCTACGACCCACTGCTGCCTGATGTAACCCAGGTGGACCCCGACGACATCGAGGCGTTGTCGGTGGCAATGAGCCGCGATGGTGCGCGCATCGCCGCGGTGCTCGTCGAGCCCATTCAGGGTGCCGGTGGGGTGTTTCCGCCCCGCGACGGCTACCTACAGTCGCTGCGCAAGTTGTGCGACCAGCACGGTGCGTTCCTCATCTTCGACGAAGTCATCTCCGGTTTCGGTCGACTCGGCGCGTGGTTTGCCGCGCAGCATTACGGTGTCACGCCTGACTTCACCTGTTTTGCCAAGGCGGTCACCTCGGGATACATCCCACTCGGTGGGGTCTTTGTCGGCGCGGCCCCACTGCGTTCACTCGAGGCTGATCCGAACTTTTTCCTACGCACGGGCTACACCTACTCCGGTCATGCCACGGCATGTGCTGCGGCCCTGAAGAATTTGGAGATCATCGAAAACGAAGGTCTGGTCGCACGTGCCAAGCACCTCGGTGCACTCGTATCGCAGGCCTTGCATGCATTGCAGCGCGACGGCTTGCTCAAAGAAGTGCGTGGCGATGGCGCGGTGTGGGCGGCAGGTTTGCACAAGCAGCACGATGCAATGGCGGTGCGCGACATCGCGTTGCGCAACGGGGCGATCGTGCGTGGCATTGGCGCCGATACCAATGCCTTCTGCCCACCGCTGGTTGCGACCGATGATCAGATTGGTCGACTCATGGATACGTACGCATCGGCACTGCACGAGCATGTGCAGAAGGTTGGCGCCTAACCAGCCCACACCGACGGTCGGTGATTGCTGACTCGTGCCAGCGAATGTCGGCGGACTATCGTCGCGGTATGAAGCTCGCCGGCCGCAACGCACTCGTCACCGGTGGTGCAAGCGGCATCGGTGCCGCCGTTGCCGAATCGCTCGCCAAAGCTGGCGCCACCGTCACCATCGTCGACATCGACAACAACCTGCTCGAAGCAACTGGCCGGCGCCTTGGTGTACGGGCGGAAATTCTCGATGTGTCATCCAGTGAGGCGTGGTCGGATTTCATCGCCGCGCACGACCACTTCGATCTCGTGCATCTCAACGCCGGCATCACCACCCGTCGCAACGTGCTCGATGGACCATCCGACCCGCTACTGCCGCCACTCATCCACCTGACCGACGAAGAATACCGACGGGCCATCGGCGTCAATGTCGACGGTGTGGTGTTCGGTGCACGGGCGGTCATCCCCGGAATGTGCGAGCGGCGTGCAGGCGACATCGTCGTCACGGCATCCGTCGCGGCATTCGTGCCAATTCCACCTGACCCGATTTACGGGCTCACCAAATATGCGGTCTCTGGTCTCGTGAAGTCACTCACGGCACGCCTCGCTGAATTCGGCGTGTGTATCAGCGCAATCTGCCCCGGCTTCGTCGACACACCACTTATCGGCGAGCAGGCCCGCGAGTGGATCGCCGAGCTCGGCATGCCACTCATGAAGACCCAGCAGGTGGTCGACGCGGTGGCCGCCTCATTGACCCGCCGCGTGAATGGTGCACACTGGATCGTGCTTCCCGACCAAGACCCGATCCTGCACGAACAAGCAACGTTTCCCTTCCCGACTAATACGCAATGACTGGGGTTTTCAGTGAGTCAGGCAGTCTTTAACCCGTTCGATCCTGCATTTCGCGCCAACCCACATCCGTTCTACGACGCGCTGCGCGAGCACGACCCGGTGCACATCTCACTCGGTGGTTTGGTCGTACTCACCCGGTACAGCGATGTAGCAACCGTGTTGCGGTCAAATGACTACAGCCGCGACGTGGAAAAATCGGCGAAACCCATCGACAACCCGATTAGCAACCGCATGCGTGAACGACGTCGGAATTCGGCAAAATCAATCCTCAACCTTGATCCACCCGACCACAGCCGCCTGCGTCGCCTGGTTTCCAAATCCTTCACCCCCAGCGCCATCGAGGCGCTGCGACCGATGGTGCAGCACTACGTGGATGCCGCCCTCGAGGCCGCAGAGCAGCGCGTGCGCGACGGTGCCACCTTCGAACTGATCGACGATCTTGCATTTCCCGTGCCGTTCCTCGTGATTTCAGCGATGCTCGGTATGCCGATCGATCGTGAAGCAGAACTGCGCGAGTGGTCGCAGGTCATCACCCGCACGCTCGAACCGACCACCGGACTCGCCGAACTGGATGAAGCCGACGCTGCATTCGGGGGGCTCTTGCCGTTTCTCGACGAGGTGATCGCCGAACGTCGTCGCAACCTTGGCAGCGACATGCTGTCATCGCTGATCACCGCCGAAGAGGCTGGCGACAAACTCACCGCCGAAGAACTGGTCACGTTCGTGCTGTTGTTGTACATCGCCGGGCATGAAACCACGGTGAACCTCATTGGCAACTCGATGCTGGCGCTGTTGCGCGCACCAGATCAACTCAACCACGTGCGCGGACATGGGCTTGACTCCAATGCGATCGACGAATTACTCCGATTTGACGGACCGGTACAACACACTGTGCGCGTGCCGGTGGTACCCGTGCAATTTCAGGTTGGTGACCGAGTGATCGAGGTCGCCGCAGGCGAGCGCGTGCTCACGAGCCTCGGTGCAGCAAGCCACGACCCGAGTGTGTTCGAAAATCCGCACCAACTCGACCTACGACGGGCGAATGCGAACAAACATCTCGGCTTCGCCGCCGGCATTCACTATTGCCTCGGGTCGGCTTTGGCAAAACTTGAAGCACAAGTGGCGATCGAAAGTTTGCTGCATCGATTTTCACACGTGGAATTGGTCGGCGAGCCGAGTTGGCGTGACCGACTTACGATTCGCGGGGTTGATCGCCTGGCACTCGCAGTCGCGCGATAAGCGAGCTGGTGTCCCAGCGCCGGCCACCCATTTCGACGACCTCGCCGTAAAAGTCGTTCACCAACGAGGTGACTGGTAAATCGACGCCAAGCCGCTGCGCTTCTGCGAGGCAAATCGCCAAATCTTTGCGCATCCATTCCACCGCAAAACCAAAATCGAATTCGCCACGGGCCATCGTTGTGGCACGATTCGACATCTGCCAGGAGCCGGCTGCCCCCTGTGAAATCACCTCAACCAGCGCGTCGGGGTCAAGGCCTGCAGCAAGTGCCAGGTGCAGACCTTCGCTGAGGCCCTGCACCGCGCCGGCGATGCAAATTTGGTTGACCATTTTTGCCAATTGACCAGAACCGGCGTTGCCGAGTCGCTTGCAGATTTTTGCATAACTCATGAGCACCGGATAGGCGCGGTCAAACACGTGTTGGTCGTCGGCGCCACACATGATGGAAAGTTGTCCATTCTCAGCGCCGGCTTGACCGCCCGACACTGGGGCATCGATGAACCCAACACCGTGTTGAGCGCAGGCCGCGGCCAGTTCACGGGCCAGCGATGCCGACGCCGTGGTGTGATCGACGACGATGCTGCCCGGTTTGGCGCTCTCAAGCACGCCGTCGTTGCCGAACATCACCGATCGCACATCGTCGTCGTTGCCGACGCACACGAACACGACGTCGGCATTCGCCGCCGCTGCACGTGGCGTTGCGGCTTGTATGCCACCGTGAGCGGCGACCCATGCCTGGGCCTTCGCGGTGGTGCGGTTGAACACCGTCACTGCGTGGCCTGCGGTGGCGAGATGGCGTGCCATTGGGCCACCCATCACGCCGAGACCCACGAAGGCGACGTTCACGACTGTGTTCCTAGTCTCACGACTGTGTTCACAGGTCTGCCGACCATGCCG
>JAEMQQ010000004.1:0-48286 GCA_016463775.1 Ilumatobacteraceae bacterium | reverse complement strand
GTTCCTAGTCTCACGACTGTGTTCACAGGTCTGCCGACCATGCCGGGCCTTCTGGGGTCACATACGCCGACGTGATGCCACCGTCGATCACGAGGCTCTGCCCCGTCATCCAACTGCTTTCATTCGACGCCAAGAACAAGGCACCGTTCACGATTTCATGCGGCTCACCGAAGCGACCCATCGGAATGTGCACGAGGCGACGCTCGCGCTTGGCGTCGTCACTCAGAAATTTTGCGAGGAGCGGTGTCATTACGGGCCCCGGGCACAGTGCATTGGCGCGCAACCCGCGACGTGCATAAATCGCGGCCATTTCCCGGGTCATCGCGAGCACCGCACCTTTCGACGCCGTGTAGGCAATTTGCGGGGTCGCCGCCCCGAGGTGGGCCACGAACGACGCGACGTTCACAATCGACGACATTTCGCCACAACGTTGCGCCGACTCGATCATTGGTGGAATCGCATGGCGACACGCGTACAACACGCCTTTGACATTGATGTCGAACGTTCTTTGTATCACGTCGTCGGGTGTGTTGGTTGCGTCGTCATCTGCCGACAACATCACACCGGCATTGTTGTACAGCACATGCAGGTCGCCGAACGTTTTGACCGCGAATGCCACGGCATCACGCACCGACGCATCACTACTCACATCGCACTCCACCGATGCAGCGGTGCCACCAGCACGGGCAATCGACTGCAACGCTTCACTGGCGTCACCGACATCGGCAATCACCACCCGCGCACCTTCGGCCGCAAATCGTTCGGCGCCCACCCTCCCCAAACCACTCGCGCCACCGGTGATGAAGGCAACTTTTCCGGCGAGACGATTCATGGTTTACGCACGATCAAAATAGCGCACACGTTCCCAATCAGTCACGCTGCTGTTGAACGATGACCACTCGTGACGCGCCATCGTGAGCAAATGGTGATGCACATCAGCACCGAAACACTCACGGGCGATGTCGCTGCGCTCCCACAGGTCGGCGGCTTCCGCGAGGGTGGTGGGAATTCGCGGCAGGTCCTTGGCTTCATAGCCGTTGCCTGTGTAGGCCTCGGACAGCGCCAGACGATGGCGAATGCCGTACAGCCCGGCGGCGATCGTGCCGGCAAACGCCAGATACGAGTTGGCGTCAGCACCCGGAATTCGGCACTCGACACGCGACGACGCACCGTGACCCACCACGCGATACCCCAGCGTGCGATTGTCGACGCCCCACGCCACCGCAGTTGGCGCCCACGAACCTGGCTGAAACCGTTTGTAGCTGTTGACGGTGGGGGCCCACAAAATGCTGAAGTCCCGCGCCGCAGCCAGTTGCCCGGCGAGGTACATGCGGAAGTCGTCGGTCAGCGCAGCGCCACCGTCGAAGGCCGAGCCACCGAGCCCACGGTCGCTCAGATGCCACAAACTTGAGTGCACGTGACATGACGAACCGGTTTCGGCGAAGTCGTATTTGGCCATGAAGGTGACACTTCGTCCGAGCCCCGCGGCGATCTCTTTCGCCGCTGTTTTGTAGACGATGTTGCGATCAGCCATTTCCAGTGCGTGCGTGTACGCAAGATTCAACTCGTGTTGCCCGCGACCTGCTTCGCCCTTGGAGAATTCGACCGGTATGCCTGCTGCTTCGAGGCCGCGACGAATCTCGCTGACGACATACTCGTCGCGCGTCGTTTGCACCACCTGATAGTCCTGCATGAACGGCGAATGAGGCGTCAGATCTTGGTAGCCACGTTCATGGATCTGCTCGTACGAATCACGGAACAAATAGAACTCGATTTCGCTGCCGATCATCGGCTCCAAACTCATGCGCCGGGCTGCCTGCACCTGGTCGCGAAGCACCTGGCGGGGAGCAACGCCAATTGGTGCACCCGTCTTGGCTGCGAACAGATCGCACAGAATCAACGCCGTCTTGGGCACCCACGGTGTGATGCGAATCGTGCCGAAGTCGGCGCGCGCCAGCATGTCGCCATATCCGAGGTCGTACGAGGCAAACCGGTAACCCGGCACCGCCACGTCGTCAAAGTCGGTGGCGATGAGGTAGTCACAGTTTTCGGTGCCGTGTTCGGCAACCTGCTCGAGGAAAAATCTGCCGGTGGTGCGCTTGCCGACCAACCGGCCCTGCAGATCAGGAAACGCCATCACGACGGTGTCGATTGCACCGCTCTCTATCGCGCCCACCAACTCGTCACGAGTCGGCTGGACGGACATTACGAGTTATTTCTTTTTGCTCGTCGCCTTGGGCTTGGCCGGCTTTTTCGCTGGGCCCTTTGCCGTATCGGTCTTGCGCTTACCACCAGTCGATGCCCGCCCGAGTTCCTGCAACTGCGACTTACCGTCGGCACTCAACACGCCTTTTTCGAGGGCGTCATCGAGGAAGCGGGTGGCCTCCTCGGTCGAGCATCGCTTTGACGGCGCAATCTCGGAGATGAGGTTGAGCCGGGCGCGTTCGTACATCGTTTTCTCGGCAGCCGACAACTGATTCTCGCGGTCACGTGCCGCCAGGTTGCGTACGACTTCTGCGACTTGATATACGTCGCCACTCTTCAACTTTTCTTGGTGGTTCTTGAAACGACGCGACCAGTTGGCAGGCACGCGCGGATCCGGCTTGGAAAGCACGTCCACCAAATCTTGCAGTTCGCTCTTGGACACGGGCGGACGAATGCCAAGGTCGTACACCTTGGCGACCGGCACCGACAGGGTCATGCCTTTGCCAGCGGCATCGGTCATCACCGACTCGAGGATCAGATACTCCTGCATCACGTCAAAAGCACGCATGCGTTTGATCACCTTGACCGTGCAGGCCCCATGTTGCGGATAGATGACCGTGTCACCTTTTTTGAATTTCTTCACGTTTGCCATTCCTCCGAACAGTCGTTTCAGGCTAAGGCGTAGATACGCACGCACGACCTCGTGATGTGGCGCTCCCGGCAGGAATCGAACCTGCAACCTACGGATTAGAAGTCCGTCGCTCTCTCCAATTGAGCTACGGGAGCCTGTGTGGCCCCCGACCTGCGCCGACGACCAACCTTCTACGGTACGCACGCACCGGTGCGTGTGGTGGCCGCACCCCTGGTCGCCAGCCCAAATATGACAGTTTCATTACAAACCACCCGGAAAGGTAAGGGACTTGTAACTGGATTTGCGGGGCTGTCTTGGGCGTCATGCCCTAGAACTGACTTGACCCCAACAGGGCGGCCATCCGGTCACTCGGGTTCAACCACGGAGGTAAGACATAATGGCAACCAATCCACTCGGACTCGAAGGAGCCCAAGCGGACCTCGTATACAACAGCCTCTCATTCGCCGTCGCGGCGATGGGAATCGCTTTTGTGTACTTCTTGGTCTCGCGTAATCGCGTAGCCCCGCAGTACCGCAGCGCTGTCACCATGTCGGCGATGATTTGCGGTATCGCTGGTTACCACTACTGGCGTATTTTCGGCCAGTTCGGCAGTGGAGAGTGGAACGAGGGCTACCGCTACGCGGACTGGCTCCTCACCGTTCCATTACTCGTCGCTGAACTCGTCGTGGTATCAGGCCTCAGCAAAGAAGTCGCCAAGCGCGTAACCCCACGACTCATCGTGGCATCGCTCTTGATGATTGCCACTGGATATCCGGGCGAAACTGCCGAATTCGGCAGCAACGACCGCACCGTCTGGGGCATCGTCTCGGCGATCTTCATGCTCTATGTGTTGTACGAATTGTTCGCTGGCGAAGTGGGCAAGGCGCTCAAGTCACAGGCCGGAGAAGTCGGCAGCAAGCTGAACAACGTGCGCTACCTGCTCCTTGCAACCTGGGGTGTCTACCCCATCGCCTACATTCTCGGCGATTCGACGAGCTGGTTGTCAACGACACTCGGCCTGAGCGACAGCGACGCAATGACGACGATTCAAGTCGGCTACACCGTGGCCGACATCTTGGCCAAGCCTGGTTACGGCTTGCTCATCATGAGTATCGCCATCGCGCGTTCCAACGCAGAGGGTTACCGAGCCGCCTAAGGCTCAGATGATTCACCATCCTTCGGGGTGGTCGAAGGGCCCCGGTCGAAAGACCGGGGCCTTTCTCATTTACCGGAAGCACCGCAGCCGATCGGTAATCGCTCCGTGTGGCGGGGACGGGGTGCAGTTAGCCGCGCAGCAGCAGCTGGCGCAGGTAGTTGAGCGCAGAAATCACCGAAAGTTCGCGCATCGTCTTGCGATCCCCGGGCAACATCACCGTGGTCGAGCTCGCGACACCACCAGGCATCGCCACTGCGATGCACAGCGTGCCGACCTTGGCACCGTCTTGTTCATCGGGGCCGGCCACACCCGTGAGTGCCAGCCCGACCGACGAGCCCACCGTGCGGCACACCCCGAGGGCCATGGCCCGCGATGTTTCTTCGCTGATCACCGGGCCACGAGGCACGCCCAGCACGTCGAACTTCACCTCACTGGCATACGCCACGACGCCACCCCGCATCACATCACTGGCGCCGGCAATGGCGGTGAGCCGACCCGCCACCAAACCACCGGTCACCGACTCGGCCACACCGATCGTGAGCCCGCGTTTGCGTAGCAAATCAAGTACGACAGATTCCATCGTGTCGGTGTCATAACCAAACACCACTTCAGGAATCACTGCATGCACCCGTTCGGCCCACACATCAAGAAGCGCGGTGACCTCGGCAGTGTCGGCACCGCGACCGGTGAGTCGCACCTTGATGCCCTCCCATCCGCTGGCGAGGAATGCGAGCGTCGGGTTGCCAACCTTGTCGAGGTCGTCGATGATCGGCTGCAGGCGCTCGTTCAAGCCGCTTTCGCTCTCGCCCCAGGTGCGCACGACACGTGAGGCAATCTTGCGCTGCTCGCCGGAGCGGGCGAGCAGGTCGGGAAGAATCGCCCGCTCGTACATCTCGTGCAACTCGTAGGGCACACCAGGTACGGCATACATCACCTTGTCGCCAACCGGGCAAATCAGGCCTGGTGCGGTGCCCCGCTTTTGTTCAATCACCTGGGCGCCAACTGGCACCATCGCCTGCCGCAGGTTATTTTCGCTCATCTTGCGGTTGCGGCTGGCAAACATGTGGGCGATGCGGTCGGCGATTACTTCGTCAAGCACGAGATCGACACCCATCACTTCGGCAATGGCCTCGCGGGTGATGTCATCGTGCGTGGGGCCAAGACCACCGCAAATAATGATGGCGTCGGCATCACGCAGCACCGAGCGCAACGCAGCGACGATTCGCGCCTGATTGTCACCCACTTTTACTTGCAGGCACGAATCCAGCCCTGCTGCTGCCAGTTGCTCACCGAGCCACGATGAATTGGTGTCGACGATTTGCCCGAGCAGCAATTCCGTTCCTATTGCAACGACATCACAACGCACCGGCGGGCCTCCCTCGTGTGGTGACAGCCTTCCATGCATATTGCGCACCCGACAACAAGGTGAGTGCCACTGCCAGCCACAGCAGCGACAACCACAGCCAACGCTCGTCAAAGGTGAGTGGCATCAGTGCACCAGCCACGGCCAGTTGCTGGCTGAGGGTCTTGACCTTGGCGGTTCGACTGGCGGGCATCGACACACCTTTGGCGCCGGCCAGCACGCGGTAGACGCTCACGATGACTTCCCGCGCAGTGATGATGACGACGGGCAACATCCAGAACACCCCGCGTGATACCAAGGTGAACATCGCACCGAGCACCAGCACCTTGTCGGCCAAAGGGTCAAGGAAGGCACCCGACCGCGTGATGCCGTGGCGTCGTGCCAAAAAGCCGTCGAAGCCATCGCTGGCACACAGCACGAACCATGCAGCGAGTGCCACCCATGAACCGCCCGGCGCAACGGGAATCACGGTGAAGAGCAGTGGCGACACCACCAAGCGTCCGACCGTGACCGCATTGGCCCACGTGACGAGTGCGCTGGGGTCAACCGACAACGTCGGCCCCTTGCGCTACGAGGTCGGGGCCGTGCGCATCCACGATGCGTAACGTGGCAAAACTTCCCGTCGGCAAAGTGGTCGGTACCCGAATGATGCCGTCGATCTGCGGTGCCTCGTGGTGGCTGCGACCGACGCCGGGTTCATCCACCAGCACCTCCAGGGTTTGGTCGATGAGTTCGTCGCGCTTGGCGGCGGTGATCGCATCCTGCATTTCACGCAACTCAGCGATGCGGTCATGCACGAGCCCGGCTGGCACCTGGTCAGGCAGGCCGAGCGCATAGGTGCCTTCTTCGGGGCTGTATTCAAAAAAGCCGCACCAGTCGAGTGATGCCTCGCCAATGAATGACAGCAACTGGTCGTGGTCGCCCTCGGTTTCACCCGGGTAACCAACGATGAAGTTGCTGCGAAAGGTGGCCTGCGCCGCGCGGCCGCGAATGTCGGTGATGCGTTGCAAGAATCGCGCGCCGTCCCCCCAACGCCGCATGCGCCGCAGGTGCGCCTTGGCGACATGCTGCAACGACAAGTCGAAGTACGGCACGCCACTGTCGAGAATTGCATCGATCAATTCGTCACTCAGGTCACTCGGGTACAGATACAACAGCCGTGTGCGCGGCACCTTGGCCGACACCTGGCGCACGAGGTTGACGATGGACCCGGCGCCGAGTTCGTCGGGGCGATCTTTGCCGTAGCTCGCCAAATCCTGGGCGACGAGCACTATTTCTTTGGCCTGTAGTTCATCAACTTCGCGCAGGATGCTGTCTACATCGCGGCTGCGTTGCGGGCCACGAAACGACGGAATCGCACAAAACCCGCAACTGCGATCACAGCCTTCGGCAATCTTCACGTAGGCCCACGGCGTGCGCGACGCGGGGCGGGGCAGGTTCAGCAAGTCGAACGAGGGCACGGCCTGGGCGGTGACGGCGAGTGACGGTTTTTTACCGAGCGTGACGGTGGTGGCACTTTCGACACCGGTTTCGATCGCCACGCCAAATCCGGCGATCTGGTCGGCTTCGGGCAGATTGGCCCGCAACTCGTCACCGTAACGCTCGGCCATGCAGCCGGTGACCACCAGTCGCGCACCTTTTTTGCGGCGCTCACTCAACGCCAAAATCGTGTCGATGCTTTCCTTGCGGGCATCTTCGATAAACGCACACGTGTTGACCACCACCACGTCGGCTTGCGATTCGTCTTCGGTGGCTTCTAGGCCTTGTGCCAGCAACGTGCCAATCAGTTTCTCGGAGTCGACTTCGTTCTTGGGGCAGCCCAGAGTTTCGATGTAAAAGCGGGAAGCCACGCCGTAAGGCTACGAGAGTTGCTAGCGGTGCAGGGCAAGACCCGCACACGCCCACGGCACGACGACGACATCGCTGAGCCCCGAACGGGTGATGTAGGCGGTGCGTAAGTTCGGGCCACCAAAACAGATGTTGGTGGTAACTACATCGCCCGATTCCACGAACCGCACCACCTCGCCCGTGGGGCTGATCACCGTGATGCCACCGGTCGGTGCAATCGTGGCCACGCACACGTTGCCATCGCCATCGATCGCCAGTGAGTCGAGGTACGCCAACTTCGGCGAAGACCACAGCAGGTGATGCGTACCAAACGGTGTCACCGGGGCAACCACACCGGGCGAAACGATGTCGCGCACCCACACGCGTGTGGCGTGGGTTTCGGCGTAGTACAACTTGGTGCCGTCGGGTGACAGCCCGATGCCGTTGGCGGCCTCCACCGGGAACACCACCTCGTTGATGTGCGAGCCGTCGAGTTTGGCGTAGTAAATCGACGTGCGATCACCGTTGCGTTCATGGCGGATGCCGTGATCGGTGAAATAAAAGCCGCCCTTGCCGTCGAGCACCAAATCATTCGGCCCGCGCAAGGCATGACCATCGCACGAGTCGTAAAGCCGACTGATTGCGCCAGTCTTGGGGTCGACCCGCTCGATGCGCCCACCGGTGTATCGCGCGGGGTCGAACGGCCCGGGCAGAATCAAACCGCCGAGGTCGACCATCGTGAACGAGCCACCGTTGTTGCACACGATGAGCGAGCCATCGGCGCACTCGGCCAGACCATTGGGGCCACCTGGCACCTTGGCCACCAGCGACGTGCTGCCATCCTTTGCGATGCGCGTGATGCACTCGCCGAACATCTCCACCACGAGCACCGAACCATCGTCACACCACACCGGGCCTTCAGGAAACTTGACGCCTTTGCCGATGATGTCCATCGGCGGAGAGTAGCGCAGTTCAAGTGCCTTGGATTTTTTCCCATTCTTCGAGCAACATGAGCACTTCGCGGGGCTTCGAGCCTTCGCTTGGGCCGACGATGCCCCGCTGCTCGAGCAAATCCATCAAGCGTCCCGCACGCGCGAAGCCAACCTTCAACTTGCGCTGCAACATTGACGTTGATCCGAGTTGCGTGCGCACGATGAGGTCGATGGCGTGCCTCAAGAGCACGTCGTCTTCTTCGTCACCGGTCGTGCCACCTGGTAACTCGCCGACGCCAGTACCTGTTGTGCCACCTTCGATGCCCGACACATAGGCAACCTCGGGCGATTGGCGCTTCCAGAAAGCGGTGATGTTGCGCACCTCGCTTTCACCCACCCAGGCCGACTGCACACGCTGGGCCACACTCGTATTGCCGGGCAACATCAACAAGTCACCCTTGCCCACCAACTTCTCGGCACCCGGTTGGTCCAAGATGACGCGGCTATCGGTGAGGCTCGACACGGCAAAGGCCATGCGGGCCGGAATGTTGGCCTTGATCACACCGGTGATCACGTTGACGCTGGGGCGCTGTGTCGCCACGATGAGGTGAATACCAACGGCGCGCGCTTTTTGGGCGATGCGGGTGATGCATTCCTCCACGTCACGCGCCGCCACCATCATGAGGTCGTTCAACTCGTCAACCACCACCACGATGAAGGGCATCCGATCGAACTTCTTCGTCGCAATCGCGGCCGTGCTGTCACCCGAATTGAGTTCACCGCGGTCATAGGCGGCGTTGAAACCACTGATGTCACGGAAACCAGCCTCGACGAGCACGTCGTAGCGACGCTCCATTTCCTTCACGGCCCAGCCGAGTGCGTTCGCCGCTTTCTTCGGTGCGGTGACGGGCTGGGTCAACAAGTGCGGCAAACCTGCGTATTGACCCATCTCGACTTGTTTCGGGTCGATCAAAATCATCCTCACCTGATCTGGTGTCGTGCGCATGAGGATCGACGTGATCATGCAGTTGAGCACGCTCGACTTGCCGGCACCGGTGGCACCGGCAATCAGTAGGTGGGGTGTCGTCGAAATGTTCAGGAACACCGGGCGGCCGGCGATGTCTTTGCCGATCGCTACTTCCAGCGGGTGCTGCGCCGACTTTGATTCGGGCGCGGTGAGCAGGTCGCCGAGTGACACCAAATCACGCGCATCGTTCGGAACTTCGATACCGATCGCCGAGCGGCCCGGAATCGGGGCCAGAATTCGCACATCGATGGCCGCCATGGCGTAGGCGATGTCTTTCGACAACGACGTGAGGCGTGCAACCTTGATGCCCTCACCGAGCTCGAGTTCGTAACGGGTAACGGTCGGGCCGCGGGTGAAGCCCACCAATTTGGTGTCGACACCATGCGACAACAACGCCGCCACGAGTGCATCGCCCCGTTCGGCCACGGCGTCTTCGTTCGCGCGCTTGTTGCTGGTGAGCGCCAACATGTCGAGCGGTGGCAAATCCCACGACGATGGCGCAGCGGCTGGGCCGAGAGGGATTTGCTGCTGCTGGCCCTTCGTGGGCTTCGATGCGGGTTCAGGCTTGGGTCGCACCACGCGCAGGCGGGTCTTGCGTGGGCGTGATTCGTGCTCCTGGTCGGGCTCGTTACCCTCATCGCCGTCATCAACGTCGCCATCGCGGGCCCGGTCATATACGGCGTCACGCGCCGCAGCTTCTTCGTGTTCGCGGCGTGCGGTATCTAAGTCATCGATGCCTGCGACGACTCCGCCATCTTGTTCGGCGTCGAACGGTGTGTCGCCACCCTCGCGGTAACGCCGGGCGGCGCCGCTGAGTTTGCCGGACACACCTCTGATCGACCGCGCCAGGTCGGGCAACGATTTTGCAGTGGCCAGCATGAGACCCAACGCAATCGTCGGGGCCAAAATCACGACTGCACCGACGGGCGACAACGACGACTCGAGCGGCTCGCCAACGAGCCAGCCCAGCCAACCGCCAGCACCTTCGAGCGCACCGAGTGAAACTTCAAGCTCGCTCGCCGCCAAGAACACATGCATTAAACCAAGCAGTGTCACGGAGACCACCAACCAGCCAAAGGTGAGCCGCACCCGGTGCTCGATACTCACCCGCTTGAGTAGCGCCACGCCGAGCCCCAAACAGATGATCGGCAACACGAAACGCCCGAGGCCAACCGTCCAGCGCAGCGAGGTGTCGAGCCCGCGGCCGACGGGGCCCACCACGCTCACATACACCGAAAGCGACAAGAGCACGCCCAACACCACGAAGAACATGCCCATCAATTCACCGGCCCGCTCGGCCAACATGGGCTTCAGCACCGGCTCACCCTGCACCACGCGGAACTTCACCTCGGGGTCTACCTCGGCATGGGTACGAGCGCGAGGGGCACGCTTTTGAGCCTTGGATGCCACCTATATAAAGTACCCGCGGCGGGCGTGATGCTCGGGGATTAGCGGGCGCGAGCAGCGACGAGATTCGCCATCACCGCGACGGCACGTTCCGCCAAACCGCTCGGTGGCGGGCCCATCGGCAAACGAGCTTCACCGACGTCTAATCCGAGATGGTTCATCATCACTTTGGTGGGTAGCGGGTTGGGGTTGTCGTCACCAGTTTCGAATGCGAAACTTTCGGTGAGTCGCGCATTTACTTTGCGTGCACCAGCAGTGTCGCCAGCATTCCACTTGGTGAACATCTCTTGGTGGTCGACACCGCTCCAGTGCGTAGCAACGCCAATGACCGCAGTGCAACCCACGGCCATGAGCGGCAACGTGAGCCCGTCGTCGCCAGAGATGAGTTCAAATGACGACGGCGTCATTGTCATGAGCCGTGCACTCTCCCCCGGGTTGCCGGCGGCGTCCTTCACCCCGACGACGTTCTTGACTTCGTTTGCCAATTTCGCCAGCGTCGCAGTGTTGATCTTGCGACCCGTGCGCACCGGAATGTCGTAGATCACCACAGGCAACGTGGTAGCCGCGCTCATCGCACGAATGTGCGCTTCGATGCCAGCCTGCGAAGGGCGGTTGTAATACGGGCACACCGCAAGAATGCCGGCAACGCCGAGCTTTGACGCCTCTTTGGTGAGATGCACCGAGTGCGCGGTGTCGTTCGAGCCCGTGCCCGCGATGACCGGAATCGTCACGGCTTTAGCCACGGCAGCGAACAACGAGAGTTTCTCGTCGTCGGTGAGCGTTGACGACTCACCCGTGGTGCCCGCCAGCACGAGGCCGTCGTTGCCGTTGTCTTGCAGCCAACGCGCCAAGCGCACTGCGCCATCGAGGTTGAGCGACCCGTCGCCGTTGAATGGTGTCACCATTGCGGTGAGCACCTGACCAAACTGCGGCATGCGCAAAGGTTAGTGCGCAGACATTGATGCCCGGCTCAGTGAGCCGGTGTAGCAACCTCTTGGCCAAGTTCGAACGCCGCGTACTCTGCGCCGGTGTCTTCGAGGTCTTCGAACTGGATGACACCCATTTCTTCGAAACGGTGACGCAGCCACTTGTCGTTGCGGTCGAGCAGGCCCAGTTTCTTGCAGTTCGGCACGATTTTGGCGAACAACAACTGCTGGAAGATTTTGCGACCCGGGTCGTTGACCATCAGTGGGATGACCACCTTCGGGTCGACACCCATGTAGCGCCACACTTCTTGTTGCAAGAAGCGGTCACGCATGCGGATGCTGGCCTCGTAGGCGAACTCTTGGCGGTCCTTCATTTCAGCGTCAGACATGCCGTCGTACACCTCTTTGAGACTGAGCACACCGAAGGCCACGTGACGGGCTTCGTCGCTCATCACGTAACGCAACAGTTTCTTGAGCAACGGCTCGTTGGTCAACTGGTGCAGGTAGCCGAACGCAGCGAGGGCAAGGCCCTCCACCATGATCTGCATACCGAGGTACGTGAAGTCCCAGCGGGAGTCTTTGATGACGTCATCAAGCAACATCTCGAGGTGCGTATTGATTGGGTAGCCACCACCAAGTTTTTCATCGAGGTAACGGGCAAACACCTCGACGTGACGCGCTTCGTCAACCACCTGGGTGCTGGCGTACAACTTGGCGTCGTACCAAGGAACGGTCTCGACGATTTTGGATGTGCAGATGAGCGCACCCTGCTCGCCGTGGAGGAACTGCGACAGCGACCACTTGCGGCTTTGGATGCCGAACTCGAGCCACTCTTTGTCGCCCCACTTGGCGAGTGGTGTGTCGGCGTACCAGTTGGGGTCGATGCCGTTGCCGATGAGCGCTTGGTCTTCGGCGACGGTCTTTTCGATGTCGACATTCAGATCCCACGGCAAGTCGGTGGTGCCGTTCCATTGACCTGTCTTGGCCTTTTCATACAGCTTGCGCAATTGCGGGCGGGCCAACGAGTAGTCCCACGTAAACACGGTGTCGGCATTGTTTTTTACGATGTGCTCGACCTCGTTCGGGTCGACCAACGGTGCCGAGAGGATCGCTTCGATGTCATTGATCGACGCGCGACCGATGATGTTTTCATTTTCTTGGCTGGTGATGGTCATTGCATTGCTCCTTGTGTAAATGGCACGTGCGCTCTTACGAACGCGCGAGCCTGGGTTTCATTGGTGAAGTCGTATTGCGAACTTGGTGCGAGGAAATAGCTGATCACGAGTCGCGCCAGCACTTCGACGAGCGCGGCTGCTTCCTTGCGTGACAAATACGGCTCGAGCAGAGGCGTGAGATATGCGGTTGCCACTCGCACGATGCGCGGCACACCCTGCACGGTGAGTTGCGTGAGCACGTCACCAGGTTCAGCGGCCAGCATCAACGCAAGGTGGGCGTCGCTACCCAATTCGCTCGTGGCCACGACCATGCAGCGCACGATGGTGTCTTCGAGCGTGGTTTCGCCTTCGGCGTTGGCGCGCAGCGTGGTGAAGAACAATTCGAGTTCGCGCACGCGCAATGCTTCAAGCAACACTTCTTTGCCACCCGGGAACGCGCGATACAACGTGGCGCGCGACACTTGCGCTTCATCACACACATCGTTGATGGTGAGCTTTGCGACGCCCCAGCGCTCGATGGCCAATTTGGTGGCGTCGAGGATCGCGTCGCTGAGGCTGTTGTCTGTGACTGACATCACCTGAGACACTAAGACGTTTTTTGTCTCATTGCAAGTCGGCCGGCCAAAAACAAGAGCAACGACGCAAAGAGCAGGTTGGAGGCCCGGTCGGGCAGGCGTTCGGCAATGAATGCGCCGCCCACGGCACAACCTGCCCCCGCCAAGCCAACAACGGCGGCGGCGCGCATGTCCACATGGAGGTTGCGACGGTTGCGCCACGTGCCGATGATCGCCGTTGGCACGATGACGGCCAGTGAGGTGCCCTTGGCGACGACGGGTGACAGGCCGAGTACCAGCATCATCACCGGCACCATGATGACCCCGCCGCCGATTCCCAGCAGCCCAGCCAGCACCCCTGCAATCAACCCTGTTGCCACGAGCACCGCACCCGACCCGAAAGTGAGTGCGTGTTGCGTCGCGGTGTCAAGTTCGAACAGAAGTCGAGCCGCCGAAAGAGTGAGCACTCCGGCGAATACGAGCGACAGCATCCGCTTAGGTGCGCGGGCCAACCACGCGGTACCCAACACGGTGCCGACCAATGATCCGGCCGTCAATGTCACGACAGCCCCGAGATTCACGTGGTCGTTGGCGATGTAGGTAACGAGACCACACAGCGCGATCGGCAGCACTGCAGCAAGTGACGTGCCGTGCGCGCGTTTCTGCTCCATCGATGCCACCCACATCAGGCCTGGAACAATCAAGATGCCGCCGCCAACGCCGAACATGCCCGAGAGCAGCCCGGCCACCAACCCCACCACGACAAATCGGCCCATTCGCACTACGCCAACCTAGGCACGTTTTCGGACTATGGTTTGATGCATCGTTGCAGTCGCATCGATGCATCATCATCAAGGGGAGCACCACATGAAACAGCGATCACTTCGCCGTCGTCTTATCGCACTCGGCGCAGTTGCGATTGTCGGTCTGGCAGCCTGCGGCGGCAGCGACGACGCAGCCGACGAGGCCACCGACGACACCACCGACGAGGCAGCAGAAACGGTCAGCGGTTTGGGCAACGAATGCACCACCGGCAAAACACTGGTCGAGGGCAAACTCACCATTGCCACGGGCAACCCGGCCTACGAACCGTGGGTCGTTGGCGATGCACCAGAAAGCAAGGAAGGATTCGAGGCCGCTATTGCTTACGGGGTGGCCGGCGAAATGGGCTTCAGCGAAGAAAACATCGTGTGGGTTCGTACCAGCTTCGACGAAGCCATCCAGCCAGGTGCCAAGAACTTCGACTTCAACCTGCAGCAGTACTCGATCACCGACGAGCGCAAGGCAACCGTCTCGTTCAGCGATCCGTACTACTCCACCAACCAGGCGCTCGTCGCGTTCGGTGATTCGGCAGTGGCCACCGCAACGTCGGTGAGCGAATTGAAGGGCCTCAAGTTCGGCGCACAAGCCGGCACGACGAGCCTCGAGTTCATCACCAGCGTGATTCAGCCGGATGCTGCGCCGTTCGCCTATGACGACAACGCCGGTGCTAAGGCAGCACTCGAAGCCAAGCAGATTGACGCGATCGTCGTCGACCTGCCAACCGCGCTGTACATCAGTGCCGTTGAAATCGAAGGCTCGAAAGTGGTCGGGCAGTTCCCCGCCAGCGACGTCGCCCCAGGCGACGATTTCGGCATGGTATTCGACCTCGACAACCCGCTCGTGGAGTGTGTGAACGTGGCGCTCTCTCGCATGCGAGACCTCACCTACGAGTTGATGAGCATTGAAGAGACGTGGCTCGCGGATTACACCGGCGCACCGGTCATCAGCCTCGACTGACCACGCGTCAAGAATACGAACGCCAGCAACGGCGTCGTAGTTCGTTTATCGCGGCGGCCAGCACCTTCGTGGTGCTGGTCGCCGTGCTTGTTTTTGTCCCCCGCATGCCGCGCTGGGATCGCGTCAAGAAATCGTTCTTCGACGTCGACCAGATGGGCGATTCACTTCCACGTTTGATCGACGCCTTTTGGCTCGACGTGAAAATTTTTGCCTGGACGACGCCGGCAATCTTTGCCCTCGCTTTGTTAATTGCCCTGGCCCGCAATTCGCGATCACCAGCCCTGTTCCCCATCCGGGCCCTCGCTGCTGCGTACACCGATGTCATGCGTGGCGTGCCCGTGATTTTGTGGATCTATCTCGTCGGCTTTGGCGTACCAGGCCTGGGCATCGCCCGGCCGTTCAACTCCCCACTGTTGTGGGGTTCAGTCGCCCTCGCAATGACATATTCGGGGTACGTAGCGGAGGTCTTTCGCGCCGGCATCGACAGCGTGCACGAAAGCCAGCGGGCAGCCGCGCGATCGCTCGGGCTGTCGAGCACCCAGACCATGCGCCATGTGGTGCTCCCACAGGCGATTCGCCGGGTCGTGCCACCATTGCTGAACGACTTGGTGTCGCTGCAAAAAGACGTGGCACTCGTTTCGCTCATCGGCCCGATTGAAATATTGCGACAAGCCGGTATCGACAAGTCGAAGTTTGCGAACTTCACCCCGTTCGTGGTGGCCGCGCTGATCTTTTTGTCGGTGACGATTCCACTCACCCGACTCACCGACTATTTGTGGCAGCGTGAACGACGCCGCACGAGTGGCACGCGGGTGGCAGCGTGACCCCCAAGGTCAGCCTGCGTGGCGTCAGCAAATCGTTCGGCAGCAACACGGTGTTGCGCGATCTTTCGCTTGATGTCGCCACGGGCGAGGTGGTGTCCCTCATCGGGGCAAGCGGTAGCGGAAAGACCACGTTGCTTCGCTGTGTGAACCTGCTCGAGCACATCGACGACGGTGCCGTGCTGTTGGACGGCGACGAGATTTCTGCCATCGGCCGCGACCCCAACCCGGTGCGCCGCCGTGTGGGCATTGTGTTTCAAAGTTTTAACCTATTTCCGCACATGTCGGTGGCGCGCAACATCACCCTTGCCCTCACCAAGGTGCTCGGTCAGTCACACGACGATGCCCGCACGCACGCCAGTGACCTGCTGCAGCGATTCGGGCTTGCCGAAAAAGCCGACGTGTACCCCGACCAGTTGTCGGGCGGTCAACAGCAACGCGTGGCAATCATTCGAGCGCTTGCTATGCGGCCCGAAGTGCTATTGCTCGATGAAATAACCTCGGCCCTCGACCCTGAACTCGTCGGTGAGGTGTTGGATGTAGTGCGCGAGTTGAAAGGCAGTGGCATCACACTGCTGATCGCCACCCACGAAATGGGTTTCGCCCGCGAGATTTCGGATCGCGTGTGCTTCTTGCACTCAGGCTCGGTTGCCGAAATCGGCACACCGACTCAGGTGTTTGGCTCGCCGCAAGATGAGCGAACGCGGCAATTTTTGCGCCGCGTCACGAACTAACTAACGCGGTGGCTTAATGCGGTCGCCACGTGCGGTCTTCGGGTAACGCGTCCCCGCCGTCCACCACAAACATCTGCCCGGTTACGTACGACGCATCGGGGCTGCAGAGAAACTCGATGACCGCCGCGACTTCGTCGGAGGTTCCCGAACGGCCGAGGGGCGACACTGCCCCGGCATTGGCTTCGGCAGGTGTTTGGGAGCCGGTGGCAATCCAGCCTGGTGCCACCGCATTCACCATGATGTTGCGGCGGGCGACTTCGAGTGCAACCGCCCGCGTGAAGCCAATCATGCCCGCCTTCGCAGCGTTATAACCGACATCGCCGACGCCAGCCTGCAGCGCCCCGGTGGTGCTCGCCACATTGACGATGCGGCCACCATCCGGCATCACGGTGCGACCATCGGGCAACGTTCCGAGCACTCGCCGTGTCACCAAAAAACATGACGTCAGATTGCGTGCGAGCGAGTCGTTCCACTGCTGCAGGGTCGTGTCGCCAAGCGATGCATCGAACAACTCGTTGCCAACCGCGACCATTCCCGCATTGTTGACCAGCACATCAATGTGGCCAAATCTGGCAGTCGCCTCAGCAATGAGCGAGTCAACCGCTGATTCAAGGGTGAGATCTGCAACAACTCCCAGCACAGTCTGCGGGTCGGCTGCCAACTCGCCTACTCGTTGGTGGATCCGTTCGGTGGTGCTCGTGATTACTAACTTGCACCCAGTAGCAGCAAGACGCCGGGCGGTGGCAAAACCAATACCTGTTGCCGAGCCGCAACCGGTGACCAGCGCAATGCGCGGCGCCACTACACCGACTTGGTGAAAGGTAGTGGATAGCGACGTGCAGCGAACGGGGCGTTCAGCACGATTGCCAACACCACGAGCAACACTGCGTTGAACAACACGGGTCGCCAAACATATTCGTAGCCGAGTTCAGTGATTTTTGCGCCACCAATCACGGCGCCAATTGCGGTGCCACCACTCGGTGGATGCGTGCAGCCGAGCGTGGTGATGATCAACGCGGTGACGGCAACGGCGATGCCGGCTGCAAGAGTCAGGTTGTCGACGAGTTTGAAGGTGGTGACACCCACCGTTGCACCGATCGTGTGCGCCAGGAGCACCGGCCCGGGTTGGGCCATCGGCCCACGTGGTGTCATAAAAATGATGATTGCCGACGCGCCCATCGCGAGGGCCAAAATTGGTGCCTGCTCGAGGTCGAACACTTGGTCACTTGCCCAATAGGTGATCGCAATTGCGATGAGCGCACTGACACCGCCGATTGCGGCGTCTTTGGGCTTCAACTTCGGTGCAGGAAACAACCACTTCAGGATCAGATTCATTATTTCATCCCCATCCATTTACCGAGTTTCGAACGACGCCCCGAGCGAGTGAGGGGCACACCTGTGGCACGCGAAATCTTGCGTTTTGCCGCAGTCACACCGAGCGCCCGCTTCCACGAGAAAGTCAGGCCTGGGAAGATTTTCATGTGCCTCCTGATAGTAACCAACGCAGACCCCCGGTGCTCGGCGGAGAGACACCGAGGAGCCTGCCATCGGTAGAACCGACCTCGTCAGTATGGCAGTGGGGTGAGCGCCCCGCCAAACCAAGCGATCAGGACGCGAATGCGTTGCAATACACCAGCTCGCCGTCGACGGTCAGGCCGTGCGCCACGTAGGCCGGGGTTTCGACGTGCAATTCGGTGCCGCGACCAACGCCTTCTGAGAGCGTGCCTTCGGTTGCTGCAACAGCCGCAAGAAATTTCTCGAGCGCTGCGATGCCACTTGCTGCATCAACGGTCACCCCCGGGGTGCTGAACTCGTCGGCGTCAATCACTGCTGCCCGCACGATCGCCTCCCACGACACTTCGAGCGCCTCGGTGCTCGGGAACACTTCGACGCCGAGGATCTTGTCACCGTGGGCAATCGCAACACCCACTTGACCGGGTTGAATGCCGTCAGTCAGGAACTGGTTGACGACCGCGATGCGATCCGAGCGCTGGTCGAGATCTTCGTCGACACCGAGAAACAGGCTGGCTTCGGCGTGCACTCCACGTGAGTCGAGCTCATAGGCGATCGTGTTCCACACTTCGCCTTGTGCCGACGCCTTGCTTTTGTATTGATCGATGTTGTGTTTCACGCTGCGCTGTTTTGCAACACGCATACGACGGGATGCATTGCGGCCCGAGTTGGCAAAACGTGAAAGACCCGACCAACGGCCGGCCTCCACGCACGACACGGGGATGACCATCTTGGTGCCTGCGGCAACCACGATCGACACGTTGACAACGCGTGTTTGACGACCACCACTCAGAATCCGCCCGGCGGGGATCAACAAGTCGTGTGGCGTGGGGTTGTGCACCTGTAGTTGCGGCACGGTGGGTGTCTCGAGTTCTGACACCACGAGCTCGTCACCGGCAATTTTGATCTTGGAAGTACGACCTGCTGGAGCAAAAATGGGAATCATCGTGATGCCACCGCGCGTGACGGGAACGCCAGGTTTGAGGGCGGTGATGTCTTTCAAGAATGCTGTGGTCATGGGTATGCCTTTCGGTCGTGGGTGTGTGTCCCCGAACAGGGACTACCCATCTACGCACGACTACTCGGCAAGTGTGATGTGGCTATTTTTCGCAGCCGCTGTGGCGGTTTATGCGCTTGGCAGTTTGTAGTCCGCGAAGCGGTCACGCAGGGTCTTTTTGGAGAACTTGCCCACCGAGGTTTTGGGCACCTGATCGATGAAGACCACGTCATCGGGGATCTGCCACTTGGCCAGCTTCGGGGTGAGGAAGGCGATGATTTCCTCTTTGGTGATCGTTTCACCATCCTTGGGCACCACACAGGCAAGCGGGCGCTCCGACCATTTCGGGTGGGGCACGCCAACGACGGCGGCTTCTTTGACCTTCGGATGCGACATCAACTCGTTCTCGATTTCCACCGACGAGATCCATTCGCCACCCGACTTGATGAGGTCCTTGGTGCGGTCCACCAAACGGATGCGCCCGACCGAATCGACGACCGCCACGTCACCGGTGCGCAACCAGCCGTCCTTCGTGAAACTTTCTGCCGACCGCGAGTCGTTGTAGTACGAACTGGCAATCCACGGCCCGGCACACTGCAACTCGCCACTCGTTTCGCCATCCCACGCCACCATCGTGGTGGTGTCGGGTTGGACTACGCGGAAGTCGACGCCGAGCACGATACGACCGACGGTCGTGCGAATCTCGGCTTGTTCTTCGACCGGTAGTTGTTGCTCGGCGGTGTTCAGCGTGCACACCGCCGAGATTGGCGAGGTCTCAGTCATGCCCCATGCCTGCAGGATAGGTAGACCAATTTGTTCGCGATAAGCCTCGCTGAGGGCCTTGGGTACAGCCGCACCACCGCACACGACGGCGCGCAGCGACGATGTGTCACGACCCTTCAATTCGGGGAGCACCGCCATCCAGATGGTGGGTACGCCGGCAGCGACGGTGACTTTTTCGTTCACGATGTGGTCAGCGATTGCCTTGCCCGACAAGTCGGGGCCCGGCATAACGAGGTTGGCACCACAAGCCGTTGCAGCATGAGTGAGACCCCAGGCATTCACGTGGAACATTGGCACGACCGGCAATATGGTGTCGGATTCGCGGACCCCGAGCGAGTCGGCGAGCATCTCGGCCATCGTGTGCAAGAACGTCGAGCGGTGCGAGTAGACGACGCCCTTGGGGTTGCCGGTGGTTCCACTCGTGTAACACATGCTGGCCGCCTGATTCTCGTCGGTGACGTTCCATTCGGCCGCCTTGGCTTGTTGCAACAGCGATTCGTATTCATGAACCTGCACGCCGGGCACACTCGCTGGCGCCTCGCCTTTGCCGTCATTCATGAACACCAGGTGCTTCACCGTGGTGAAGGTCGACATGAGCGGCTCGAGAATCGCCCAGAGCGATGTGTCACAGAAAATAACCTCGTCTTGCGCATGATTGACGATGTAGGTGACTTGCTCGGGGAACAGACGAAAGTTCAACGGGTGCAATACGCGATTTGAGCATGGTGCGGCGAAGTACAGCTCGAGGTGGCGTGCTGAGTTCCACGCCAACGTTGCCACTCGACCGAATTTTGAAATCTTCAGGATGTCGAGCACCCCGCCCAACAGACGGGTGCGTTCCGCCCAGGCGCCGTACGTCGTGCTGACCTTTGCGGTGGCGGTTGCCGTGATGATGCGCTTGTCCCGGCCGTATCGCTCTGCTCGTTCAAACAAATGTACGAGCGTGAGTTGTGTCGGCTGCATTAAACCCTTCATGTGGCCCCCTTCGCCGTAACGAACTGTACACAGGTGAGTCGCCACGGTGTGCAGCCAGCCCTACTACCGTTCGTGTGTGCCCACCCCACTTGCACGCCGCGCCGTGTTGGCTGGTACGGCGGGATTATTCGTCTTAGGCACGATCGGGTCGAACATCGGTCCTGCGCTTGTCGATGAGCGACCAGAACTGGTGCTGCTGTTGTCGTCTCGCAACCGCAACCTGTTCGGGTCGGTGCCCTACATCGACCTGCTTCCCTTTGTGCTGATCGGCTTTTTCCGTGTGCTCGCTGCTGCAATCGCGCTGTATTTCTGCGGACGCTTCTTCGGTCACAAAGCAGTGCAGTGGCTGCAAGGCCCGAACGGTAAACCGCCACGTATCTATACGTGGCTCGAGCGTGCCGTCGACAAGTTGGGTGTGTGGGCCGTCGTGATCTTCCCGGGCAGCAACGTGGTGTGTTTGCTGGTCGGGCATCGCGGCATGAAAGCCCGCAGTTTCTTGATCTTCGTTTCCATCGGCATCGCGATCAAGTTGTGGATACTGCGGGTGCTGGGCCGCGTATTCGAGTCCGAGATTCGGTCGTTCCTTGACTTCGTCGACCAATACCAATGGTGGCTGGTCGGCGGGTTGTTCGCGTTGTCGCTGCTGCAGGGCCAAGTGCGGCGTGGCCCGAAGCGTGAAGACTGATCAGTCACGCATCACCACGGCACCACTTGGTGAAACCATCCTCTTCACGGCGGGCTGCGAATTGTGCGATGTCGGTTTCGCCATTCGCCAGCCCTTTTTTCATGAGTTCGATGGCATACCAGAACATCATGATTTCGAGGAAGATGTCTTCCTGTCGGCGACACCGCACGAACTCGATCAGTTTCACCGCTCGAACGGCGAAGCCCGCTTCTGAGCGCTGGGGGAAATCGTTCTCGTCGTACACCACGGAGAACGCCCCGTAGTACGGGAACCGGTTCCACCGGTCGCAGAAGCGATGAGGTGCGCTCGGCACGAAGAGCAGGGCACGACACAGCAGATCTGCATAGAGCTGCGAAGCTGGCCCCAGGTCAAGGTGAGCGTCGCACAGGCACCCCATTCAAGAGCGAGATCGGTCATTATCGGTGGCCTTTCTGTTGGCGTTTCATGTGGATCTGGCGACGAGAATGGCTCGTTTTGCCGTGACACACCGGTGGTTCATCAACTCGAACGTGCAGCGTGATGCCGTTGGGGCACTCCGGGCACTGCCAACGATGTGATCGGCGGGGGGTGGGTTCATCGACGTTGTCTGGGTGATTGGGTGAGTTGTTGAACATGGGGCAGCACTATGGGGCACCGATATTCGTAATTGCAACTACCTTCCCAACTTGGAGGCTCCTACTACGTAGGAGCCTCCAAAAATATTTTTACTGGTGGCACGCACTTGGTGAGCCGCACACCCTTGTGCGAGACTGCAGATATGGCAACCACAAAACTCGGCGGCAATCCGGTGAACACCAACGGATCGCTTCCCACCACCAACTCCCCCGCCCCTGCATTCACCCTCGTGAAAGACGACCTTTCTGAGGTGACGAATGCCGACCTCACCGGCAAGCGCGTCGTGCTCAATATCTTTCCGTCGGTCGACACACCAACGTGCGCCAAGAGCATCGTGAAATTCAATGAACTGGCCGCCGCCATGAACAACACGGTCGTGTTGTGCGTGTCGGCCGACCTACCGTTTGCGCAAAAGCGTTTCTGCGGCACGAACGGCATCACCAACGTGCAAAATGCCTCGTCATTCCGTACCAACTTCGGCGATACCTTTGGTGTCACCCTCGTTGACAGCGTGCTGAAGGGTCTGCTCGCCCGTGCCATCGTGGTAATCAACGAATCGGGTCGGGTCACCTACACCGAACTGGTCGACGAGATCGCCAACGAGCCCAACTACGACGCGGCACTCGCTGCGCTGAAGTAGCTAGTCGCGCAGATGCGCGGCTTCGTTCAGCGTCAATACTGAACGCAACCCATCACGTGATGCCATCACACGATGGATCGACGTGTACTGCGGATAGAAAAAGCCGAGTTGCGTCTGGATTCCCAAAATGTGGGCGAGGTATTGGTTGATGACACCACCGTGGCACACGGCAACCACCCGCTCGCCCGAGTGTGCCGCAATCATGCGCTCACATGCGGCAATCACGCGCTTGCGAAACAAGTCAGGGTGATCGTGGCCTTCTTCCCATTCGCCACGGATCATCCTCAACCAGCGTGGGTCGTTGGTGCCGCGCAGCTCTTCGATCGGCACGTACTCACTTGAGTTGCGATCAAATTCGCTGATGTCCTCGTCGATGATCGGCTGTAGACCAAGCAACTTTCCGAGTGGTGCCGCAGTTTCTTGGGCGCGACACAGGGGGCTTACGTAAATCGCCGCAATATCTTCCGTTGCGAGATAGGCCGCCATTTTTGCTGCCTGCACGTGGCCGTCGGGTGCAAGTTCGGGGTCAGCAATGCCTTCGGTGAGTTCGCGTCGAACCGGCAACCCATGACGAACAAGCACGAGTTCCACGCGCTGAGGCTACGAGGCCCCCATGAACTTCGCGTAGCCAGAAAATGTCAGTTCGGTAGGAGCGATACCAGATTCAACTCGCGTACCGCACGGTCAAACCGGGTGTTCATGCAGTCGACGAGTTCAAATGATCGCTTGTCGCTGAGGTCCATGCCTCGGCTGGCGATGATGGGGTAGGCCAAACAAAACAATGCTGCCGAGCGATAGTGCTCCCACAACGCTTTTTTATCGACCAAATCTTTCGGTGCGCCACCACTCAGCACACCGTCAACCCAACGATCGAACAACTCCCGTTCGTACTTGCTCGCATCATCGGCAGTGATACTTTGCGTAATGAAGTACGCCAAGTCGTACGCGCCGATACCGGTACCGATCAACTGAAAGTCGAGCACCACCAGACTGTCGTCTTTGTCGAACAGCATGTTGTCGGCACGAAAATCGCCATGGGCCAACGTGTTGGGGCCTTGTGCCAGCGATGCCAGTAGCCCCGCAACGGCCGGGCCGAAACGAGGGCCCACCTGCATGAGTGAGTTGGGCATTTTGATCTCCTTGGTGCACTTCTCCCAACCTTCCGCGAAGACCATCGGTACCACGGCCGGATAGATCGGATCGCCAAGGCTCACCGTGGTGCCATCTGCCGCAAGCGCGTCGGCCTTGCCCCACCACTTTGCGTGCATCAGCGCCAAACCATCCACGGCCCGTCGAGCATCGGCAACGGACATACCAATCACTTGATCAACAATGCGCAGGTTGCCGAGGTCTTCGAGCACCATCGCAAATTGACTGGTCTCTTCGTTGACCTCCCCGTAGTACGACTTCGACACTCTGAACGGGACTTCGTTGGCCAAAGTCTTGAAAAATTTGACTTCGCGAATGTACATGCGCAGTACCGAACTGGTGAACACCGCATTGGGGTCGAGTGCCGGCAACTTGACGACCACCGAAGCGGGGCAACCCGACCCGGTGAGGTGTGAGCGATATACCGCACTCGCAACACCCACACCCACGCCGATAATTTCATTGCGCACAGCGGTGACGTTCCACCCGGTCGCCGCACTCATCCACGGTGCTGTTACATCTTCGATCGATGCTGGAATTGCTGCCGTCATAGAGCCCCCTCAGGCGTCAACTACGGACAATACACCTTGCCCTTGGTCTTGAATTTTTTTACCTGATCGAGTTGGGCTTTGGTGAGGTCGAGCACCGTCGTGAGATCCACATCACACAGCACGGCCCCTTCAAGATTCGCACCCTTGAACGACACTGCGGTCAGCACGGCAGCGGTCATATCCACGTTCTTCAGCGTGGCACCCTCGAAGTTGACAGCGCTCAGGTCGGCACGAATAAAGATCGAGTTGCTCAGATTCGCCCCGACGAAACTGGCGCCACCGAGGTTGGCGACCGAAAAATCGATGAAGTCAAGTTTCAGACGCGAAAAATCGACGCCCACCAAATTGGCGTACTGGCAGGCCGTGGTTTTGATGCACACCACATCAAGCACGGTGGTGGTGACCGGCACCATCGTGGTCGTCGTGGTCTCAATCGTGGTGGTTGGCGCCACCTCGGTGGCTGCCGATGGTTCATCGACAGCCGGAACCTCGAGAGTGGTCGTCACTGCAACCTCACCACTCGTATTGGACACCACTTCGATGTCGCCACAGGCGCCAAGCACGACGAGTGTCAGCGCAATCAACACGACGCGCGGTGTCTTCATCATTGACAGGCTAATGAACGGGTGCGTCATACTGCGCCAATCATCCGCCACACTGAAGAGGTGAACATCGCTGGTTTGCTCTCCCCGCTCGTCGTACTTGCTGCCGAGGAGGAAATCAGTGGCATCCAGCGATTTCTGACACGACCCGTCATTGCGATCGTCATCGTCATCGGGTGTTTCATCCTCACACGAATCACCTACGCAATTTTGCGGATCGTCGTGCGCAAGGTTGCCGATAGCAAACCCGGTCGCGACAAAGGTTGGTGGAAGAACACGATGCGTCGCGTTGGTGCCGAGACACTCGAGGGTGGCGAAAATCGTCGTCGACAACGCATCGAAGCCGCCACGGGCATGTTGCATCAGCTCACCAGTTTCGTGCTGTGGATTATCGCCATCATCGCGGTGTTCAACGTGCTCGACCTTGACGCCACATTTTTTCTCTCGAGTGCCGGCTTCCTTGGTGCGGCCATCGCAATCGGTGGCCAGCACCGTGTTGGCGACTACCTCACGGGCCTGGCCGTGTTGCTGGAGGACCGTTTTGGTGTTGGCGACGAAATCGAGGCAAGTCTGGGTTGGGATAAACCCGTACGCGCCACGGTGGAACACGTCGGCATGATCACCACGCGACTCCGCGACGGCAACAGCACCTTCCATATTCCTCATTCAAAGCTCGAGGTGGTTCGCAACCTGAGCCAGGAGCCCGTTCGGGAATCGTTGCAGTTTGACGTTGCGAGTAGCGACGCGGCGCGGGTGTCGACCACCGTGCGTAATCTTGCCGGCACGAAAGGTCTCACGACCGTGTTGTTCATCGACGAGATTCAGGCAGCGGGTACCGAAGGTGACCGTGTCGAACTCAACGTGCGCACCACTCGCCCGCTGACCGAGAACGAACGCGAATTACTCGTGCAAAAAGCGTCCGAGGTATTGGCCCGCGACACGTAGCCGGTGGCTGGTTGCGCTGATCGCGCGCCGCGGCTAGATGCCAAGCAACGCGTCAAGCCCGAGGGTGAGCCCGGGGTGAGCAGCGATTTTTTTGCAAGCCAGCACGACACCCGGCATGAAACTGATTCGATCAATGGTGTCGTGTCGAATGGTCAACGTTTGGCCTTGGGTGCCGAGAACGACCTCTTGATTGGCCACGGCGCCGCGCATGCGCACGGCATGAATACGAATATCGGCAGGGCCTTTGGCGCCGCGGGCACCAGCGACTGCCTCGTGCGTGGTCGGGTCTTTCGCCCAATCGGCACTTGCGGCCGCCATGCGCTGCGCAGTCGACACCGCCGTACCTGACGGCGAGTCGACTTTGCCATCGTGATGAATCTCGATGATTTCAGCGGTTTCGAAGAATGGCGCAGCAATCTCGGCAAAGCGCATCATCAAAACGGCGCCGATCGCAAAGTTTGGGGCGATCACACAATTGCTACGCGCGAACCCTTGCTTGAACGCAGCGAGGTCTTCGTTGGTGAATCCGGTGGTGCCAACCACCGCATGAACGCCGTGCAGCGCAAGCCATGGCAGTGTCACTCGGGCAGCGGCGGCAATCGAAAAATCGACGACTACCTCTGCTTGAGTGTCGGCGAGCACCTGTAATTTGCGACTGATGGTCAGGCCTTGCGCAGTTACATCGCCTGTCGTGTCAACCGCAGCGACGAGCTGCAGAGCAGGATCGGCGGCGACGGCAGCACAGACAGTGGCGCCCATGCGCCCTGCTGCACCGACGACGCCGACGCGAATCATGTGTTAGCCGTTGGAGTCGGTATTGAACTCGTCTTCAAAACTGACGGCTACCGGCTCGCTACCGGTGCGGGTGCTCGGCGCACGATCACCGGTGTTGCGATCGTTGCCACCGCGGTCATCACGACTGCGTCCGCCACGATCGTCACGACTGCGATCACTGCCGCCACGACCACCGCGGTCATCACGACTGCGTCCACCACGGTCACTGCCGCTGCTGCCGCCACGTCCGCCACGGTCATCACGACTGCGTCCGCCACGGTCACTGCCGCCACGACCACCACGGTCATCACGACCTCCTCGATCATCACGGCCGCTGCGTTCACGACGCTCGCCGCCACCGCCGCCACCGCCACCCGAGCCAGCCATTGGCTGGCCGTCTGGGCCGAGGAGCGACAGGCTCACTTTGCCACGGTCGTCAATGTCGTCGACACGCACCGAGACCTCGTCGCCGAGGTTGAGCACGTCTTCGACACGAGCAACGCGCTCGCCATTGCCGAGTTTGGAAATATGGATGAGCCCATCTCGTCCGGGAAGGATGTTGATGAACGCACCGAACTGTGCGATGTTCACGACACGACCGCTGTAGGTCGCACCAAGTTCTGCAGTTGGTGGGTCGACGATGTTCAAGATGCGAGTCCTGGCCTCTTCAACCTTTGCTGCGTCCGGCGAACCGATGGTCACGATGCCCACCGAACCGTCGTCATCAACCGCAATGACTGCACCAGTTTCTTGCTGGATGGTGTTGATGACCTTGCCCTTCGGCCCGATCACTTCACCGACCTTGTCCAGCGGAATGGTGATCGTCACGATCTTTGGTGCACTTTCGGCCACCGTCTCGCGTGGTGCAGCGATTGCCGCTGTCATCACATCGAGAATCTTGAGACGTGCGTCTTTGGCCTGTTGCAAGGCTGCGGCGAGCACGTCGCTCGGGATGCCGTCGATCTTGGTGTCCAACTGCAGCGCAGTCACTGCATCTGCAGTGCCGGCCACTTTGAAGTCCATGTCGCCGAAGGCATCTTCTGCACCGAGAATGTCGGTGAGTGCGATGTACTTGCCACCTTCGAGGATGAGACCCATCGCAATACCCGCGACTGGGGCGACGATCGGAACACCAGCATCCATGAGCGCCAAGCTTGAGGCACACACTGACGCCATCGATGTCGAACCGTTTGACGACATCACTTCACTTACCAAGCGAAGCGTGTAGGCAAACTTGTCCTGGCTTGGCACCACTGGCAACACTGCACGCTCAGCGAGCGCACCGTGACCTACCTCGCGGCGCTTCGGCGTACCGACACGACCCGTTTCGCCATTCGCCCAAGGCGGCATGTTGTAGTCGTGCATGTAGCGCTTTTCGGTGGTTGGTGTGATCGAGTCGATCATCTGGTTCATGCGTGGCATGGCCAGGGTGACCACGTTCAACACTTGTGTTTCACCACGCTGGAAGAGACCCGTGCCGTGCGCGGTTGACAGCAAGCCAACCTCTGACGACACCGGACGCAGGTCGCTTGGTGCGCGACCGTCGATGCGGATGTTTTCGCTGACTACGCGCTGACGCACGAGCTGCTTGGTGAGGGATCGCACGGCTTCTTTGATCTGCTTTTCCTGGCCAGCGAACTGACCGGGTGCGCCAGCGGTACCTGCGAGTTCAGCGACCGTTGCCGCTGTTGCCTCATCGGTTGCTGCGTTGCGATCCTTTTTCAACGAAATGCGAATCGCCGGCTGCAACTTGGCAGTGGCTACGCGCTCAACGGCGGCATATACCTCGGCTGAGTAGTCGAGCACTGGCGTGTACGCGAGTGGCTCGATACGCCCACGTGCCGCAATGACACTGGCCGTCAACTGACGTTGCAACTTGATCGATTCTTTGATCCACTGTTTTGACGCTTCAAGACCAGCGGCAACGACTTCTTCGTTCACTTTTGGTGCGCCGTTGGCGTAGAAGTCAAACGACTTCTCGGTGCCACCAGCTTCGACCATCATGATTGCTACGTCACCATTGTCAAGTTCGCGTCCGGCAACGACGAGTTCAAACGTGCCGGTATCGCCTTCTTCGAATGTTGCGTGCGGAAGCCATGTGCCGTCTTGTGAGTACGCCACGCGCACTGCACCGATCGGCCCATCAAACGGAATGCCGCTGATCATGAGCGCCGCTGACGATGCGTTGATTGCCAACACGTCGTGCGGGTTCACTTGGTCGGCACCAATCACGGTGACCACGATTTGGGTTTCATTGCGGAAACCGTCGGGGAATGCCGGACGTAGTGGGCGATCAATCAGACGGCAGGTAAGAATCGCCTGTTGGCTTGGACGACCTTCGCGGCGGAAGAACGAGCCGGGGATTTTCCCTGCGGCGTATGCACGCTCTTCTACATCGACGGTCAGTGGGAAGAAGTCGATGCCGTCACGCACGCCCTTTGCGGCGTTGGCGGTGACGAGCACGGTGGTCTTCCCGATTGTTGCTACGACGGCACCTTGGGATTGCAGTGCTAGTCGCCCGGTTTCAAACCGGAGGGTTTTGTCGGAGCCGCTGACGGCGCCCGACACTGAAATGGCTTCAGCCATGTGTATTTCTCCTATGTTGTGTTAGCTCTCGCGGCCAGAGATTCCCCTATGGAACCCCTGCGATAACCGCAGTGGCTTAACGACGAAGTTCGAGTTCTTCGAGCAGCTTTCGATACTTCTCGATGTCACGCTTGCGGATGTAGTCAAGCATTCGACGGCGGCGCCCGACCATCAGCAAAAGACCACGACGACTGTGGTGATCCTTTACATGGCTCTTCAGGTGTTCCGTCAGGCTGTTGATTCGGTCGGTCAGGAGCGCGATTTGCACTTCCGGCGAACCCGAGTCAGTTGCATGCTGACCGTGCTTCGCAATGACGTCTTTGGTCCCCGTTTTGGTGGGAGTCGCCATGTTCGTACGTTGCCTCTTTCTGCCTCGCCTCGCATGATTTGTTCGGATGAACAAGTGCTTGGCGGGTCGTTCCGAGACCATCCCGAAACATCACACTCGAGCCGAAGCCCAAGTGGACTTCGTCATGCTACGGCGCAATCACCCCACTTCCACTTCGCTAGCCAGGGCGGGTCGTGCAGTTAGCGTTGACAGCGTGTTCACGGGCATCGTAGAAGAGCTCGGCACGGTGGCTTCACGCAACGAATCCCGCTTGCGAATCACCGCCAAGCAAGTGTTGAACGACAGTGCCATTGGCGCCTCGATTGCGGTGAACGGCTGTTGTTTGACCGTCGTGCAACGAGGCGACGACTGGTGGGAGGCCGATGTGAGCGACGAGACTTTTCTGCGCACCACGCTCGGCACACTGCGACCAGGTAGCCCGGTGAATCTTGAGCGACCGATGGCTGCCGACGGTCGCTTCGGTGGGCACGTCGTGCTCGGTCACGTTGATCTGGTTGGTGAGGTGGTGTCGCCGGCCCCCGACCTGCGGGTGCGCATCGGGCGCGACCAGATGCATCTCATCGTAGAAAAAGGCTCGGTCACCGTTGACGGTGTGAGTCTCACCGCCTTCGGCCTGCAACGTGACTCGTTTCAAGTCGCCGTCATTCCACATACTGCGGCCGTCACCACACTCGGCGTGCGTCGCCCCGGCGACAAGGTGAACATCGAGATGGACGTGCTGGCCAAACATGTGGAGCGCCTGTTGGACGCGCGCAGCCTGAAGCGCCGAATCTTTGCGCGGTGGCGTCGATGAGCAATCTCCATGATCTTCGCCAGCAAATCGACGACATTGACGCGGCGATCATCGAACTGCTGGCCCAACGCATGGAGGTGTGCCGCGAGGTAGCCGACCTCAAGTCGCAAAGCAACACCGCCGTCATCCAGCCGCAGCGGGTGCGTGAGGTGCTCACGACGCGTCGGCAATGGGCGATCGACAACGATGTTGACCCGGATTTTGCCGAACAATTGTTTCGTATCCTGCTTGCCGAGACGCACCGCATCGAGGTGGCCCACGACAAGAAGTTCGACAAGCCGGCGAAAATTGCCGACGTGCTCAGCTCGGCCCTTGATGCCGTGGCGTGTCGAATCGACCATGTGGTCGTGGCGGTTGCCAACCTCGCCGCGGCGTCGAAGTTTTTGGCTTCGATCGGCTTTTCTATCACCACCACCGACGACGCCGGCATCGTGGTGGCGCAGGGCGGTGGGGTGACCGTGGTGCTGGTGGGCCCGGGTGACAAAGCGGTCGACGCCCACCTGCAACAACACGGCTCGGGCGTGCAACACATCGCCATCGAAGTGCTGAACGCCGGGTACGTGCAAGAGCTGCTGAAGGCTGCCGATGTGCCGCTGCTCACCGATGTAGTGGTGGACGAACACGGCCATGAGCAGTTTTTCACCGTGCTCGACCCGTCAACCGGTGTGCAACTGGGCTTCATCTCGCGTACGGGTAACCGTGTTCCGATGAACGGCCACAACGTGCGCGCCATGTTCCGAGCCCTCGGCGACGCCTAGGTCTTGCTATGGTGAGGTTGCTCGATGAATACGGGTGGTTCGCACTTCTAACACTTGCGATTCAGCCGGTCGGGTGCTGACACAACGAATCAACGCATCTCACGGCAAGCGGGTCCCTCGCTTGGCGCGACGAAAGGCATTTGTGGAACATCAGCACCTCATGGACACGCCGCTCAGCGACTTGCTGAGCGATGCGCGCAAGGTGCGCGACCTGCAGTACGGCGCACGAATCACCTATTCACCGAAGGTGTTCATCCCGCTCACGATGTTGTGTCGCGACAAGTGCGGTTACTGCACCTTTGCCCAACCACCTGCCCGACTAGAACAGCCATATCTTGCGCCAGAAGACGTGCTGGCCATCGCCAAACGTGGTGCGGCACAGGGTTGCCACGAGGCGTTGTTCACGCTCGGTGAACGCCCCGAGTTGCGCTACGACATCGCCCGTGACTGGCTGCAAGCCCACGGCTACGACTCCACCGTGCACTACCTGCACGACATGGCCAAGTTGGTGCTCACCGAGACGGGTCTGCTGCCCCACGCCAATGCTGGTGCGTTGTACAAGGACGAGTTGGCGATGTTGCGTCGTGTTTCGCCGTCACAGGGCATGATGATCGAAACCTTGCGCGATGATCTTGAATGCCATCGCGGCGCGCCCGACAAGGTGCCACAGCGTCGTTTGGACACCCTCGAGTTCGCCGGCGAATTGCAGATTCCGTTCACCACGGGCATCTTGGTGGGCATCGGCGAAAATCGCGCCGACCGCATCGCGGCACTCGAGGCCATCGCAGCATCACACTTGCGACACGGCCACGTGCAAGAAGTGATCGTGCAGAACTTCTTGCCCAAGCCGCGCACGGGCATGCAACACGACCCAGCGTGTGACCCCGACGAATATTTGTGGTCGATCGCCGTCGCCCGATTGATTTTGCCACCCGAAATACATCTGCAGGCACCACCGAACTTGAGCGACGATTTTGGTGCACTGCTCACCGCGGGCATTGACGACTGGGGTGGTGTTTCACCGGTGACCGCCGACCACGTGAACCCCGAGCGACCATGGCCGGCCCTCGACCAACTGCGTGAGGTGACCGAAGCTGCGGGTCGCGCGCTGGCGCCACGCCTGACTGTGTACCCGGAGTTCATCGCCGAGATTGGGCTGTCTGCCACACCGCGTTGGATTGATGCGTCACTGCGCTTCAGCGTGCTCGACCGCTGCGACGCCGAAAACTTCGGCCGCGACGACCCGGGGGCAATCTGGCCAGAAAAAGTTACCGCTGCCGACGTGGTGCACGACGGTGCCGAAGTGGTACTTGTTGGCCATCGCTCGACGCAGTGGTATTCCGGTTCGAATAACCCGCCACCACAACTGGTGGGAATCAAGCCGTCAGTTGCTGCACGCTCACGCAAGTTGCACGGCCCGGTGGGCGAGGTCTTGCGCGGTGTTGAACTCGGCAACGAACTTGGCGAACAAGAAATTGTCGCGTTGTTTCGTGCTCGCGGGCCCGAGGTGCGGGCGGTCGCCCTTGCGGCCGACGAACTGCGCCGCGCCACCGTGGGTGACGACATCACATGGGTGCACAACCGCAACATCAACTACACCAACGTGTGCACGTTCAAGTGCAAGTTCTGCGGGTTTTCCAAGGGCCCGCTCAGCCTCAACCTGCGTGGCACGCCATATTTGTTGACGCTCGACGATATTGCCGAGCGTGTGCGCGAGGGGTATGCACTCGGCGCCACCGAGGTCACCTTGCAGGGCGGCATTCACCCCGATTTTGATGGCGACTACTACATCGACGTAACACGGGCAGTCAAGGCCGCAGCACCCGATATTCACGTGCACGGTTTCACCGCGCTCGAAGTCACCGAAGGTGCCAAGCGTCTAGGTGAGTCGTTGGCGTCGTATCTCACGCGCCTGAAGGAAGCCGGCCTGTCATCGCTGCCGGGCACTGCTGCCGAAATCTTGGACGACGAGGTGCGCGCCGTGCTTTGTAGCGACAAAGTCAACACCGAAGAATGGCTCGATGCGCATCGCACCGCACACTCGGTGGGCCTGCGCTCGAACGTGACGATGATGTTCGGCTCGGTTGAAGCACCACATGCGTGGGCGCGGCACATCGTGCGAACCCGCGCTTTGCAATATGAAACGGGTGGCTTCACCGAATTCGTCGGGTTGCCGTTCGTGCACATGGCTTCGCCGATTTATCTGCAGCGCAAGTCGCGTCGTGGGCCGACCTTCCGCGAAACCGTGCTCGTGCATGCCATTGCCCGACTCGCCTATCGCGGGGTAATCGACAACATTCAGGCATCGTGGGTGAAGATCGGTGTGGCGGGCACGCGTCAGTTGCTGCAAGCCGGCTGCAACGACATCGGTGGCACGCTCATGAACGAAAACATCTCGCGTGCCGCTGGTGCCAGCCACGGCCAAGGGATGACCCCGACCGATTTTGCCGACCTCGTTGCCCCACTCGGGCGACCGTTACGTCAGCGCACCACGCTGTATGCCGCGCGTTAGCGCAGCGCCGTTGTACGCCGCGAGTTAGCGCAACGCGGCGCGCGCGTGTGCAATATCAACCTGCAGTTGTGCTTTGAGTTCGTCGATACCCGAGAACTTTCGCTCACTGCGCAAAAAAGCGTGAAACACCACGCGCAGACGCTGGCCGTACAAGTCGCCAGTGAAGTCAAGCAGGTGAGCCTCGAGCACTGAGTGCTCGGCGTGTTCGTGAAACGTTGGTCGGCGCCCAAGATTGACTGCTGCGTCGTAGATGGCGCCTGCTGCACTTTCGATCGTGACCCGCGCGGCGTACACCCCGTCGGCAGGCAGACACAGCGACGAATCCACCACGACGTTCGCGGTCGGAAACCCGATCGTGCGACCGCGTTGGTCACCAGGGCCGACCACACCGCACAATTCATGATTGCGTCCGAGCATTTGCGCGGCGCGTTGCACATCACCGCCTGCCAATGCACGACGAATCGCGGTGCTGCTGACGGGCTCGTCGACACCGTCGGCGCGCGCCACAAGACCCAACGGCAACACCTCAAAGTCGTGGGCTAGTGCCATGTCGCGTAGCAATTGCACGTTGCCACCACGTTTGTACCCGAAGTGAAAGTCTTCGCCGACGATCACCCCGCGCACCGCGAGCGCATCGACGAGCACCCGCCGCACGAAGTCGGCCGGGCTTTCGCCCGCTTGTTCGGCATTGAACGGCACCACCAGAGTCGCGTCGACACCCGTGGACGCGAGCAGTTCGAGTTTCTGCTGCGCATCGGTCAGCAACTTGGGGGCCGATTCAGGGCGCACCACCGATGCCGGGTGACGGTCAAATGTGATTACCACGCTGCGCGCCCCGAGTGCCGCAGCACGAGCACGCACCTGGGCGATTACGGCGCGGTGGCCAAGATGCACGCCGTCATACGCACCGATGGTGACTACCGATCGTGTGTCACCGATTGCGGCAACGACGGCATCTCGCGTCGCTTGGCTGACAACTTTCACGCACGCTCACGCTAACGCTTCGGGCATCACCACATCCGCGCGCCAACCGTCACTGGTGCGCTCGTACACCGCAATCAGCTCATTACGCCCGTTCAATACGATGCGACGCGTACCTTCGCGGGCATCTGCCCCACCCAACTCGGCGAATGCTCGACCATTGCGGACCTTGGTCGCCATGTCATCATCGACTGCCACCATCGTCAGGTGCAAACCGTCGAGGTGCGCCATGGTGGCGACCGCCGATTGCAACGGTGCAGTATCAACCGACGACGCGTCGTGCTCGGCACCCACGACGAAGTCACCGATTGCAGTGCGTCGCAGGCGGCGTAGGTGGGCCACCCCGCCCATCGCCTCGCCGAGGTCAGCGGCGAGCGTGCGAATGTACGTGCCCGACGAACATGTCACCTCGATTTGTACCACGGGGTTGCCATCGATGCGCTCGACGATGTCACCCACCACATACCGATGAATCGTCACGGGGCGCGGCGCGCGTTCCACCTCGCCGCCCTCGCGCGCAATTTCGTGCAAGCGACGCCCACCGATTTTTATGGCCGACACCATCGGTGGTATCTGGGTGATGTCGCCAACGAACCTGCGTGCCGCATCCCGAACCGGTTCGATGGTGAGCGCCGACATGTCTTGTCGAGCCGTCACCTCGCCCGCAGCGTCGAGGGTGTTGGTAGCCACGCCAAACACCACTTCGCCGGTATACGTCTTGGGTAGGCCTCCGAGAAACTGCAGCAGGCGTGTGGCATTACCCAGTGCCACGATCAACACGCCGGTGGCATCAGGGTCGAGCGTGCCCGAGTGCCCGACCCGACGTTCAGAGAAGCGGCGACGCAAGCGGGCCACCACGTCGTGGCTGGTGATGCCGATGGGTTTGTCAACCACCACGAAACCGTGCACGGTTGCTGGTTTGCGGGCCATGATTGCGCGGGTATCCCGACTACTCGACTGTGGGTGGTGCTGGCGGCACAGAACCGTCGGCGCCGTTCTGCGCTGCACGACGTAACGCGTCTTCACGTAGTACCGCGTCTATGCGTTCGGCGGCCCGCATCGTTTCGTCGGGCTTGAACTGTAAAACGGGTGTGCGGCGAGACTTTACTTGCAATGCAATCTCGTGCTGCAATCGCTTGCGGTATTCGCCGAGTACTTCGACGATTTTCTCATCGTTGTCCGCACCATGGATCGAATCGAAATACACGATGCCACGATTCATCTCTGAGTCGACGTCCACCGAAGTGATCGTCACCATCGTGAGCCGGTCGTCATCCAACTTGGCGAGTTCTTCGGCGATCACCTCGCGCAAAGTTTCGCTGAGTCGTGCCGTGCGCTCGTATCGTCGTCGGTCTTGAGCGTCAGTCGTGCGACGTCGCTGGCGGGCCATGACAACTACGCTAAGTGAAGATGTCCACCAGCGATTCCCTGCCAAAAGAGCGTTACAACGCCCGTTTGGCGGCCCGAATTGAGGCCAAGTGGCAAGACCGCTGGCAGGCCGCACACACGTTCGACGCCCCGAACCCAGCCGGGCCACTCGCCGAGCCCGAAAAAATTGCCGGACGTAAAAAACTGTTCATCCTCGACATGTTCCCGTACCCGTCGGGGTCGGGGTTGCATGTCGGTCACCCGCTCGGTTACATCGCCACCGATGTGTACGGCCGCTTCAAACGTATGACCGGCCACAACGTGTTGCATGCACTTGGCTACGACTCGTTCGGTTTGCCTGCCGAACAGCACGCCATCACCACTGGTGTGCACCCGCGTGAAAACACCGAGGCGAACATCGCCAACATGCGCCGACAATTGCGACGACTCGGGCTGGCACACGACGCACGGCGCAGCGTGAGCACCACCGACGAGGCGTTCTACCGCTGGACGCAGTGGATTTTTCTGCAGGTGTTCAACTCGTGGTGCGACGAGCGCACGGGCAAGGCGCGACCCATCACCGAATTAATCGCCGAATTCGAATCTGGTGCTCGCCCGACGGGTGGCACGACATGGTCTGCAATGTCGTCGCGCGAGCGCAAGCAACTGGTAAACAACCACCGTCTGGCTTATTTGGCCGATGCACCCGTCAACTGGTGCCCGGGGCTCGGCACCATTTTGGCCAACGAAGAAGTAACTGCCGACGGCCGCAGCGACATCGGCAACTATCCCGTCTTCAAACGCAACATGCGGCAGTGGACGATGCGCATCACTGCGTATTCCGATCGCTTGCTCGACGACCTCGAGCGCCTCGACTGGCCCGAGTCGATCAAGATCATGCAACGCAACTGGATTGGTCGCAGCGAAGGCGCACGGGTACGTTTTGCGTCGGGTGCCGGCGATATCGAGGTGTTCACGACGCGACCAGACACGCTGTTCGGTGCGACGTTCATGGTGTTGTCGCCCGAACATCCTCTCGTTGATGCGCTGACCACGTTGCAGCAACGCACGGCTGTGGATGCCTACCGCAAGGTGTCGGCCAGCGTCGCTGATGCCGACCGGCAATCTGACGCGCGCGAAAAAACCGGCGTGTCCACCGGTGCCACTGCCATCAATCCGGTCACCGGCCAAGCGGTGCCGGTGTGGGTTGCCGACTACGTGCTCATGGGCTACGGCACGGGCGCCATCATGGCGGTGCCCTCGGGTGATGAACGTGACTTCGCATTCGCCCGCAAATACGACCTGCCGATCGTGGCCACGCAATTGCCGCCCGACACTTGGTTTGCCGCCCACGGCATCGCCCCGTCGTCGAGTTGTGCAACTTGGCCGGCGGCGTTCGTCGGTGAAGGTACGTACGTGAATTCGCGCAACGAGTCGCTCACCCTCGACGGCCTCACCGAAATTGCCCAGGCAACGTCGCGCACGAACGAATGGCTCACCGCCAACGGTGTCGGCCGCGCAGCCATCACCTACAAGTTGCGCGACTGGCTGTTTTCGCGGCAGCGATATTGGGGGGAACCGTTTCCGATCGTGTACGACCAAGACGACATGCCCGTCGCCGTGCCCGACGCACTGTTGCCCGTGCAACTGCCCGAACTTTCCGACTTCAAACCACAGGTGCTCGACCCCCACGACGAAACCACCGACCCGATTCCGCCGTTGGCGCGGCGCACCGACTGGGTGCATGTAGAGATGGAAGTGAACGACCCGATCACTGGCGCCAAACTTGCCGCCGCCAAAGTGCGACGCGAAATCAACGTGATGCCACAGTGGGCCGGCTCGTGTTGGTATGAGTTGCGATATCTCGACCCCACCAACACCACGGCGTTCGTCGACAAAGAAGTCGAGCGCTATTGGATGGGCCCGCCAACCGCCGGCCATACGGGTGGTGTCGACCTGTACGTCGGTGGTGTCGAGCATGCGGTGTTGCACCTGTTGTACTCGCGCTTCTGGCACAAAGTGATGTTCGACCTCGGGCATGTGTCGAGTGAAGAACCGTTCCATCGCTTGTATAACCAGGGTTACGTGCAGGCCTATGCGTACCGCGACGCACGCGGCCAAACCGTGCCGGCCCACGAAGTAACAGAACGTGACGGCGGGTATTACCACGCCGGCGAAAAAATGGTGCGTGAGTACGGCAAGATGGGCAAGAGCCTGAAAAATATCGTCACGCCCGACGAGATGTACGACGAGTACGGCACCGACACGTTTCGCCTGTACGAAATGTCGACTGGCCCACTCGATGCCAGCCGCCCCTGGAACACCCGTGACGTGGTGGGGATGCAGCGCTTCTTGCAGCGCGTGTGGCGCAACCTGATCGACGAAGATACGAGTGCGCTCACGGTGTCAGACACCGAGTGCCCCGCGGCACTGCTCCGCGCGTTACACATTGCAATCGACGGCGTGCGTCGCGATATGGATGGCCTGCGGTTCAACACCGCCATTGCCAAACTCATCGAACTGAACAATGCCCTCACCAAACATGTCGAAGCCAACGGCACCACCCCACGCGTAGTAGCCGAAGCACTCACCCAGATGCTCAGCCCGCTCTGCCCACACTTGGCCAGCGAATTGTGGGAACGCCTCGGACGCACCGACGAAATCACCTACGCACCGTTCCCAGTGGCTGACGCCAAGTTGCTGGTGAGCGACACCATCGAAGTGCCAGTGCAAGTCAATGGCAAGGTTCGCGCCCGACTGATGGCCGCGTCTGGATCGACCGACGACCAACTCACTGCTCTGGCACTTGCCGACGACAAGGTGCGTGCCGCATTGGCTGGTGCCGAGCCACGCAAAGTGATTGTGGTGTCGGGTCGCTTGGTAAATATCGTCGTCTAGCGACGCGCACGCTGAGCAGTGCGCTCAGCGGTGCAGGTGTGCGCCAGCACGCTCGATGGCGGCCACATCGACGCCACGAAACATCAGTAAGATCACCCGATTCACACCCCAACTACGCCATCGTTCGATGCGCTCGTCAAGCACATCGGTGCGCAGCAATGCTTCATCAAAATGCTCCCACACCGACACGATGAAGGGTCTGGTGTCGGTACCGCGTTCTTGCACGGCTGCTGCGACCACTTCCTGCGCAAAGTCTGCCGACGCGCATACGTTCATGCCATCGGTGCGTTGGGCAGCGATGCGCGACAACGCGGTTGAATTCACCCCGAGCACGATTGGCGGGCGTGGCGAGGGGGCGATGAACGTGGCGAGGTCTGCGCGGCGTGTTGTTGACCACAACTCGTCGATCAGGTCGAGTGTGTCGAGCAGCACGCGGTGGCGCTGCGCCATCGTTGGTGGTTGTTCGACACCGACAGCACGCCGTTCGGCCGACCATTTGGTGTTGGGCGCCGAGCCAGCACCGAGGCCGAGCACACACCGCCCACCGCTGATGTGTTGCAGCGTCGCTGCAGCGTTGGCGGTGATGACCGCCATGCGATTCGCGGCGTTCGCCACGAGCGGGCCCAGACGAATGCTCGACGTGACTGCTGCGAGCGCCCCGAGCGTGGTGAAGCACTCGGGCATGCTGGGCGCCGACATCACCTGGCCGGCGAGATGATCAGCAGTCCAAAATGTGTCGAAGCCGGCCGCCTCGGCAGCCCGGGCAGCATCAGCGATGAGCGGCCACGGTGCGTTGCCCGGGTTGACTTGTAAATCGAACGTGAACATCGAATTGCAGACTAGGCGTGGCCGAATTGTTGCCTTACGTCTCGTGGAGCTGAGGGGAATTGAACCCCTGGCCTCCTCCATGCCATGGAGGCGCTCTACCAACTGAGCTACAGCCCCGAAATCGCCAGGTCAATCTATCGGATGTTGCACCACCGCAACCTCGCGCGGCGAGTCAGCCCCGCCACTCAACATTCGGACGGTCGCGATACAAGCGCTCGATTTCATAGAAACGGCGGGTCTCCTCGGCAAAAATGTGCACGACGACATCGCCGTAGTCGAGTAACACCCACTGCAATTCAGAAATACCTTCGGTGCGCACCGGTGACCGTCGATGGTCTTTTCGCACGCGATCTTCGACTTCGCCGGCAATGGTGCGCACCAGTCGCGGGTTGCCGGCACTCGTCACCACGAACAACCCGACGATCGGCAACACTTCCGATACGTCAAAGATGCGGATGTCACTGCCCTGTTTGTCGTCGGCTGCCCGTGCTGCACTACGCGCCACGTCGAGAGTGTCGGTGTCGACTCCAGTTGTCATTTTCCTCCGTTACGTACCAAGTTGGCGAAGTCGGTGCCCAAGGTGATCGACGCGTCAATGCCGGTCACGCTGGTCGCCCATTCTTGCGCCTGAATTGCTCCGAGCCCACCTGCCAAAAGCGCGGTCAGTGCGTCTTGCACCTCGGGGTCAGCAGCAATGACCGTTGCGTCGGCTTCTTGGGCCGAAATTTCACGCATCACAGCGACCCCGATGCCCGCTTCCAGCAGGGTTGCGACCGCGGCGCGACTCACGATTGGGTCGTTGAAGGGGCTGTCGATCATGACCGTGAGTGCCACGTCGCCGCCTGCAAGCGCACTCGGTGCAACCGACGCAAACACCATCACCACTTCGGCACGGTCGAGTGCATACAAATCGCTGCGTCGCGGATTGAGCGACTTGTCGAGCACCGGCGCTGCACTCAACTGCCAGACCTGCAGCGCCCCACCGAACACGCGACGCATGAAATTAGTGGCATCCGCGAGGCCAGCGGGCGTGGTGTCGACTTCGGGTGGAATCTCAAGACCAGCACCCGTCCGTTCTACGATCCCGTTCCAGACCTCACGGTGACGAGAAAACCGCAATGATTCTTTTTCGTTGCCACGTCGGGCGAGCAGAATATCGACCACTCGGTCGATCGGATACGACGCCTCACCAACATCAGCCAACTTGGTCTCGGTGCCGTCGACGGCGACTGTCACCACCTCACGATCAAGCAGCACGTCCACACCACCCATCGGCGCAAACAAGTTGATGAGTTCAGCCCGCGCAAGTGCACCCACGGCCACGAACGACACATCAAGCAAACCTTGCACTTCGTCGGCCAAACCAGCCAGCCCTTCCTTGGCGTACACGTCGGCCAAACGGCGTGGTGCTGGCGAAGTGGCACCAGCGTCTGTGGACTGCGCGGTTTCGGTGGCGGCGCCGATCGGCAGCAGCACCACGGTGCCGCCCACACCATCGGCGGCAAGTATCGCCACGAACAAATGGCTGAGTTGACCACCCTCGCCGAGACCGGCGACAAGCGCTGCCGGGGTGTCAGGAATCGTGATGCCACTTTCCGACACCGCAGTTGCTGCGCGTGAGTCGAGCAACTGATTCAACGCTGTTGCGATACCGATCGGCAAAACGAGTGCAGCAGCAACACCCGAGGCGATTGCAATCCGCAGGGCGCGTACTTGACGCGCTCGAAATACCGTCACGAGGTCGGCACCGCTGCATACAAAGCACGGGCGCGAATCACATCACACACCGCCAACGGAACGTTGGTCGACACATCGCCGCCCGTTCGCACGGCATCGCGCAACTCGGTACTGCTGACATCAATCGGATCAACAATCAACATCTTCCAATCACGCTGCGGATCGGTCACATAACCTGGGCGATCGACAACGACGATCGTGGCCAATCGACCAATCTCTATCGATTCATGCCACGACGAAAAATCATCCACAAGATCGCGGCCGATGATCAGGAACAGCTCAGCACCGGTGTTTGCCGCCGCCAACTCGCGCAACGTGACCACCGTATAACTCGCACCACCACGGCGAATTTCGGCATCACTGGCCTCGAGCCCGTCTTCACCGTGCACGAGCGCCTGCACCATCGCCAAGCGATCTGCGGCTGGCGTGATGGCCCGTCCGGGCGACTTTTTCCAGGGGTCGTTGGCCACCACCAACACGACCCGGTCGAGGTTCAGGCTGCGACGTGCGGCACGGGCTACCGCGAGATGCCCCCGGTGCGGGGGGTCGAAAGTACCGCCGAACACCCCGAGACGTAGCGACACGCTGGGAATACTAGGAGTCAGTTGGCCGAACACCCCGAGCCACATCGTTGCAAGCCCACGCCAAACCTCATAACTGCGCCATCCCGGGTGCTTCTATCGCGAATGTGACGAGATTTGCAACATTCCCCTTGACATCGTGCGTGACAATCCTGTAACTTCGTAATTCCCCGAATACCAGAATCCCCCACAACCCCCCGACGCCATGCTGAGCCCCTTGCGGGCGAGGTGTGTCGCCGTGCCCACCAGAAAGCATCAAACATGTCTGATTCCATCGGTCTGTACCTCAACGACATCGGCAAAGTGCCGCTGCTCAACGCCGAAGACGAGCGAACTCTCTCCAAAGCCATCGAAGCAGGCCGCCTGGCCGAAGCCAAGTGGAAGAAGGGGCAGCGCGGTGCAGCCCTGCGCAAAGACATCCGCGACGCAAAGCGCGCCAAGGATCGTTTCATTCGCGCCAACTTGCGACTCGTCGTCTCGATCGCACGTCGCTACCCGTTGCCACAGGGCATGGACCTGCTCGACCTCATCCAAGAAGGCAACCTCGGTCTTGAGCACGCCGTCGACAAATTCGACTGGCGCCGTGGTTTCAAATTCTCGACCTACGCAACATTCTGGATTCGCCAAGCCATCGGTCGCGCGCTCGACCAAAAGGCCAGCCTCATTCGTATTCCTGGCGACCGCTCCGCAAACTTGCGTGCAGCGTTGCGTCAGGGTTCGGGCGATGCCGAAGGTCTCACCGCCGAGAACGCCGAACTACACCGCCTCACCACACCGGTGTCGTTGGACAAGCCGATCGGTGACGATGGCGATGCAACGCTTGGTGACCTCGTCCCCAACCACGACATGAGCCCCGAAGAAGCCGTCATGTCGCGCGCCTCGGATGACATGTTGAACAAGTTGCTCGACACGCTTGACCCACGCGCCCGTTACGCCGTTGAAGCCCGCTTCGGGCTGTTTGGTGGCGAGCGCAAGAGTTTCCGCGAAGTTGGCGAAGAACTCGGTGTCACAGCCGAGGCCGCCCGACGTCTGGTGAGCCGTGCCGTCGAGTCGTTGCAAGAAGACGCGCCCGACTACCTCACCGTTTAAGGTCAACTGACCTCCCTAGCCTGAAAGCGGAGGTGCAATGCCACGTAACTGGACGAAAACGACTTGGCAGTCGCACCCCGCTGACCAACAACCCGAATGGCCCGACAGTGCCGCCCTCGATCGCTCGCTCAAACAAATCGAGTCGTATCCCCCGCTGGTTTTCGCCGGCGAGGCGCGCACGCTGCTGACGGCACTCGGTCATGTGGCCAACGGCAACGCATTTTTGTTGCAGGCCGGTGACTGTGCGGAGAGTTTCGACGAGTTCACCGCCGTCAATATTCGCGAGAAGCTGCGGGTGATCCTGCAGATGGCGGTCGTGCTTACCTACTCGATGGGTGTGCCAGTCGTGAAAGTCGGGCGAATCGCTGGTCAGTTCGCCAAGCCACGTTCGTCGAATACCGAAAAGATCGGCTCGCGTGAATTGCCCTCGTTCCGCGGGCACATGGTGAATGACCCTGCACCGAACGAAGAGGCTCGCACGCCCGACCCGCAGCGTCTTGTGCAGGCCTACCATCAGTCGGCGAGCACGCTCAACTTGCTGCGGGCGTTCACCAAGGGTGGTTTTGCCGACCTCAATCGTGTGCACGCCTGGAACCAGGAGTTCGTGGCGACGAGCGCCGAAGGCCAGCGCTACGAACAGATGGCTGCCGAAATCGAGCGCGCCTTGGCATTCATGAGGGCGTGTGGTGTCGACACCGAGAGCCACAGTGCCCTGCACGAAGTCGACGTCTACACCTCGCACGAAGCACTCATCCTTGGCTACGAAGAAGCACTCACCCGCCAAGATTCACTCACCGGTCAGTGGTACGACTGTTCGGCCCACATGTTGTGGATCGGCGAACGCACACGCCAACTGGACGGTGCGCACGTCGAGTTCTTGCGCGGCGTGGGCAACCCCATCGGTGTGAAGATCGGCCCGAACACGACGACCGACTACGTGTTGTCGCTGTGTGAAGCGCTCAACCCCAATCGTGTGCCCGGCCGCTTGACGCTCATTTCGCGGATGGGCGCCGACAACGTCGAGACGTCCCTGCGTCCGCTTCTGCGTGCTGTGCGCGAAGCTGGGCACCCCGTGGTGTGGATTTGCGACCCGATGCACGCCAACACCTTCACCGCCGACAATGGTCGCAAAACTCGACACTTTGACGAAATCTTCCGTGAGATAGTCGGCTTCGTGGCCGCCCATCGCGCAGAAGGCACCTGGCCGGGTGGCATCCACATTGAACTCACGGGCGAAAATGTCACAGAATGTTTGGGCGGTGTCGAGGCAGTATCGCAGGGTGACCTCGACACGCGATACGAAACGGTGTGCGACCCACGCTTGAATGCCCGTCAATCGATTGACTTGGCGTTTCGTGTTGCTGACTTGATTCGCAACGCCAAGTAACGACAAGTAGCGTCGCACGCGATGCAGGCCTTCGATCTCATTGCTGCATGGCCAGCGGACAACGTGGCGGCAGCGGTCATCGATCGGGCCGGCGAGATTCACCTGCATGGTGACGAGTCGCAGAAATTTCGCCTGGCGTCGGTCACCAAGGTGATCACAGCGTGGGCGGTGCTCGTTGCCTGCGAAGAGGGCACGGTCTCGCTCACTGATGCCGTAGGTCAAACGGGCTGCACGCTGAAACACTTGCTGGCGCATGCTGGTGGCTACCCGTATGAGGGTGACGCGCCGATTGGCATACCCGGTGCGCGGCGTATCTATTCGAATACGGGTTACGAAATGGTTGCGGCGCATCTCGCAGCTGCGAGCGACATGCCATTTTGGGAATATGTCGATGGTGCAGTGTTCGAACCCCTCGGCATCGTGAGTGAGCAGCAATCGGGCTCCGCTGCCAAAGATGCGCGACTCGACATCGTGAACGTGTCGCTCTTTCTCGCCGAGATACGGCGCCCACGATTGCTGGCGCGCGACACGTTCGTCGAGGCAGTCACCGCACAATTCCCGGAGTTGGACGGCATCGTGCCGGGCATCGGACGCTTCGACCCCTGCCCATGGGGTCTGGGGCCAGAAATTCGTGGCGATAAACAGCCGCACTGGACATCGCCAAGGAATTCAGCGGTTACCTACGGGCACTTCGGGGGTAGTGGCACATTCTTGTGGGTCGACCCGATCGCCGACGTGGCCTGTGCGGTGCTGACCGACTGCGAATTCGACGAATGGGCGCTCACCCACTGGCCGGAATTTTCCACCGCTGTGCTGAGTGAACTGGCCCGCTAGGCCAGTTGTTTGGCGCTGAACTAGCTCAGACGCTCGATAATCATCGCCATTCCTTGGCCACCACCAACACACATCGACTCCATACCGACGGTCTTGCCCGTGTTCTGCAGCCCGTTGATGAGCGTGGTCATGATGCGCGCACCAGTCATGCCAAATGGGTGACCGAGCGCGATGGCACCACCGTGCACGTTGAGTTTGTCGTAATCAATTCCCAAATGCTTCGCTGACGGAATCACCTGTGCGGCAAATGCCTCGTTGATCTCCACAAGGTCGATGTCGTTGATGGTCATACCCGCACGCTTCATTGCTTGACGGCACGCTTCGATGGGGCCAAGACCCATGATCTCGGGGTTCAACCCTGACACACCCGATGAAACAATTCGTGCCAGTGGTGTGAGCCCGAGTTGCTTGGCTTTTTCTGCACTCATCACCAGCACGGCTGCAGCACCATCGTTGAGTGGGCAAGCGTTGCCGGCTGTGATCTGACCATCGGGGCGGAATGCTGGCTTCAAACCGGCGAGACCCTCCACGGTGGTGCCGTCGCGCGGGCCGTCGTCTTTGCTCACCACTGTGCCGTTGGGCAAGGTGAGTGGTGAAATTTCGCGCTCGAAGAAACCGTTTTTCTGATTGGCAACCGCACGCTGTTGCGAACGGGCACCCCATTCGTCCATTTCTTTACGTGTCACGCCTTCAATCTCACATACGTTCTCGGCAGTCTGCCCCATAGCGATGTAGTAGTCAGGCAGACCTTGTGGTGGTGTCCATGACGGCTGACCACCGGCAGCACGCGACTTGGTGCGCTCACCCGATGGCTTGAAGATCGAGTTTGGTGCAGTGTCGCTTGCACCACTGGCATAACGACTCACCGTTTCAACGCCGGCAGCAATGAAACAATCACCTTCGCCTGCTTTGATTGCGTGTGCTGCCATACGGATGGTCTGCAAACTTGACGAGCAGTAACGATTCACCGTCACGCCTGGCACATCGTCGAGGCCCGCAAGAATTGCTGCGACTCGTGCAATGTTGAAACCGCCTTCGCCGGCAGGCTGACCGATGCCGAGCATCAGGTCTTCAATGTCACTCGCCTTCACTTGTGGCACCTTGGCCATGAGCGCACGAAGAATCTGTGCCGTCATGTCGTCGGGCCGCAAATCAACAAGAGACCCCTTGTTGGCGCGTCCAATAGGGCTACGGGCAGTGGCGACGATAACGGCTTCAGTCATGATGGTGAGACACGGTACCATTCGGACATGCAATTGACCCCGTTGGACGTTGACAGCATCGATCTTTCCGACCCCGAGTTTTGGCTCGCCCCCCGCGAATACCGAGAATCAGCCTTCTGGTCGCTGCGGCGCGAAGCCCCGATCAAGTTCTTCAAGGAAATGACCCTCCTCGACTTCCCTACTGGGCCGGGCTACTACGCGCTCACCAAACACGAGGACATCTGGGCCGTAAGTCGCAACCCCGCCTTGTGGTGCAGTGGCCAAGGGTCGAACATCACCACGCTCACCCCCGAACTCAACGAGTTCTTCGGGTCGATGATCGCCATGGACGACCCGAAGCACTTTCGCCTGCGATCCATCGTGTCGAAGGGGTTCACGCCGAAAGAGATTTCTCGTGTGGAGGAATACGTAACCGCCAAGGCGCGCACGCTCGTTGACGAAGTGCTCGAGAAACACGGCGACGACGAGTTTGACTTCGTTGAAAAACTTGCGGCACCATTTCCGCTGGAGATCATCTGCGACATGATGGGTATTCCACGTAGCGACGCCAAGCAGGTGCTCGACTGGACCAACGTCATTCTTGGTGCTGGAGACCCCGACTTCGGTGGCTCACTGGAAATCCTGATGAAAGTCGCGCTGGAAATTTTCTCATACGCACAACAACTTGGTGAATCACGCTTGAAGAAGCCGCTTGACGACTTGACCTCCATCATGATGCACGCCGAAGTTGATGGGCAACGCATGACGAGCCAAGAGTTCGGCAGTTTCTTCATCTTGCTCGTGGTGGCTGGTAACGAGACCACCCGCAACGCAATCAGCCACGGGATGCTCGAGTTGACACGCCGGGCCGATCAACAACGCATTTGGTTCAACGACTTCGAGAAACACAGCCGTACCGCTGTTGAGGAAATTGTGCGCTGGTCGTCGCCCGTCATTCACTTCCGCCGTACTGCAACAGAAGACACCGAATTGGGTGGCATCAAGATGCCGAAAGGCACCAAAGTAGTGATGTGGTACAACTCGGGTAATCGCGACGAAGATTTGTTTGCCGACCCGTATCGATTCGATGTAACCCGCCAGATTCAGCCCGGGCAAATCGGCTTTGGCGCCGGCGGGCCACACTTTTGTCTCGGGGCCAACCTGGCGCGTCGTGAAATCGTGGTGATGTTCGACGAGATTCGTCGCCGTCTGCCCTACCTGCACATCACCGGTGAACCGGCGTACCTGCGCAGCAACTTCATCAACGGCATCAAGCGCATGCCGTGCCGCATTAAATAGCTATTTTCTCCAAGGATGCTGATTCAGGCGTGCCGTAATGTGATTCCGAATTCGATTAGCTACTGATTCAGTTGTTTCGCTGCGAATGAGGTGCTCTCTGGCAGGGTCAGAAACACGTCTCCACTCATCCTCAGACATCGCCATGATGAGTTGAATCCTTTCTTCAAACACTTCAAGTGTTGGCTGACGCAAGGACCAGATTCCCTCAATTGGAAAATCATAAACTGAATTATTGGTCAAATTTACTGCGAGAATTCGGTTCCCTCTGGCGAAGGACTCCCACAGCGCTGTCGACGACATACCAAGCGTTATCAAGGAC
>JAEMQQ010000035.1 GCA_016463775.1 Ilumatobacteraceae bacterium | reverse complement strand
GCCCAGCGCATGCTCAAATTTTCGTTCAACCTCATCGACGATGGCCTCGTCGGACAGCAACTGTTCGCAGGTGAAGCCACCCGCCTCGCCTACATGACCGATGAAGCACAAGAAGGTCGCGATGCCTTCCTCGAAAAGCGCGATCCTGACTGGTCGAACTTTCCCTGGCACTTCTAACGATCACCGACATCAACGATTCGCGGCTCGACCCGTTTCGTTGGCGAGAACGTCGCTTGACCGGCGTCATTCAACGACGTAACGGCGGCCCACTCTTCATCGCGGAGGGTGACCTCGTCACACAGCGGGCACTCGACGCCGGATGTGAACCCGTGGCGGTGTTGTGCAGCGAAAAAGGTGAGGCTCGACTCGCGGTATTCGCCCCCGACTACGAGCGCTACTCGTACCTGGCCAGCGAAGATCTGCGCCGCGAGATCACCGGCTTGGGCGTGCCGCTCGACGTGATCAGTTTGTTCAAACGCCCGGAGCCAACCAACATCGACACACTGTCGGCTTCATTCACCCGTGGCGTGCTCGTCGATCATGTCGACAATCCGGTGAACATCGGGTCGCTCGCCCGCAATGCTGCGGCACTTGGTTGGGACGCGTTATTCCTCGACGAAGACAGTGGCGACCCGCTTGCCCGTCGGGCATTGCGTGTTTCGATGGGAAATGCCTTTCAGATGCCGCACGCCCGTGTGGCGGACGTGCTGGCATTCATTACCGCGCTGAACTCCGTGGGGGTGGCAACCATTGCGCTCACCCCGGCGGTCGACGCCACGCCCATGGGTGAAGTGTGCATCGACTCGGCGCGGCGGCTGCTGGTGTTCGGGTCGGAACGTGACGGTTTGACCGCTGACGTGATCGCCGCCTGCACACATCGCGTGCGTATCGAGATGAACGAAGAGGTCGACTCGCTCAACGTTGCAGCGGCCAGCGCCGTGGCGTGCTACACGTTGCGCAGGTGATCGGCAGCACGCCCGAAATATTCACGCATTTCGGTGGCAAGGTCGGTCGGCACCGCGCATGCAGCGAGGGCGTTGGACATGTGCGTCATCCAACGGTCGCGCATCGCGTCATCAATCGGAAAGCCAGCGTGGCGCATCCGTAGCCGCGGGTGACCACGCTCGTCGTCGTAGGTGGTCGGCCCACCCCAATACTGCGCGAGAAACAGGGTGAGGTGCCGTTTGGCCGACGCCAGGTCATCTGGTTGTGGATACAACGCAAACAGCACGGGGTCGGCACGCACGCCAACATAAAACTGCTCAACCAGACGCTCGAAGAAATCGAAACCACCGGCGCGGGCAAAGATGCTCGTGGCGGCTCCCGAGTCGGGCGAAGGTGGTTCGGCCGGCGTGTCTGACTGGGCAGTGGTCACGAAAACTGTGGGTCTTGCCACTCTGGAAAAATGTCGGGCAGTGCGTTCGCGACGGAGTCGCTGAATACCGCCGGACGCTTTTCCAGGAAACTGGTGACACCCTCGCGGGCATCGGTGCTGCGGCCACGTTGCTGAATGCCGCGCGAATCGGCACGGTGTGCATCCATCGGGTGAGCAGCACCAAGCATGCGCCAGAGCATTTGGCGCGACAACGCAACCGACACACCCGAGGTGTTGTCGGCAATTTCACGGGCGAGGGCGCGGGCAGCCGGCAACAACTCGTCAGGTGCATAGGTTGAGCGCACCAATCCCCCGTCACGTGCCTCGTCAGCCGAAAGAATGCGGCCCGTGTACACCCACTCGGCGGCCCGCGAGATGCCGACGACACGTGGCAGGAACCATGACGAACAGGCCTCCGGCACGATGCCACGACGCGCGAACACGAAACCGATGCGGGCCGAGTTGGATGCCAGTCGCACATCCATCGGCAGGGTCATCGTTGCGCCGATGCCGACGGCAGCGCCGTTGATGGCCGCAATGACCGGCTTCTTGCACCCGAAGATACGCAGCGTCACCTGCCCACCACCGTCACGACGCACGCTGTCGTCACCGCGACTCGACCAATCCCCATCGTCGAATGTTTTCGCACCACCCGACAAGTCGGCACCCGCACAGAATGCCTTGCCGTCACCCGTGACGATGACTGCCCGTACTGCGTCGTCACCATCGATCTGGTCGAACACGTCGAGCAGTTCGTTCATCATCACACCGGTGAACGCATTCATTTTCTCGGGACGGCTCAACGTGACGGTGGCGATTGACTCGCGCACCTCATAACGAATCTGGGTGTAGTCAGCCATGGTGACCTTTCTATACGTCGAGGAATCGTGAGGCGGCGATAGCCGAACCGATCGCCCCAATCATTGCACCGAGCAACAACAAGATGAGCATCACACCGGAGAGATATCCGCTCGGCACGACGAGGCTGGAGATACCCGTACCGGGCTTGAAGGCGGCAACACCGCTCGTCCACGCGCTATTGAGCACCCACACACCGGCACACGAGGCGACACCACCGATCAGACCTTGGAGCAAACCTTCGAGCATGAACGGAATTCGAATGAACCAGTTGGTGGCACCGACGAGTTTCATCACCTCGATTTCGCGGCGGCGGGCGAACATCGCCGTGCGAATGGTGCTCCAGATGAGACCGATGGCCACACCCAACAGCACGAGGGACATGATCAGCGTGACCGTGCGCACGAATGCCGACAGAGTCGAGATGATTTCAAACTCGTCCTCGGCAAGCGCCACCGCCTCGACACCCGGCAAAGTGCGGTATTGATCGGCGAGGCTGCGCACCAGATCGGTGTCCTGCGTCAATGGCACCACCTTGAATTGGGTCGGGATCGTCTCGGGGGTCAACAGGCTGAGCGTGACCGGGTCACCGACGAAAATTCGCTGCGCCTCGGCGTAACTTTCGACCTTGTCGAAGTAGCGCAACTTGTCGACGTCGATCACACTCGGTGCGGCGCGCAGCGTGCCGTCGATCAACGCAATCTGCTCGGGCGAGGCGTCACTGCGCACGAACACGATCATGGCCACGTCGCCACGCCACTGCACGAGCAGGTTCTCGAACGCGCGCTGAATGAGGAACGTGGTGCCGACGAGCAGCAAGGCGATGGCCGAGGTCAGCACGGCGGCCATCGTGAGCGTGAGGTTGCGCCGGAAGCTCGCCCACGTTTCGCGCAGTGCGTATTCGATGCGGGCCATCATTATTCGTAGACCCCACGTTCTTGATCACGCACGACGGCGCCCCGATCGAGTTGCACCACTCGCCGCCGCATCGCATTGACCACACGATGGTCGTGGGTGGCCATCATGACGGTGGTGCCGGTTTCGTTGATCGCCTGCAGCAAACCCATGATTCCCTCACTCGTCGCCGGGTCGAGGTTGCCCGTGGGCTCGTCGGCCAACATGATGAGTGGTCGATTGACGAAGGCCCGCGCGATCGACACCCGCTGCTGTTCGCCACCCGACAACTGGTTCGGAAGTCGCTCGCTCTTGTCTTGTAATCCGACCAACTCGAGCACGAACGGCACCTGCTCGTTGATCACATGACGTGGCTTGCCGATGACCTCGAGGGCAAATGCCACATTTTCAAAAACCGTCTTGTTGAGCAACAACTTGTAGTCCTGGAAGATGTTGCCGAGCGAACGACGCAAAAATGGCACACGTGAAGGCGGCATGTCGGACACGTTGCGACCCGCCACCCAGACATCACCTTCGGTGGCGACCTCTTCACGGCTCATCAGTCGCAACAGCGTCGATTTGCCCGAGCCGGACGGCCCGACCAAGAACACGAAGTCGCCCTTCGCGACGTCAAACGACACGCCTTCGACCGCAACGGTGTCAGTGCCGTACACCTTGGTGACACCATCGAGTTTGATCATCTATTGACCAGCCTCGGTTCGGCGCCAGCGCAGGTAGCCCTCCATGAACTCGTCGAGATCGCCGTCCAGCACCGCGGTGACGTTACCCGATTCCACATCGGTGCGCAGGTCTTTCACCATTTGATAGGGCTGCAACACATACGACCGAATCTGTGTGCCCCAACCGACGGTCGCTTGTTTACCGGCGATGCGCGCCAATTCGACCTCACGCTCCTGCACGATCTGGGCGGCAACCAGCGTCTTCAACTTCTTCAACGCGTTTTCCCGATTTTGCAGCTGGCTGCGCTCTTGCTGTGATGAAGCAACGAGACCCGACGGTTTGTGAATCAGACGAACGGCCGATGACGTTTTGTTCACGTGCTGACCGCCGGCACCAGACGCGCGGAACACCTCCATGTCGATGTCGGCATCGTTGATCTCGACGTCAACTTCGGCGAGCACGGGCCAGATCTGCACCGTGGCAAAACTCGTTTGCCGGCGACCCTGGTTGTCGAACGGGCTGATCCGCACAAGGCGATGCGTGCCGCGCTCACTGGTGAGCAAGCCGTAGGCAAAACGACCGCGCACCGTGAAGTCAGCCGAGAGAATGCCTGCTTCGGTGCCGTGCGAGATATCGCCCATTTCGATCGGAAAGCTGCGGCGCTCGGCCCATCGTGTGAACATGCGCAGCAACATCGCGCTCCAGTCCTGCGCGTCGATTCCACCGTCCTTGGCATTGATCTGCACGATGGCGTCGGTTTCATCGTGCTCACCGATGAACAGACTGCGTAACTCGACTTCGTCGAGTGCCGCCCTGGCGCGAGTGACACTCTGGGCAATTTCGGGCTCCTGGGTTGCGTCGTCAATTTCGCGTGCCATCTCGTGCAACACCTGCATGTCTTCGAGGTTGCGTGCGATGCGGTCGAATTCGTCAAGGTCGCCCCTGACCGAGGCGTACTCACTATTCAGACGCTTGGCGTTGTCCTGATCGTTCCACAGGTCGGGCTTGGCAACCTCGACTTCAAGTTCAATGAGGCGCACTCGCAGCTGACTGATCTTGAGGTAGGCCTCGGCCTCGCCGACCCGACGTGCTACTTCGGCAATATCGGTGGTGAAGTCACGCATGGTTGCCGCCGTGACGGCTTACGCGACCTTGCCGTGACACTGTTTGTACTTCTTGCCGGTGCCACACGGGCACGGTGCGTTGCGCGGTGTCTTTGACCAATCGTCAGGTGAATTGATGACGGTGCTCTGGCTCGGCGTGCCCGTCTTCGCTGATGACGGCGCGCCCGTTGCGATCGATTCCGATGTCTGCACGTTCTGCACGGTTTGTACCTGGGGTGTCTGTGGGTCGTTGCGCACCACCTGCACGTGCATCACATATTTGACGAAATCCTGGGCGATGCCCTTCATCAATGCACCGAACATCTCGAAGCCCTCGCGCTGCCATTCGGTGAGCGGGTCCTTCTGGCCCATCGCCCGCAGGTTGATGCCCTCTTGCAGGTAGTCCATTTCTTCGAGGTGCTCGCGCCAGCGCTGATCGATGATGCGCAACATCACCTGCCGCTCGATTTCACGCATGGTTACCGCACCGAGCTGGGCCTCGCGTTGCGCGTAATAGGCCGACGCATCGGCCATCACCGCGTCGTACATTTCGTCGGTACTGGCACATGACGACAGTTGTTGAACGGTGAGCCCGTGCGGCCAGAAAGAGTTGAGCTCGGTGACCAGACCCGAGACATCCCACTCGTCGTCGGCCTCCGAAACGCAGTGCGCTTCGATGAGTGAGTCGCCTGCGTCGGCGAGGTACTCCATCGCCGCAGACTTCAGATCGCTTCCCGACAAGATCTGGTCGCGGCGCTGGTAGATGATCTTGCGCTGCTCATTCATCACCTCGTCATACTTGAGCACGTTCTTGCGAATCTCGGCGTTGCGCTGCTCAACCGTGTTCTGTGCACGCTCGATGGCCTTGGTCACCATCTTGGCTTCAATTGCTTCGTCATCAGGCAGGGCGCGACCCATCACCCACGACAGCGCACCCGTGGCGAACAAGCGCATCAGTTCGTCATCCAGGCTCAAGTAGAAACGACTGGCACCCGGGTCGCCCTGGCGACCGGCGCGACCACGCAGCTGATTGTCGATGCGGCGGCTCTCGTGGCGCTCGGTACCCAACACGTACAAGCCCCCAAGTTCACGAACTTTTGTGCCTTCGGCCTCGCACACCTGGGTGAATTCACGCACCAACTCCGTCAAACGTTCGTGGGCCTTGCGGCGCGCGGTGATGTAGTCGAGCGGCATTTCCTCGAGCGGAACCGGCAGCGCAAACTCGTCCAGCAATGTGTCGGGGTGATGACCTTCTTTGAGCACCTGGCCACGGGCCATACCTTCGGGGTTGCCGCCCAACAAAATGTCGACACCACGACCCGCCATGTTGGTGGCGACGGTGACTGCACCAACGCGCCCCGCTTGGGCCACGATCGGGGCTTCGCGGGTGTGTTGCTTGGCGTTCAAGACCTCGTGTACCACGCCACGTTGCTGCAACTTGCGGGACAACACTTCACTCTTCTCCACGCTCACGGTGCCGACCAGCACGGGTTGACCCAGTGCGTGTCGCGCCACGATGTCGTCGACGACGCTGGTGAACTTTGCTTCTTCGGTCTTGAAGATGAGGTCGGCCTCGTCGACACGCACCATTTCGCGGTTGGTTGGAATCGGCACGACGTTCAGCCCGTAGGTGTTCATCAACTCGGCGGCCTCGGTTTGTGCCGTACCGGTCATACCTGACAACTTTTTGTACATGCGGAAGTAGTTCTGCAAGGTGATCGTGGCGAGAGTTTGATTTTCTTCCTTGATTCGTACCCCTTCCTTGGCCTCGACGGCCTGGTGGATACCTTCGCTCCAGCGGCGACCTTCAAGAATGCGGCCCGTGAATTCGTCGACGATCTTTACTTCACCCTCCTGCACGATGTAGTCCTTGTCGCGGTGGTACAACACCGCCGCCTTCAACGCGACCTGCAACTGATGCACGAGGTTGCGCTGCACCTCGTCATAAAGATTTTCGATACCGAGTTGCTGCTCGACTTTGTCGATGCCGATTTCGGTGGGCACCACGATGCGTTTGTCTTCCTCGACGTCGAAGTCGACGCCCCGCACCATCGTGCGCACGATCGAGGCGAACTTGTAATACGCGGTTGCAGCGTCGGCGATGCGACCCGAGATGATGAGCGGTGTACGCGCTTCGTCGATGAGAATCGAGTCGACTTCGTCGACGATGGCGTAGTTGTGGCCGCGCTGTACCTTGTCGGCAACGACACCCGCCATGTTGTCGCGCAGGTAGTCAAAGCCAAATTCGTTGTTCGTGCCGTAGGTGATGTCGCACGAGTAGTCGACCCGCTTTTCGGCAGCAGACGTGCGCAGACCCGATACCACGAGACCAACACTGAGACCCAGCCAACGGTGAATCTGGCCCATCCACACCGCGTCACGACGGGCAAGATAATCATTCACGGTGATGAGGTGCACACCGTTACCAGCCAACGCATTGAGATAAATCGGCAGTGTTGAAACAAGGGTCTTGCCCTCCCCCGTGCGCATCTCAGCAACCCAGCCGGCGTGCAGCGCTGCCCCACCCATCAACTGCACGTCGTAATGACGCTGGCCAATGACACGTTTCGATGTCTCGCGCACGACGGCGAAGGCCTCAGCAAGCAACTCGTCGAGGGTCTCGCCGCGCGCGATGCGAGCCCTGAAATCGGCGGTCTTGCCGCGCAGTGCAGCGTCGCTGAGTGCGGCGATCGTTGGCTCAAAAGCATTGATTTCGGGCACGACGGCAGCCAGTGCCTTGACTTTTTTGCCCTCGCCGGCACGCAGAATTCGATCCAGCACGGCCATAAGAGACATCACACTACCTGCGCAGACACCCTCGCTTTTACGTGCGCAATCACCGCACAGCGAACTTCGCGTGCACCCGCCGCCAGCAGTGCCTCACGAGCACGCATGAGTGTGGTTCCCGTCGTCATCACGTCATCGACGAGCAGGATCGTTCGACCCTGCACCGCGTGCGACCGCGCGACGAACTGCGGACCGCGCTGTCGCACCGTGCGTGAAGCACCAGTCTGGGCGTGGTTGTCGATTCGTCGAAGGAGGCGTCGACGACGAACACGTATCGTGCGGGCCAACCCCGTGGCGATGATGGCCGACTGATCGTGCCCGCGCAAACGCACTCGACGCGACGTGGTCGGTGCCCAGGTCACAACATCGGGCCGCCAGTGCGACTCGTCACCGAGCAGGTGCTGCGCGAGGTTGCGCCCGAAGCGCACCGCGATCCACCGGCAGTTGCGAAACTTCATAGCGTGAATCGCCCGACGAAGTTCGCCGCGATACAAACCAAGTGCCACGACGGTGAAAGGTGTGCGAATGACGAAGAGTTCGTCATTCAGGCGATCGATGTCGCGCAGCGTGAAGTACCGTGACGTGGTGACAAGTGATGATGCATCATCGTTGCCAGTGATGGCCACTGACCGTCTGGTGGAACGCATCACCCGCTGTGTGACTGGTCTGGCCCTGTTTGGTGTCGGTATCTCGCTGCAGATCGAATCACGGCTTGGCAACCCGCCATGGGACACGTTTCATCAGGGTGTCGCCATGAAGAGTGACCTTGCGATCGGCACCGTCATCATCCTCACGGGTGCAGCCCTGCTGATTTTTGTGTGGGTTCCGTTGCGCCAGAAACCGGGGCTCGGCACCATCCTCAACGCACTGGAAATCGGGCTCGTCGCCAACGTTGTGTTGGACGTCATTCCGAACGTCGATGCGATGATCGTTCGCATCGTGATGATGCTCGGTGGCATCGTCATCGTTGCGTTCGGTTCGGCGCTCTACATCGGCAGTGGGCTTGGGCCCGGGCCGCGCGACGGCATCATGACGGGTCTGGCAGCACGCGGCATCCAACTTCGTGTCGCTCGCACGAGTATCGAAGTATTCGTGCTGATCGTTGGCTTCTTACTCGGTGGCCAGGTCGGTGTCGGCACCGTGCTCTTTGCAGTGGCGATCGGCCCGCTCGTGCAACCCCTGCTTCCACGTTTGACGATGAAGCCACGCCCCATCTAAAACGCGAACTATCGCAGACCTAGTCGCGATCAGACTTAGTAGCGATAGTGCTCAGGCTTGAATGGGCCTTGCGGGTCCATGTCGAGGTATTCCGCCTGAATGTCGTTGAGTTTCGTCAACTTCGCACCGAGTGCACCGAGATGCAACAGTGCCACTCGCTCATCGAGGTATTTCGGTAGCACGTACACACCGATTGGGTACTTCGCCAGATTGTTGAACAACTCGATTTGAGCGATCACTTGGTTGGAAAACGAGCAGCTCATCACGAAACTCGGGTGGCCCGTTGCACAACCGAGGTTGACCAACCGACCTTCGGCGAGCACGATGACTGCGTGACCGTCGGGGAACGTCCACAAATCGGTTCCGGGCTTCAGTTCGTCGCGTATCGCACCGCTGCGGGCCAGACCCGCCATGTCGATCTCGTTGTCGAAGTGGCCGATGTTGCAGACGATGGCGTTGTGCTTCATGGCTGCCATGTGCTCGACCGTCACCACCATTTCGTTGCCCGTTGCCGTAACGAAGATGTCGGTGTCGCCAACGACCGCCTCGAGCACATCAACCTGGTATCCCTCCATCGCTGCTTGCAGCGCATTGATCGGGTCGATTTCGGTGATGATGACGCGCGCACCTTGCCCACGCAAACTTTGTGCACAGCCCTTACCCACGTCGCCGTAACCGCACACCACCGCCAATTTTCCGGCGATCATCACGTCGGTGGCCCGGTTGATGGCGTCGATCAGCGAATGTCGACAGCCGTACAAGTTGTCGAACTTGCTCTTCGTGACGCTGTCGTTCACGTTGATCGCCGGAAAGAGCAACTCATTACGTTCATGCATCTTGTACAACCGCTTCACACCGGTCGTCGTTTCTTCGGTGACACCGCGGATGCCCTTGGTCATGCGGGTCCACTTCGTCGGGTCGTTCTTCAGTGTGCGATGCAACAACCCGAGCACGATCGCCAACTCGGGATTGGAGGCAGTCGTGGGATCAGGCACCTGACCAGTTTTTTCGTACTCGACACCTTTGTGCAAGAGCAGTGTCGCATCCCCACCGTCATCGAGGATCATGTTCGGGCCGTCACCATCGGGCCATGTCATCATCTGTTCGGTCGCCCACCAATACTCTTCCAACGTTTCGCCCTTCCAGGCAAAGACGGGCACGCCGTTGGGTTGCTCGACGCTGCCGTTCGGCCCGACTGCGACTGCTGCCGCAGCGTGGTCTTGGGTCGAGAAAATGTTGCAACTTGCCCAACGCACTTCAGCGCCGAGTTCGACGAGTGTTTCGATCAACACCGCGGTCTGCACGGTCATGTGCAACGAGCCGGAGATACGTGCACCCTTGAGGGGCTTCGATGCACCATATTCCTTGCGCAGCGCCCGCAGACCTGGCATTTCGTGCTCGGCCAGGTGGATCTCCTTGCGACCAAACGGCGCCATCGAGAGATCCGCAACGCGAAAGTCCTTGCGCTGGGCAAAAGTGGATGTTGACATGACTGACCCCGTTTCTACGACTGCGTTTGTTTTCCGTCGGACTGGGGCCTGCTGGCGCCGAATCGGGTCAGCCGACGGCTCAAGTGTATTCGCTACGCGACGAACGTCGGGGCGATGCCCTCGGCGGCGACTTTGCCCATGATGCGCGCATGCTCGGCGTCGCTGACCGTGGTGGCCTCATCGACCAACATCACGGGAATACCGTCGCGCACGTCATAGCGACGCTGCAGGCGCGGGTTGTACAGCGCATCTTCGTCGGCGATGAAATACAGCGAACCTTTGTCTTGTGGGCAGGCAAGAATCGCCAACAACCTGGCATCAATGGTGCTCATCGCCCCAATGCTACGAGTTCAGGCCGTGATGAGTTGCAGCAGTGCCGCCACATGGGTGTCGCACTGCTCGCGGGTGGTCGCTTCGAGATTGAGGCGCAGCAGCGGCTCGGTGTTGGATGACCGCACGTTGAACCACCAGTCGCCACAATCAACGGTGAGCCCATCGAGTCGATCTTGCGGATACATCGAATATTTTTCGGCGACGCGAGCGATGATGGCGTCGATGTCGTTCACCTGCATGTTGATTTCGCCACTGCTGGCATAACGCTCGACCGGCTCGCGCAACTTCGAAAGTGGCAGGCCCGTACGGCTCATCTCTTCGAGCACGACGAGCGCAGCGATGAGCCCGCTGTCGGCTCGATAGTTGTCGGCGAAGTAGTAATGACCGCTGTGCTCACCGGCGAATACCGCACCCGTGTCGGCCATGATGCCCTTCATATAGCTGTGACCATTTTGGGTGCGAATCCCGGTTCCACCACTTTCAGCGATGACCTCGCGCACCGCCCGGGACGAGATGAGGTTGTAGAGGATCGTGGCACCTGGTGTGCGGCGCAGGAACACCTTCGCCAGAATCGCAGTCGTGGTGCTGCCCGACATCGTGCGGCCGAGTTCATCAACGAGGAACACGCGGTCGGCATCACCGTCGAAAGCCAACCCCACATCGAAGCCACCGGCAACGACACGGGCCTGCAGATCACGCTGGTTCGCCGGCTGAATGGGGTCGGCAGGATGGTTCGGAAACGTGCCGTCGAGCTCGCCGTACATGACCTCCAAGTCGACTGCTGACACACGATCGAACACCGCGGGCACGACGAGACCGCCCATGCCATTCGCAGTGTCGGCAACCACCTTGAGTGGCCGCAATTCAACGACATCGACGAACGACAGCACATGGTCGGCAAAGTCGGCGAGCAAATTTCGCTTCGTCACCTTGCCACGATCACCGATTATTTGTGTGCCAAGCACGGCGCGCGCCAACTCGCGCACTTCGCTGAGCCCACTGTCTATGCCAATCGAGCGAGCACCCGCTTTGCAGAGTTTGATGCCGTTGTATTGGGCCGGATTGTGCGATGCGGTGAACATTGCACCGGGCAGGTTCATGCTGCCGCTGGCGTAATACAACAGGTCGGTGCTCGCCAAACCGAGGTTGACCACCGATACGCCGCATGACGTGACGCCGTCTTCGAAAGCGGCCACGAGGCCCGGCCCCGATGGGCGCATGTCGTGGGCGACCACCACCGATGTTGCCCCGGTGTACCGGGCAAAAGCGACACCGAAGGCGCGGGCCAGTGACTCGTCGAGTTGATCGGGCACCGTACCGCGCACGTCGTAGGCCTTGACCACCGCGTCGAGGTTCGGCATCGCGCTCAGACTAGTTGTAGTCGGCAACGCGCCGCGCACGACGCCATCGCACGAGCACCACGATGCCGACGATGGTCAGCGCGTACGCCAGCACGTCAAGGAACGACCAACTAAAACTGAGTGTCACTTCGTTTTGGGTCGGCACAACGACCATCATGTTCGGAGCGACGCGATACGGGCCCTGCGCACCGGACACATTCCAATTGGGGAAATAACTCGTGCGCACCAAAATTGGCGTGCCGATTTTGTCGACCCGGAACGACACGCTGCTGCGACCTTGCACGACACCAGAAACGATGGGGGGAGCGACATTCACGACCTCGATTGGTGTGTTCGGCACCACGACGTCGACGCGCCGCGATGATTCGTCGGGTTCACCGATGCGGCGAGCCATATCGATGGCGACCGACACCCGCTGCCACTCGTCGGGCCCGTCGGCCACCGGCATCGCAACCCAGTCGTTGGGGTTCTGAAACCAACTCGTGCCAAGCTCCAACCAACGTTCCTTGGCATCGCCCGAGTGGGCCATTAGGGATTCATCGTCGACGATGCCATCGATCACGACCGGCTGGACTGCGAGCGGCACGACCAGGTCGCTGCCGGCAACCTCGTACACCACCCATGGGCCGGTGCGGGCAATTTCTCGCAGTGCCGGTTGTGCCGATGCCTCTCGAACGGCTTCGGGTGTGAAGCCCATGTAATACCGCACGCCAAGTTCCTGCAGGTAGCGCACGCCGAGCGCAGCTTTGTTGTCGTCATAACGAAGTTCGCGCACGGGATTGCTGCTCTGCTTTGACATCGCAGCTGCAGTGATGAAGTGGTACGGCGTGGTGCCCGACGCTTCAAAAAAGAGGCCTTCCATGCTGCCGATGCAGCCATCCGTCCAATGTGGCAGCAACATGAGCCCCATCGTGGTGCCGTATTTGTTCAGCTCGCCGTTGTTTTCCCACAATGCGCGACCACAGCCGTGACGCGGGTCTTCGCCGATTTGTTTCATCGTCTCGACGATGGCGCGATATTCGCCGTAGGCATTCTTGCCCTCGTAGCCACTGAAATTCCAGCGCGCCCAACCATCGACGAAGCCGTCGTTGGAAGCCGGCACGGTGAACGGGCCGATGCCATAGCGCTGACTGCCGTCTTGCTCGGCGCGCAGGCTGGCGAACGGCAACTCCTGAAACCGGAAACCGATGATGCTCAGGCACACCAACGACACGACGATGGCAGTCACGACGTTGAAGTTCAAACGGCCACGCTGTGACGTCGCCAACACTTGTTCTTCGCCCGTCTTTGCGACGCGGGCAGCGGCCCGTTCAAGACTCACGAATCGTGCGACGGCCACGACGGTTTCGTAGATACCGACCATCATCAGCATGTAACGCAGTAGGTACAAGAACGGCAGGATGCGGGGATTCCACAACAACCCGATGATCGGCAGACTCTCGCGGGCGACGAACACACCGATGGCCAGAACCACGCCGAAAATGCCCATCCATGATGCCGTCTGATTCCGTCGCCATAAAGCCGAGACAAAACCGACGAGCGCAAACCCCGTCACAATCACGTTGAACACGGGGTGCAGTGGAAAGAACATGTCGACGAATGACTCGCCGTAGCCAGTCGGTTGTGGCTCGTATTTCATGTCGGTCATATAGGAGTGGTTCAGGACGAATGGCACCACCCAAAATGCGGAGAGCAGCGCTGCAGTACCGATGACGGGCAAGCCGAACTTCCACTTGGCGGGGTCGCGGTGCAGCGCCAAGATGAGTAGGTAGCCGAGGAAGACGAACAGCAGGACGATGCCATGACAAAGTGCCGCTACGGCCAGCAGCATGGTCGCGGCAATTCGGTAGCCACCGGTTTCCAGCCCGCGGATGAACACACCGAAACCGAGTACCGAGAACGCCAAGGCGATCGAAAAGGAGAACTCCCCCGCCATCGTCGAGGCAATGTTGCCGCCGTAAATCGTAAAACTCTCGTCGTACAAAAACACCGTGCTCGCAACGACGAGCAGTTCGGGTATCGGGAATGCAAGTCGCGCCAGGCGACCGAATAACCATGTACACACGGGCAGCGCCAGCAAACCCATGACGGCGACCAACTTCAACGCGATGCCGTAGGGCAGCACGATGTCGAGCAACAAGATGAACAACGCCGGCACCACCATGTAAAAGCGATAGATCGGCAAACCGGAATACCAGTCGTTGCTCCAGCCCTGCAAGCGGAATGAGGTCAACAAATGGTCGCGCAGATAAGCCGGGCCATACACATGCGCACCCATGTCGCCGCCGGTTGGGGTGTTGTTGCGAAAGATGAGGGACGGCTGCAGGGTAAAAAACACCATCAACGTGGTGATGATGATGAGCGCTGCAGCTAGTGCGAGTTGCGTGCGGCGCTCAAGAAAAATGAGGTCACGTGGCGACACGACGCGCCGCTCGGTGACCGTACTCTGCGAATCTTCTGCATCACTTGTGCCGACGCTGTCGGTCTGGGGTTCGGCGGGGTTCGACATGTGCGGGGTGGGTTTGGCGTTCTCGTGATCAGGTGAGGGCGAGGAAGGCCAGCCCAGTGGCGTTGAACGCTACGTGAGCGATAACCGACATGCCAAGACGTCTGGTCATCTGGAAGGCGATACCCAGCACCAATGCAAACGTGAAGAGTCCGGGTAGTTCGGCGATGCGACCATGCACACCGGCAAAAAAGACCGCGGTGATGAGGATGGCGACGATGTCGTTCAGACGGCTTTGCAGCCCGGCTTGCAGAAAGCCGCGGTAGACGAGTTCTTCGACGACTGGTGCCCCGAGCACGACGATGAAGCCGAGAACGATCAACCACGGGCCGCGGGCAGAGTCATACAGCCCACGCGCCCGATCCTCCACTTCGACGGGGTCGAAGGCATCGGGAAACCACACGCGAAACGGCCAAGTAACAAGGCCGACGAGCAGCACCTGCGACAACACACCGAGCGGCACCCCCCACAAGTCGACCAGCCGAAAACGCAAACGAAAGTCGTCGACGAACGCTGCCGTTCCCATCCGTTGGGAAAACAACACCAGCAGCGTGAGCTGGGGCACCCATAGTGACAGCGCACCGGCCAGCAGGAACCAGTCGGGTTGTTCGCTGGCAGTTTCAGAAACGTCGAAAGCCGCAATCAGGAACAGTTGCACCAAGGTTGCAACGGCATAGGCCGAGAGCCAACCGAGCAGCAGCCACACGAACGGGTACCGCACACGCGGGGTCGCCGCATGGGGCAATTCATGTGCAAAGACCCGCTCGCCGTACGGGCGCTCACCAAACGGCGGGTCCCAAGTAGGACGAGACACGATGCTCAGCCAGCGAGCTGGCTTGGGAGCACCACACGGAAACGGTTGCGACGGTCTTCCAACCGCCAACCACTCGGTGGGGCAAAACGCTGACCGTGGCGCTCACACAAGTCGTAGGCGTGCGGATCGGTGGTGGCCGCAAGATCGTCGATCCACACGGTTGCCGTGGCGTAGTTATAGGAGAGTGTCATCGTTGAAGTGTCGTTGCAACATGCACGCGAACAATGACGACGCATGTGACCAAAGTACCGATTTAACTGACGATGTCGGTGGATGCCCCTTGCAGGCACAGCCTTAGCATGACCACATGGCGAATC
>JAEMQQ010000056.1:2358-4024 GCA_016463775.1 Ilumatobacteraceae bacterium | reverse complement strand
AGCCCGATACCTGACGCGAATCGCGCCGGCCCATCAACACTCGTGCAGGCTGCAGGCCAACATATTTTGGTGGACTGCGGCCGCGGTTGCGTAATGCGACTCACGGGCGCAGGGTTGTTTCCACCGTTTCTCTCGGCAATTCTGCTCACACACCTGCACAGTGATCACATCAGCGACTTGAACGATCTCGTCACATCACGCTGGATCATGTCGCCACAACCGATTGTCACCCAAATTTATGGCCCAGTCGGCACCCAGAAAGTTGTTGATGGCCTGCTGCAGATGCTGGCGCTCGACGAGCAATACCGCTTTGATCACCACGCCGATTTGCGTTCTGGTCCAGGCATGCAGATCACCGTCACCGAAGTATCACCCGGCGACACATTCAACATTGGCGACGTGCGGGTGATTGTCGGCCACACCGACCACCGCCCCGTTGCCCCAACGGTGGGGTTCCGATTCGAAGCCGAAGGCAAAGTTGCCGCGCTCGCTGGCGACACCGTGCCGTGTGACGAACTCGATGCACTGTGCAAAGATGCCGATGTCTACGTGCAGACCGTGCTGCGACCCGACCTCATCGAGATAATGAAACAGATGTTGCCGGCTCAAGCCCCGCGGCTGCATGACATTCTCGACTATCACTCGTCGGTGGAAGATGCTGGGCGCACTGCGGCACGTTGCAAGGTAAAAACGCTCGTACTCACGCACTACGTGCCAGCAATGCAACCAGGTCAAGAAGCAGAGTGGATCGCCCAGGCTGCCGCACACTTCACGGGCAACATCGTTGCTGGGCCCGATCTAACGAGCGTCGAGGCCTAAACGAGTTAGCCAACAACGCGGTGTTCGTCAACGAACATGCGCACACGACTGGCAACATTGGCCATTGAATCGGCTACTACTTGCTTGCCAATCTCGCTCGCATAAGCAGCGTCGAACGCCTCGCGCGTATCAAACCACAATTCGGTGATGCCATCAGGCTCGCCTGCGCTGGGGTTCTGCACCACGTTGAATGTGGCGCCACGCAAACCCGGCAATTGCTTGGCAAGTGGCACGTGTGTGCTCAGCCACCACTGCTCGTATTGCTCGTGTGTCATGTTGGCGCGACGTGTGAGCAAGATCATTGCCTTGAAACTCATGACGGCTTCTTCGTGCGCGCAAACGGGCGCCCACCAACGGCCAACACGACGCTCACCACAATTTCGTTGGCGTGCGGCGCGTCAGCAATCCACACATCAATGGCATCCATTTCGTCAAACGACCAAATGTCGTCTTTGTTGGTGATCGGCAGCGTGATGTGCGCACCTGGGCCGCCAATTTTCTTGGTGGACGGAATGATGTCGTCGCCCTTGACCACCGTTTTTCGCACGGGCGCACCAAAGCGCGGGTGCATGAGCGCTGCGGCATGTTCGATTTCGCCGGCGGTTCCGACGATGGCCCCCTTGCCATATGCGGTCACGTCACCTGCTGCAACACCAAGAGCCGCCAAAGCACGTTCGGCAAGTTGTCCGGAGATTTCAGCCCCCATTGCTTCAAGTTCGGCAAGGTCAGCGCCAGGTTGGCCAGCCAACGGGTTGGTGATTACCGCACTGCACACCGCACGACGCACCAGCCGGCCAACTTCGCGACCGTGCTCTTCACGAATGTCTTCACAGGTCACAACAAACTT
>JAEMQQ010000056.1:0-2258 GCA_016463775.1 Ilumatobacteraceae bacterium | reverse complement strand
TGACAGGTGTTGACTGGGCTCGCAGTCTGGGGGCCGACACCAAGTTGCTCAATCGACGCCCCGCGACTACGCGCCGATGCAACGCGCATCGACCACATGCTTTGCACGGCGACTGGTGCCATCGCCTGCAACAATGCCGTGGTATGGGTGCAGGCCCGTGGGCCGGCAAACAACTCACGCACTTTTGCATTGAACCCACGGGTGATCGACATGCCTTCCAACTTTTTGTAGTGGTCAATGATATTGACGCAATCAAGATGTGGGTGCTCGCGAAATGTGACGGTTGCTTTTTGGATAACCAGTGAAGGAAAGTGAATCTCGAGATCGAGAATCATGTGATGCATCCAAAGCGGGTCAGGGTCTTTTTCGATGTACAACCCGACAGGCTTTTCATCCACCACCACACCACGCAGCATCAGCCGATCTTCAGCCATGTGGAAAGCCCGCACCTCGTACCGACGGGTATGAATTTGGATGTAGTCAGGATTCGCTGGGAACATTTGTAGGTCGGGCATTTCATCAACGCTAACGATGCGGACCGGGTTTCTCGAAGGCAGACGCAAGTTGTGCGAGTTCGTTTTTCTACAAGCTGCCAATCATCCGCTTACATTCGCTGGCTAGGTGCGCAGGCGCTGCACATTTGAGCAGAAGGCGGCTGGATAATGACCGAAGCAATTGACAGCTTCCAGCAACACGCTCAAATACCCGATGGCCAGTACCACGCCCACATAACGTCATTCAACTCGGTTGACCTGCCTCGGTAGCCCGATTCGTACGGGCAAACCACTTGAAAACATCACATGCGGTTCGCCATTTTTGGCAACTGTCGGTGCAGCGAAGCCTGCTGCAGTGATCAGCGAATCATCTAGTGAAGTGATTTCTGCGCGCCGCAACTGCCAAGGTGCGTGTGAAATTGGTGCATAACGTAATCCGCCACGACGAGTTGTCGTGTACAGCCCCCACCGTGCACTGAGAAAGATCTCTAGTGGTGTCGGCGCAGGTATTCGATCACCAATCTTCAGCCGAATGTCGGTGCTGGCAGGGTTGTCACTGCGTGGCCAGCGCCGCTCCACCATTGTTGTCAGCTCATCGCCCACTCGTTTGTTGCTTGCTCGCCCAAAACAGTAAGGCAACGTATAGGTCGTGCGTGCAACAACAGTTGGCAGCAGTCGGTTGATGTCAAGAGAGCAGAACCACACCCCAGGCACACCGTTGTATCGCACATAGGTGCGCACATTTACCTCGGGGAATGAACCGAAATATGGCACTGCTGGCAAACCCGGGATTCCGATGCCGCGCATCGAAAACGGAACCAACCCGACCCACGCCGAGCCGTCGCACACGTCGACTTCCAGACCCTCCGGCAGCACATTTGCGACCTCTTCGACACCATACCGATAGTGGATGTATGCAAGGTCATACCAACCTTGTTTCATGACCGCCCGACGCACCGGACTCGGGCAAATTTCGGGGTAATTCACTGCTTTAGGTTATGACCGAACAACCTGCAGCACCATTGTCGTGCAGATGGCACCTCGCGTAGTCCAAGCAACCGTACGTAGCCAATTTGTCACGACAAGCCGACGGGCAATATCTGCAGTCGGGTTGGTCGCCAACTTCGCATGCAGTGGAACAGACAACAGCACCGTGCTACCGAGGGCAACAGCCAGCAATACCGCTCCGAACCACGGCAAAACGAAACTCACGGCATCGGGACGAATGATCAAAAGACCGAGTGTAGAAAAACCCTCAATAGCCATTGGCAACGCAAGAACTTGGCCGGTGCGTCGCTGGTGTTGCTTGGCTACTTGGATTGCGACATCAACCGAATTATCCGCTGCAATAGTTACCAACAGTGGATAATGCACCCACTGCACGAACCAAATTACACCCACCATGATTGCCGTAGCGATGAAATTTGCCAACAGAATCACTTCAGCCATGGGTTACCACCCTCGCAGAAATCCTGCAGGTCAACGAACACACACCGTCGCTACATGACCAGCGGGAATCTCGCTAGGTTTGCGCTTACTACCAAGCCACTGGGTGCGTTGCGCCGGCAGCTCGACCTTCTGCACGCACGCCTCGTTGGACCAGATCGGGTGCGAGTTCTTTCCATAGTGATTTCAGGCGATAGTGCGGCACACGCGGATAAAGATGATGCATCGCGTGATGATCGTGACCACGAATCAACATTCCAGACCCCCGAAAAACGGCGACTCGCGTGTGTCGGTAGCGAGATGTCTCATTAGCCGGAT
>JAEMQQ010000034.1 GCA_016463775.1 Ilumatobacteraceae bacterium | reverse complement strand
GCGCTACGCGCTAGGCGAGGCTGGCGCGACGTGCTGCGGTGTTGCGGCGGCGAATGTCGCGTCGCTCTTCTTCGCTCGTGCCACCCCATACGCCGCAATCCTGATTCGTGGCGAGAGCAAACTCCAAGCACTCTTTGCGTACACCGCAGTCAGAACACACTGCACGAGCCCGCACCAAGAGTCTCAACGCCTCACCCGTATTGCCAATCGGGAAAAACATTTCTGGATCGATCGCCCGACAATTGGCATTCACTCGCCAGGTGTAGTCAGCGGAACCAAGGGCGAGGCTTTGGGCAAGGATTGACATGAGAGCGTCAGGCTAAGTGGCTTACGGCCCGAACACAAGGGGCAAATTGAGTACTCTTTCGCCACCGAGGCTTTCCGTTCAACATGCGCACAACCACCCAAATAATGGCCCATCGCGGTGCTTCAAAAGCGGCACGTGCGAACACGATACAGGCGTTTCTGTTGGCGCACGAGCTGGGGGCTGATGCGGTGGAACTCGATGTTCGCCAGTGCGCCAGCGGCGAACTAGTCGTGCATCACGACCCGGGGCTCGCCGACGGCCGACTCATCGTGCAGCTGCGCAAGGAACATCTGCCAAATTTCATTCCGACGTTGGACGAAGCACTTGATGCCTGTGGCGACATGTGGGTGAACGTCGAAATCAAGAATTTTCGTACCGAACCCGACTTTGATGCCGACGACCACCGCACCACTGCCGTACTCGACGTGCTGCGACGACGGGTCGCAGAGCATGGCGACCCGCATCGCTATTTATTGTCGTGTTTTCGCCGCACCACCATTGATCGCGCACACGCCGCGTGGCCGCAGCTACCAACCGCGTGGCTCACCGTTGCAATCCCCGACGCCGACAAGCTGGCGCGCGATCTGCAGACAGGTGGCCATGTTGCAGTGCATCCCGAGGTGTCGCGCGTGACGCAGGAGATGGTTGACACCTTCCACCAACACGGTCTGCAGGTAAATACCTGGACATGCGATGACCCGCAACGCATGCGCGAACTTATCGGCTGGGGTGTCGATGGCATCTGCACGAACGTGCCCGACATCGGGCTCAGCGTGGTGCGCGAGCGCGCCTGAGCAGTGCACCTATCTGCGGGTGTGGAATTAATACTCGACGAGCATCGGCTTGATCAAGCGGAGTGCAGCGTCGTGATGTCGCACGGTGAGCGTCGTGGTGTCACCGATGTAGTCACCATCAAGTTGATAACTGAACGGGGCGGGGAAATCAAAGACCACTTGCTCGACGTCCTCGGTAATTTCGATACCGCGGCGGGCGGCGATGCCACCGTGGCGCAGCGCACCCCACAGCGTGGACAACATGAGTGGTGTGGTCAGACGACGGAACGTGATTGCAACGAGACGTTTTTCGAGTGATGCTGCACGCGAAAGTTCGACTGCACGCTTGCCCACGTAGGTGTACGGGTTGGTGTTGAGCACGATCGTAGAAAAGCCATTTGGAACTTTGCGGCCATCGATCTCCACGGAGAAGTGGGGAAACTTTCGGTCATAATCAAAGAACCATGTCTTCAAGGCGGAGAAGGCAAAGAGCGGTTGACCAACGAGTCGCTTGAAACTCAACGTGCGCTCTACTTGTCGTACGACCTCGGCGTCATATCCGATCCCGGCGTGAAAGGTGAAGTAGCGACCGTTGGCTTCACCAAGGCCAATCGGTGTGATGAGACCACCGTCAAGGCCGGCGGTGAGCTGGGTGACGCCGAGTAGCGGGTCATTCGCCATGCCGAGCGACCGCGCAAACACGTTGGTGGACCCACCCGGCAGTACGCCGAGGGCGGTGGTGCTGCCGGCCAGACCAGTGGCGACCTCGTTCAGCGTGCCGTCGCCACCGAAAGCGATGACGGCATCGAGACCACGCAACACGGCGTCGGCGGCAAAGCGGGTGGCATGTCCACGCTCACTTGTTTCGACCACCTGCACGTCGTGATGACGAGCCAGATATTGGTGCACCTGCACGGTGTTGCGGGGGGACACTGAAGTGGCGAAGGAATTGACGATCAACAGAATTCGCACGCCCTGCCACGGTATCTGAGGCTCGCTGCACGCTTGACACAGGTCACAGTGAGCCCGAGCCCTTCTTCTCGGGCTGATTCTTCACGACGCTGATTCAGCGGTAACAATGAAGGTCATGAACATCGTCGTCTGCGTCAAACAAATTCCCGATCCCGCCACGCCGGGCTCGCTCGACCCATCAACGAACGCTTTGAAGCGTGACGGCAAGCTCATCCTCGACGACTCCGATGCCTACGGCGTGGAAATGGCGTTGCAGTTGGTGACCGCAGCCGGTGGTGGAGAAGTGAGCATCGTGTCGATGGCGCCCAACGGTGAAACGTCGGGCATGCGCACTGCACTCGCAATGGGTGCGATACGTGGCGTGCTCGTGTCAGATCCGGCGCTCGCAGGTTCTGACGCACTGACCACGGCCAAGGTGCTCGCCGCAGCGGTGCAAAAACTCGGGATGCCCGATCTTGTGATTGCCGCAACCGAGTCAACCGACGGTTACACCGGCACCGTGCCCGAGCAGATTGCTGAAGTACTCGGCCTGCCGTCGGTTACGTTCGCCAAAAAGGTCAAGGTCGATGGTGGCGTGTTGAAGATCGATCGACAGACCGAAGCCGGTTACGACGAAGTCGAGTGCCCGCTACCCGCCCTCGTGAGCGTGACGGCGGGTGTCGTTGAACCGCGCTACCCAAGTTTCAAAGGAATCATGGATGCCAAGAAGAAAGAAATCGTCACCGTTACTGCCACCGATCTCGGTGTGTCGCCGGTTGGCTGGTCAGGTGCCGGGCAAAAAGTGTCGTCGGTGACGCAAGCCGAGGCACGCCAGGCGGGCCAAGTCATCGAAGACGACGGCGAAGCATTCAACAAAATCGTGGCCTTCCTCGAAACACTGAAAGTCATCTAAGGAGCACATCATGGCCGTCAACAACATCTGGGTTTTCGCTCAAGGCAGCAACGGAACAATCACTAGTTTCACCGCTGAACTGCTCACCAAGGCGCGCAGTCTCACGCCCAATGTTTCGGCTTTCGTGGCCGGTGATGGTGCAAGTTTGGCCGAGGCACTCGGAAAATTCGGTGCGAAGAAGGTGTTTTCAACGGGCGACCTCGGTGGTCGCTTTGCCGGTGTCGCTGCGGCCAGCGCGATGCAGGCGCTCATCGCCGGCGGCGACAAGCCCGATCTCATTCTGTTTCCACAGAACTACGACGGTCGTGACACGATTGCACGTCTTTCGGTGAAGCTGGGCGTCACGGTGCTGACCAACAGCGTCGACATCGTCGTCAACGGTGACGAAGTGGTCGCCACCACCCCGATTTTCGGTGGAAACGTGCTGTTCGCCGCTGCCTTCACGGGTTCTGGCCCACACCTCGCGTCGTTCCGACCGAAGAGTTTTGCCGCCGAAGAGTGCAGTGGTGCGCCAGCCGAAGTTGTCACCGTCACCGTGCCTGACACAGGTAAAACTGCCGCTGCCAAGGTCTTGGCGGTACATGTCGAAGAAACGAGCGGACCAAAACTTGACGAAGCCAACATCGTCGTTGCAGGCGGTCGGGGTTTGGGCGAGTCACAGAATTTTGCGATGGTTGAAGAACTGTCCAAGTTGCTGCACGCTGCGCCGGGCGCCTCACGAGCAATCGTGGATGCCGGCTGGGTGCCGTACTCGTATCAAGTTGGTCAAACCGGCAAAGTGGTGAAGCCCAGCGTGTACATCGCCGCCGGCATTTCCGGTGCGACCCAACACATGGTGGGGATGAAGGGTTCCAAGAACATCATTGCGATCAACAAAGACAAAGAAGCCCCAATTTTCGCGGTGGCCGATCTTGGCATCGTCGGAGACCTGCACAAGGTGCTGCCGAAACTGATCGCAGCGCTCAAGGCGCGCGGCTAACACCGCAACGACCACAGCAGTCGGTCACACAAGCGGCCAGGGGTAGCGCCGCCCGCTTTCGTCAACGGGAAAACGTTGGTGTTCCAACAGCCACGCCGCTCGCTCGCCGAAAGCCGTGATTTCATCGGCCTCGAGTAGCGATGACACATCAGGGGGCAGGGTCGTCGCTACCCGCTCGATCGCTTGCAGTGCGGCGGCGGAAATTTCCTCACCACCAAATTCCCAAATGACGGTGCGGAGTTTGAAGTCAGCCGAGAAACACAACCCGTGGTCAATTGCCGCGATGTGGTTGTTGGAGTCGATGAGGACATGACCCGACTTGCGGTCACTGTTGTTGGAAACGATGTCGAATATGGCAATGTCGCGAAATCGGTCGTGGAGGTCGGGGCGCGACTCAAACAGGGTGAAGTAATGCTGCTCAAAGTTGGCATCAACGAGCATCTGCAGTGAACCCTCACCGAGTGGGCCGTCACGCAAGATGGTCAACGGCACAAAGTCGTAGCCCATCGCCAGGGCGAGGCGGTAGGCGGCAATTTCGCGTCGATACAGGCCTGGTGGAAAATCCCACAGCGGGCGTTCGCCGCGCAGCGGCTTGTAGATCGCACGGTGGGAATGCTCGCCGTGGGTTACACGCACCATAAACGTGGCATTACTGCTATACGGCATACGCATTTCAATTTCGATATCCCCGTGGCGCAGGAGTGAGTCGGGCGTCAGTTCATCTTCGGGCATAGGTGTCCATCGCGATTGACGAGCAACCCGCAATACACGCACGGTGGTCGCCCAGCCCGCACGAGTTGCTCAGCGTGTTCGCAGAAGGCAATGGCTTGTGTGGGCGAAATACGAACACGCACCCGACCCGCATCAAATTCCGGCTCATCGTCCGGCGTGATTTCCTCGAACTGCAACACCAATTGATTGTCGCGACGGTCATAGGCCAGCCCGACGGTGCCGAGGGCGAACACTGCATCACTGGGCTCGATGAACTTCGGCTTGGCGGCCGTGCGGTCAGACACTGCTGGGGCATCATCGAGCGTCTTGCGGATGAACGATGCGAGGGCGGCAATCTGCTCTTTTTCGCACTTGATGGAAAGCAGGTCGCTCGTATCGCCGATTTGCAGGAAGAACGTGCGAGCACCTGGCAGCCCGATGACACCAGCGGTGAATGCATCTGCCGACTCGTAGTCGCGGTACATCGTCACGATGGCCGCAATTCGCGCAATGACCCACCGGTGGAGTTGACCGTGAGCACGATTGGCGCCAAGTCGGTGTACAAGATTGCAGTTACCGAGCAGGTCGAAATGACGATGCGCTGAAACAAGTCGAGTGGTGTGCCCATGGCGTGGGCAACCGCCGCTTTGATGGGGTCGGCGTGCGACACGCAGACCACGGTCTTGCCTGCGTGACGTCGGCGAATCACGTCAAGAGCACTAACCATTCGCGACTGCATCTCGACGAAACTTTCACCTTGAGGAAACCGGAACGAACTCGGCGCCCGCTGCACGGTGGTCCATTCAGGCTTTTTGTAGAGACGCTGTAGTGCCTGGCCCGTCCAGGTTCCGAAGTCGCACTCCAAAAGGCCGCGCTCGATGCGTACCGGCATTTTCATGGCGCGCGAAATCGGTGCTGCCGTCTCGCGGGCACGCTCCAGCGGGGAGGTGTAAATCGCCCCGACCTTGCCGATTTCGGCGATTCGCTCAGCGACACGCACGGCTTGTTGTTTGCCGCTCTCGGCCAAGTGCAATCCGCGGGCGCGACCCGGCAAGATTTTTCCGGTTGTTGGTGTGGTGCCGTGGCGAACCAGCAAGACCAGTGTCGGCTTGACAGACATGAACGCTCAACCTATCCCGACATCTCGTAGCGTCACGGATTATGGGCGGACCTGAGCGTGCGACACGCGACACGCATGTGCGGCTGCGCCGTGAAATCGAGGCATGTACTGCCTGTCCGCGTCTCGTGCGGTGGCGCAATACGGTGGCCAAAGAACGCCGCGCCGCCTACCGTGACGAAACCTATTGGGGTAAACCAATTGCTGGTTTTGGTGATGCAGCAGCACGCATCGTCGTGTTGGGGTTGGCCCCTGGTGCCCACGGGGCAAACCGCACGGGGCGAGTTTTTACGGGTGATCGCAGTGGCGATTGGTTGTTTCGGGCAATGCATAAAGCGGAGCTGGCGAATCAGCCAACGTCGCAGCAACGTGATGATGGCTTGACACTGCACGACGCGTGGGTGACCGTTGCGGTGCGCTGTGCGCCACCCGACAACAAACCCCTACCGCTCGAGCGCAAGCGGTGTGCAAGTTTTCTTGATCGCGAGTTGACGATGCTGGTCAACAAACAAGTGGTGGTGTGCCTCGGTGGCTTTGCCTACGTGGCTGCCTGTGAATACTTTGCGGTGTCACCGCGCCCCAAGTTTGCCCACGGGCTAGTCGTGCCGGCGGGGGAGGTAACCCTGGTGTGTTCGTATCACCCGAGCCAGCAAAACACGTTTACGGGGCGCCTGACCGAATCCATGTTGGACGATGTGTTTCAGCGTGCCGTGCAATTGGCGGGCGGCCAAAATAAAAAACCATCAACACGGGGCTAGTGCGCAGCAGGTGCGGTGCCGTCAGCTTTTTTCTTTGGTGGTGGCACACCAATTTTCACCGACGTCTCCGCAAAATCAGGCCAGCGACGTCGACTCACCACGCTGAGTAGGCGCAGCAACTTCATCGCTTTTTCGTCGGCCTCGGCCGGGCGGGTGACCACCGAACCATCCTTGATCATTCGATTCATCACCTCTTCACCAAGTTCGGTGCGCACCACACACAAGGTCCAGTCGTTGTCCTCGCCGATACCGCCAGTTGAAATGTCGGCGTGTTCGGCAGCAAAGTCGGGGCACATCTTGCAACCCTCGCGTGTCCACTGATGGCATTCCTTCAGATCGATTTCGTGGAATGAACCGTCACGCATCCAGATTTGGAATGCGCCCTTGATGTTCATCTTCACCATGTCTTCTTTGCGCAGGCCGTATTTGGCCAAGAACAACTCTTCGAAAATGGCATCGTCAAAAGTCTTGGAGCACAGCAGACCAATGTTGAACAAGAAAGGTTTGCCAATTTTGCCGGCCTTGCGGGTCCACATCACGGGCAGTACCGAAGACTGACAACTCATGCCGACCAGTGCGATGCGCTGCAAACCCGCCTCGGCGGCTTCTTTGATGGCCAAGGTGTTGGCCGAGTACGTGTAGCGACTTCCTGACGATGCCAGCACTTCTTCACGCGTGCGGGCGATACCGGGCTTGGCCTTCCAGCTCGTGCCGTCGCCTTCTAAGAAACTCGTGAGGGCTGCATCGATGTAATCGTGCTGCAGCAACCAGATGAGCATCGCACCCACGAAGCCACCGTCCTGGCCTTTTTTGTGCGTTTCGTCATCGGCGGCACGCACGAGGAGCAGTTGGCGGTATTGGCCATACATCTGGTCGTCTTTGCGGGTTTGGCCAAAAAGGTGCTGGTCGGCGTCTTGTTCCCAGTTGCGAAACCGTGGGCAGGCCCGGGTGCACGAAGTGCAACCTTTTTCACCGTGGCCACAATTGGTGAGGCCCAGTTCTTCTTCAAGATGAAACGGCTTGTACTTGCCTTCTTCGTGTTCGTAGCCAATCACATCGTGCGGACACGCAATCACGCACCCGGCGCACCCGGTGCACAAGCCGGTGTTGATGACTTCTTCATAGAGCTCTTTCCATTGGGCCGTCCAGCGTGTGGTGGCGGGCACATCGGTAACGGTCACGCGCCACACTCTACGACCCTGACTGCGCACGAATCGTTCTGGCCGTGCACTTCCCGCCAGAATAAGGGAATGTCTTCCAGCATCATTACCTATCCGCCCGACGTTGAGGAATTTCGGCTCGAAGTGCGAGCCTGGCTCGAGACGAATCTCCCGCAGGGATGGTTTGCAGACGGTTTTGAACTGTCATCGGCGGCACGCAAGAAGTTCAATGACGAGTGGCCGGACAAGTTGTTTGCCGGTGGATGGATTTGTGCGACCTGGCCGAAAGAGTACGGCGGTAAAGGGTTGTCGACCCTGCAAGGTGTGGTGCTGAACGAAGAGTTCGCGCGAGCACGCGCACCGATGCGTGGCGACTTTTTTGGCGACACCTTGGTCGGCCCGACGTTGTTGCAGTACGGCACCGAAGAGCAGAAGAAAGAATTTTTGCCGCAGATTCTTTCGGGCAAGGTGCGCTGGTGCCAGGGCTTCAGCGAGCCCAACAGCGGCAGCGACTTGGCCAGTCTCAAGACCACCGCCGTTTTGGATGGCGACGAGTGGATCATCAACGGCCAAAAAGTGTGGACTACCGGCGGCCACCACGCCGACTATTGCTTCTTGCTCACGCGCACCGACCCGACATCGCCAAAGCACAAAGGTATTTCCTATTTGCTCGTGCCGATGCGTCAACCAGGCGTTGAAGTGCGTGGCATCACCCAGCCTGACGGAACGGCAGAGTTTTGTGAGGTGTTCTTTACCGATGCTCGTTGCCCGAAAGACAACGTGGTGGGTGGAATGAACAACGGCTGGAAGGTGGCCAACTCAACGCTGGCGTTCGAACGAGGTATGAGCGCAACGACGGGCTTCCGGCGCTTTGAAGAGGAGTACCGACTAATGGTGGCCGCCGCAGTCGAAAACGGTCAGATTTGTGACGGTCTCGTGCGCCAGCGGTTGATGCAGTTCTATACCAAGATTCAAATTCTGAGGTTCAATGGTTTGCGCTCACTTGGTGCAAACTTGGCCGACAAAAAAGATCTTGGTGTGATGGCACTCGGCGCCGCCAACAAAATGTTCTGGAGCGAGATGCATCAACGCGCGATGGAGTTGGCCTTAGACATCCACGGCACCCACTCGATGCTCATTGATACGGGCCCAGCCGGTGGCACCTGGCCTGGGGCTCTGCGCGAGAAGCGCCGTGACGGATACCCGGTGAGTGCAATGATGTCGTCGTTCTTTTTCTCGCGTTCCGAAACCATCTGGGGTGGCACAAGCCAAATTCAACGCAACATCGTGGGCGAGCGAGTGCTCGGGTTGCCCAAAGAGCCCAAACCAGCCGGCGGTGAATAACTCGATGTCATTTATTTCGGCAATTCAGTCGGGGTTTCGTAACTACGTCAATTTCAAGGGTCGCGCCACCCGCAGCGAATATTGGTGGTGGGCGTTGTTCACTTTGGTTATTCAGATCGTCACTTCGGGCGTGGTCGACGGATTGGGAGCCGTGGCGACACTCGTTCTGCTCGTACCAGGCATTGCCGTTGCCATACGTCGTATGCACGACACCAACCACCGCGGATGGTGGCAGCTGTTTCCGATCGTCAACTTAGTTTTCGCCCTGCGGGCAGGTGACGCGGGGGAAAATCGCTTTGGCCCGCCACCCCCGCCGCGATCTTTGTCATAATGCTGCAAGCGGCGCAACGAACGTTGCGCACGCCAGTCGGTGTCTTGCGCGTAACGGCAAGCGAGCGCGGCGTAACTGCAGTCGAGCGTGTGTTGCGTGCGAGCGTCGCATCACGCGCCAAAGTTTCACCGCGTGCTGCGCGACATGCCGACACGGCCGTGCGGCAGCTGCGCGAATATTTTGCCGGCACCCGGAGAAATTTCACCGTGCCGCTACATCTCGATGGCACCGAGTTCCAACAGCAAGCCTGGGCGGCGATGTGCGACATTCGCTATGGCGACACCTTGTCGTATGCCCAACAGGCAAAAGCAATTGGCAAACCCAAAGCCGTGCGTGCCGTTGGTAGCGCCAACGGGGCCAACCCGATACCCATCATCGTGCCGTGTCATCGCGTGATTGCCAGTGACGGCTCGCTGGGCGGTTACGCGCTGGGGCTCACGATGAAGCGGTATCTGCTGGCGCTTGAACACCGCTAGTGCGGCTGAGTAAACCCGAAGCAGGCCCGCACATTGTCGTCGCTGAGTGCTACTGATGGTGGCCCAAATGCCACGACTCGTTGCGCAAGCAGCATCACTGCAGTGGCCGACTCGGCATCCTGCAGGTCGTGCGTGGCAAGCACCACGGTTACACCGCGGGCACGCTCGGCGGCAATGATTTCGGCGATTGCGTATTTGCCGCTCAAGTCCAAGCCTGCGGTGGGTTCATCGAGCAACAACACTTCGGCTTGACGCGACAACACCTGTGCGAGGTGGGTGCGCTGTTGTTGACCACCAGAAAGTTCACGCAACGGTCGATCGGCGAAATTGCTGGTGCCAGTTCGGGTAATGGCATCGCCGACCGCAGCACGATCCGTTGCGGTCTCTCGACGAAATAAACCAAGGTGTGCATACCGACCCATTGCCACCACATCACGGGCACGCAGGGGAAGGGTGTGGGACGAAACCGGGTGCTGTGGCAGGTAGGCGACACGTTTCGGTAATGAGCCCGGCGCGCTGCCGAGCACGCTCACCGAACCTGCGAGTGCGGGCAACAGGCCTGCCAGCGTTTTCAGCAACGTGGATTTGCCCGAGCCGTTCGTGCCGATGAGCGTGAGCAGGTCACCACTCATCAGTTGCAGATGAAGATCGTCAATGATCGTGTGATGCCCGTGGCCCACTGCCAGAGATTCGCTTTTGATGGTGCAACTTGCAGTGTGCATGGTCTTAGCGATGGTGTTCGTGCTGATGGGGAACTTCGTCGTCATGGCGATGTGCCACGACCGCAGAAATGATTGCCGTGACTCCGAACAGCATTACTGCGACAAATACGATGCTGCCGCCGGCTGCAATGTCATAGTGATAGCTCGCGAGCAACCCCAGGTAACTTGCCGCAGTGCCGTACAGGGCGGCGATGAGCATCATCGTCGAGACACGACGGGCAACGAGTGCGCCGGCTGCGGCCGGTGCGATCAGCATGCCGAGCACGAGCAATGTGCCGACACTTTGGAAGCTGGCAATCACGGTGATGGCCACCAACACCAGCATGAGCGAGTGGAAGAACGGCACGGAGAATCCGGAAGTGCGCGCCAAACCGTCGTCAATCGACATCAACACGAACGGGCGGTGGGCAATGGTGGCGATAATCGCAACGATGACGAGGGCCACCAATAACCACCCTAAATCTGAGGTGGTTACCCCGAGCAGTTCGCCGAAGAGAATGCGGGTGATGTCGCCCACGAAGGTGCGGGACCGCGACGTGATGATCACCCCAAGTGCGAGCATGCCGACGAAGAACAAGCCGATGGCAGTGTCGCTAGAAAGGCGTGACTTGCGGGTGATTACGGAGACCCCCGTCATCATCACCGCGGCACTCACTACAGCACCAACGACCCCAGAGACGCCGAACAACAACGCCGTGGCGATACCCGGCACCACACCGTGGGCAAGTGCATCGCCGACGAACGACAAACCGCGCAACACCACGTAGGTTCCCGCAACGGCGCACACCAGTGCAACCAGCACGCTGGCTACCAGCGCGTGGCGCATGAACTCATTCGACGTGAACGGGTCAACGAAAGGGTTTCCCGCCAACATGCGTAGCGTCGCTATTTGAGGGCGTCGGCGAGTTGGTTGGCGACAAGCCTCATGAAGTCAGCGTACGAAGTTACCGAGCCCATCACATGGGTGGAGAGCTCGACCAACCGCACGCCCGTTTCCTTGACGATCTGTGCGGAAACCGCTTGCGGTGTGCCAAGGCCAACGAACACCACTTTTGCGTCATGTTCGTCGATGACTTCTTTGAGTGCGGCGAGCCCACCAGCAGAGGCCTCGGAGGTAGTGGTGGAGCTGGGGATGACAGCACCGAGTAATTCGCAGTTGTACCGGTCGGCAAAATAACCGAGTTCATCATGACCGGTGATGAGTTTGCAGTTGTCGACCTGCGCCATGATGTCGTCGATTTCGGTGTCCAATGCGGTGAGGCCGGCGCTCACCGCATTGCGCGCAGCCGTGAGGTCGGTGTTGAGTGCAGTGCCGAGCTCGGTCGTCAATGCGGGCAACATCTCCAACATGGCACCTGGGCTGAGCCACAGGTGCGGGTCTGTCGCAGCGTGGCCAGCAACGTGGCCAGCAGTGTGGTCGCCACCTTCCGCCATGTCGCGCCCGACAATGTGCTCACCAACAAAAAACACCCGTCCGTCAGCATCGCGCAATTTGTCCAGTAACACGTCCAAACCTTCTTCAAAGTGGAGGCCATTGGCGACCACGAATGCGGCGTTGTTGATGGCTTCAACATCCTTGGCTGATGGTGCAAAGTCGTGGGGGTCTTGGCCATCGGGGATCAGCGTGACAACGTCGGCAGTGCCGCCCACAAGCTCGCCGACGACTGCCGCCAGCACCGAGTAGGTGACGACCACGGTGGGCAGATCTGTCGCTGGTGGCGAGTCGGCTGCTGTGCCAACTGCGCAGGAAAGCCCGAGTGCAGCCAGCGACAGGCTGGCGATGATTACGGCGAGGGTACGCGTCGCACCAACCGAGGGCATGCCCCGACCCTATCAGCAAATAGGAATGATTCTCATTACTGCTGAGCGGCAGGTGAGCAGGTGCGACTACAACCCGAGTGCGGCGTTGACTGCTTCAGTCAGGGCTTCGGCTGAGATCTCACCGCTGTTGCGCCACAAGACCTTGCCATCGCTACCGATCAACGTCATGAACGGATAACCGGCCAAGCCGAAGGTGTTCGCCGCAGTTTGATCTTTGTTGTCGACAAGCACCGGCCACAACTCAGGCCACTTTTCGTTCGCCAGCCACACCGATGGCGGGAAGTTGGGTTGTGATTCGTCGGTTCCTGTTGTAACGGCAATGACGTCCAAGTTTTCTGGAACAAGACCGCTGCTATTCCACTTCACCAAAACAGGTGCCTCTTTTTGGCAGAACGGGCACCAGTGCGCCAAGAACACCAACAGCATCGGGGTACCCGGGGTAGTGGTGACTTCGTTGCCGAGGAAACCAAAGCCTTCGAGCACGGGCGCAGTCATACCGATTGCGGTATCGGCACCGTCGCCGAATTCAGGAAGTGGCTCGCCTACGACGACCACATTCTGAAACTCCGAAGCACCTTCAAGGCTCGCATCTTGGTCGCTACTCGTGGTGAACGCCACGACGCCAAACACTGCGGCTAGCACAGCGACAACCCCGACTACGAGTGTGGTGACTTTGTTCATGGGTGCTCCTTAAAGAGATACGGTTTCTGATTCGGTTTCTATTGTCGCAGCAGAAGATGGAGATACCACCGACAAGAACACGAGCACGGTGACAAAGGCACACAAGGCCATGAAGGCCAGCGACACAAAACCAAACGCAGCAAAATACGGAACCGAACACGGGGCATCAGCCGAGCAGGTGCCGGTGTCGATGCTCGGCCAACGCTCAAGCAACCAGTGATAACCAGCGATGGCCCCGCCAATTGCAGCGAGCACCTTTGCGTACGGCACGATGGCGCGATCTTTTCGCACTGCTGCAATCACCAAGATGATCGCTAGTGAGTACATCGCGATGCGCTGGTACCAACACAACACGCAGGGCCGATAGCCGACCACTTCCGAAAAATACAGGCTGCCCAACATCGACACCGAGGTAACCAGGGCAGGTACGGCGAACCGCAGGGGCACGAGCCCCGAAATCGCTGCCCGACCAGCGCTCCCGCCGACGAAGCGGGCGGCAACAATGGCCAGGCTGCCGACCAATGCCAATATCGCGAGCAGCGCAAAAAAAAGCTCAAACGCTTCGTTAGCCACGCTGTTGAGCGTACTAATGAGGGCTCGCGGTGGCTCGGCGTGGCACGATAGTCACATGACTTCTCTGCTTGATCAGTTGCAACACGACCTTTCGGCTGCGATGAAAGCAGGTAACGACGCAGAAAAATCTACGTTGCGCATGGCGATTGCTGCCGTTCGTAACGCGGCTGTGGCGGGTGACCAGGCCGTGACCCTCACCAATGAGCAGGTGGTGGCAGTGCTGCAAGCCGAAGCCAAAAAACGCACCGAGGCCGCCGATATATATAAGGAAGCCGGCCGGAGCGCAGCCGAAGCCGTTGAGCGCGCCGAATTCGCCATTCTCGAGCGGTATTTGCCGGCCCAGATCAGCACTGAAGAATTACAGAAAATCATTTCCGCCGAGGTTGCAGTTGCGGCAGCAGGTGGGGCCACGGGCGGCAGGGCTATGGGGCAGGTGGTCAAAGCCGTGCGGGCCAAGGCTGGGCCAGGGGCCGATGGTGCAGTAATTGCTGATCTGGTGAAGAAGGCTCTGGGATAATTGCACAAGCTCAAAATAATGGTGTAGGTCGTGCTCACCCGCACAAGCCCGATGAAAGAACTGAGACAATTGACACAAAGATGAAAAGGGGTGTACGGTAAATAGCGAGTTACGGATACTCAATCAACCTCGAGGGGGGAACAAGTAATGAAACATCTATTCCAAGGTGGTCGCCGCAAGGTTGCTGCCGTTATGGCGATTGCACTCGTTGCATCGCTGAGCCAAGTGGCGCCGTCAAGCGCTGCTGAGAAAAAGAGTGGCGGCACATTGACCGTCGGTATCTTCGACAGTTTCCCCGGCTACTGCATGGCTGACAACTTGGCGAACTCGGCGTTGATGGCCGGTCGCACCGTGTATGAGACATGGGTGGAACAACGCTCAGACGGCAAGATGGTGCCTTACGTGCTTTCCAAGGTGGAAAACAGCGCCGACTTCAAGTCGTGGAAGCTCACCGTTCGCGACGGAATTCAGTATCACGACGGCACGAAGGTAAACGGTGACGCACTCGTCACCAACCTGCAAGCCCTGCGTGGTGCACTCACCCTGTTGGGTAAAGCACCAAGCCCAGGTACTGCTGGTGGTTTTACCGCCAACATCACCGCGGTGACCAAGGTGTCAGACATGTCGGTGCAGGTCGATCTCTATCGGGCGCAGACTGACTTCCTCGAGACGCTGTACGCCTCGGGACGCTTCTTCGTGCGTGCACCAAGCCAAATTCTTGGTGGTGCAAAGTGCTCAACCACACCAATCGGTACGGGACCATTCAAGTTGGTTTCGACCAAATTGGATCAACTCGTTGTGGCCAAGAACGAGAACTATTGGCGTGAAGATGCCGATGGCGTTCGCTTGCCTTACCTCGATGGCATCACCTTCACCTTCTTGGTCGAAACGGCCAGTCGTGTGAGCGGCATCAAGAGCAAGTCGCTCGACGTCGCAATGTTCACCAGCGCTGGTGAAGTGAAGCAAATTCTCGACCTGAAGAAGAACAAGAACATGACGGTTATCGATTCACCAGAGGAGTACTACCCATCCATCTGGTTGAACAACCGAATTGCTCCGTTTAACTCCAAGAACGCTCGAGTGGCCGTGTCGCATGCAATTGACCGCGCTGACTACAACAAGGTTCGCAACCGTAATTACACGACTGAGGCAACGAGCATCGTTGGAAAAGCCAACGTCATGTACAACGAAAAGGGCTTCTTGGGCTTCAACTTGGCGAAGGCCAAGGCAGCAGCAGCTGCTTACAAGGTTGAGACCGGTAAGGATCTCGAGTTCTCGTTCCCTTACACCGCAGGTTCAACTGAGTCACTGGCCAACTCCACGCAGATTCAGAAGTACATGACGGCAGCCGGCATCAAGATGAACCTCTTGCCACTCACGACTGCTGAAATCATTCAGCGTGCGTTCCCGCAACAGTTTCAGGCCATGGCTCTGCTGTTGATGGAGGGCCAAGGCACGGCGTTCATCGCTCCGTTCATCACGAGCGATGTGTCGGGTGGAAACCAGGCACACATCTTGCGCAAGACACCGCTCGCGGTGCTCTACGGCATTTTGAACCTGTCGGCCTTTACTGACACCGTCAGCGACGAATTGCTCTGGTCGGCGAAAGCCGAGCCAAACCTTGCCAAGCGCAAGGCTTTGTATGCCAAGGCAACGCAGCAGATTCAATCAGAAGCACGTCTGACCGCCATCACCACCCTTGGGTACTCCCTCGCGTACCGCACGAATGTGAAGGGTGTTGGCGAACTCGGTTTGACTGCCGGCGGCAAGCGTAAGTTGATGACGAACTTCGGCATCGACTTCACAGGCGTCTACAAGTCAGGCAAGTAATCGTTTAATTTCATTCCCGCAATGATCGGGTGGCAGAGCTTCGCTCTGCCACCCGTTTTGCGTGTAGGCATTGTTGTGAGTCTGTCTCAGCAGTCATAGTCCAAGTGGTTTAAGTTTGCAATCGGAAGGAATATAGTCTTGCGAGCAACGTATTTCCTCCAGCGTCTCTCACAGTTACTGATTGTCATCTTTTGTGTGACCTTCGGATGCTCGTTGCTTTTGCAACTGATTCCTGTGTCACCTGCCGAGATTCTTCTGCCCGTTGGCTCACCAGAGGAACGTGCGCTTTTGACGAAGGAAATCGGGCTTGATCGTGGGCCAATCGGGTATTACGTCAAATGGTTGAGTGAGTTCGTGCGCGGTGACTTCGGGGATATCTACTACTCGGGCGGCCAAGAGGCCGTGTCATCACGACTTGTCGTGGCCTTCCCACGTTCGCTCTGGCTCATGCT
>JAEMQQ010000055.1 GCA_016463775.1 Ilumatobacteraceae bacterium | reverse complement strand
GCACGAGGAATCTGGTGAACGAAAAATCCGTTGACTCGATACTCGATCGCTCCCGCGAATAAAAACCCTGCAGGTGCCGCTTGGCAACTGGGGTGATAGCGACCGGCTGAGAAGCATGCCGCAGTATCGAGTGGGCCAACACGTGGAACGCAACCGTCTCATTTTCGTCGTATCCGATGAAGACCCGAATCATCTGGTTAATACGTCGTGGGTTGTGGGCCAGCTACGGCGACGGCCTGTCGAATGAGCAGCAACTGTTCGAGCAATGGCTTCATGCGGTGCAGCGGAATCATGTTCGGCCCATCGCTCGGCGCCTTGTCCGGGTCGGGGTGTGTTTCCATGAATAGTCCGTCAACGCCTACCGCAACTGCGGCACGGGCCAGCGCACCGGCGAATTCACGCTGTCCACCTGACGACGCACCCTGTCCGCCTGGCTGCTGCACGGAGTGGGTGACGTCAAAGATCACTGGTGCACCAGCGCGCAACTGTGGCAAGCCGCGGTAGTCGACCACCAGCGTGTTGTAGCCGAATGACGAACCCCGTTCGGTGACAAGAACGTTCTTGGCGCCACCTGAGTGCAGTTTGTCAACGACGTTTTTCATGTCCCACGGGGCAAGAAATTGCCCTTTTTTCACATTGATGGCCTTCCCTGTCGTCGCGGCAGCCATGAGCAAGTCGGTCTGGCGACATAAAAAGGCTGGAATCTGCAGCACATCAACATGCTGGGCGACGATTGCTGCATCGCCACTTTCGTGAATATCGGTGAGCACCGGCACACCGAACTTGGTGCCAATCGCACTCAATACACGCAGACCTTCATCTCGCCCAGGTCCACGGAAGCCGGCAAGTGACGTGCGGTTCGCCTTGTCGTAACTGGCCTTGAAAATATATGAAATTCCCAGGCTGACGCACATCTCTTTCATCTCTCCAGCAATGTGTTCAGCCAACGCTGGGGTTTCAATGACACACGGGCCAGCGATGAGCACGAGTGGTTGACCGTCACCACACAACACACCCTTGCCCAGGTCGGCGCGTAGCGGCGCGGCTGCAGCGGCGGACGCCATGACTACGACAACCCCGCTTGTACGAGGTCATGCATTCGGATCAAGCCAACGACCTTGCTTCCATCGATCACAGGCAGCACAGTAACCGCCTTTTTAGCGTTGCGTTCCATCAACGTGAGCGCCTCGATTGCTGGAACACCGGACGTCACCGAGATCGGTGTGACGGTCATTAAATCACGAGCGGTGAGTGACCCCCAACGATCTGGTGCACTGCGCTTCAGCGCCCGACGTAGGTCACCGTCGGTGATGATGCCCCCTAGTGCATCGGCCTGCGTTTGATGCGCAACAAGCACGGCACCGACCGCCTGTGTCGTGAGTGCGTCGACAACTTCTGGCAACTTCGCATCAGCAGTGATCAAGAGCAACTTGTCACGGGGAATCATCAGGTCGTGCACCATCAATGTCAGTCTGCGCCCGATGGCGCCAGCCGGATGATTCATTGCGAAGTCGTAGACCGACACACCTTTGGCCGTCATCCACGCGACCGTCAAAGCATCACCGATCGCCATTGCGACTGCAGTGCTCGACGTGGGCACCTGATCAATCGGTGAGGCCTCTCGCTCTACCGATGCATCAAGCACCACGTCACAGTGGTCACCCAACGACGACGTAGTTTTACCAAGAATCCCGAGCAGTTTCACGGCACGCTTTTTCATGTACGGAATGACGGCAAGCAACTCGGTGGTTTCACCACTGTTGCTGATCATGATGATGACATCACCGTCGCGCACCACACCGATGTCGCCGTGCAGGGCATCCAATGGATTCAGGTACACCGACATGAGCCCGACCGAGGTGAGACTGGCGGCAATCTTCTGTGCAACCAAACCCGACTTACCAACACCAGTTACGAGCACCTTGCCACTACAAGCCACCAACATGTCGATGGCCCGCTGCGAATGAGTGGCGTCCAGTCGGTGTGCGGCAGCGACGATGGCCTCGGCCTCGGCAAGCATCACGTCTGCAATCGGCTTCGGCTTGGTCATTGGTTCACCAGTTCTCGGGCGCGTTCAAGGTCGGCGGGGCTGTCGACTGACAGCGTGTTGCGGGAATGAGCGATGATCTCGTACGTCTCAATCGTAATTCCATTCTCCAACAACCGGAGTTGCTCGAGTTTCTCCGTTTCCTCGAGACGAGACGGCAATAATTGCGACCAATTCCGCAAGACGTCGACCTGATACCCATACATACCAATATGTCCCCAATGAACCGCTTCTTGATACCACTCGGTGCGCTGCACCCCCCGCACATACGGCACAGGGGCACGACTGAAGTACAACGCCCGTTGCCCTGCACCCACCACCACTTTGACCACGTCTGGGTTGTCGAGTTTTTCGGCAGGCAATCGATAGATCGGGGTCACCACCGCAGGGCTCGGGCTGCGTGCACGGAACACACCGCACATCGATTCGATCACCAGTGGGTCAACGAACGGTTGGTCACCCTGCACATTGATGACCACGTCGCCCTGCAACTCGTCGACCACCGATGCAATTCGCTCCGACCCTGACGAGCATGTCGGTGATGTCATGAGCACTCGGTAGCCCCACCCGATGGCGCAGCCCATGACTTCTTCGGAGTCGGTGCACAACACCACTTCACTAATCGATGGTGCGGTGCGTGCCGCATCCAACACCCGCCGCAACATCGGCTGTCCACCGATGTCAGCGAGCACTTTGCGGGGTAGTCGTGTGGATTCAAGTCGTGCCGGAACCGCAACGACGAACTTCAACGGTGGCAAACCTTCAGCAGCCGCCGGCTACGGCAGGCACGATCGATACGGTTTGTCCGGTTGACACTTCGGTATCAAGGCCCTTCAGGTAGCGCACATCGTCGTCGGCCACGAACACGTTCACGAACTTGTGCAGATTGCCGTCGCCATCAAACAACTTGGATGCGAATCCTGGGTGGGCTTGATCTAAACCTTGCAGCACTTCGCGCAGTGTCGCACCGCTGACCGACACCGTACTGTTTCCGCCGGAGAGTGGACGCAGTGTGGTGGGGATTCGAACAGTGATGGTTGCGGTCGCAGACATACCGTCAGGCTATCGCTGACGATGCGAACGAAGAATCAGTTGTGTCACGATGCGCGCACTCAGTGTGACGAGTGGAAGCCCACCACCCGGGTGTGTGGCACCGCCAACGAGAAACAAACCACGGCGTGGTCCGCGCATTGCGGGTCGACGAAAGGCCGCACTCCGGCCGTTGGAGGATGTTCCATAAATTGCTCCACCAGGCGAGCGGTAACGAGCGGCAAGATCACGTGGCCCAATGACTTCGGCGAACCGCGCACGACTGCGCAGATCGGGCCCGACAGCGGCAAGTCGCTCAAGCAACCACGGGCCAACGTCGCGACTGGCAACTTCTTCGTCTGGCGGCGTGTTGATGAGCAGATACCAGTTTTCGCAACCCGCTGGCGCTTGTGACGCATCGGTCAGGCTTGATACACATCCGTAAATCGTGGGGTCAGCCGGCACACGCCCGGCACGCATGTCGTCGAACTCTCGTGCATAGTCACGCGAAAACCACACGTTGTGGTGTCCGATATGTGGCGTGCGGCCATCGGCACCAACAAGAACTGCCACACCGCTGGTCGAGCGTTCAGTGTGTTGCACCCTGCGCAAACGTTTGGCGTCGGGCAGCAAATCCTGATACAGATGTTCGGCGTCGGCGTTGACCACCACCACGGGTGCAGTGATGGATTCGTCGGCCAAACGCACACCAGTCACATGTCGGCGTGTTGCTTCGATGGCGATAACTTCACTTTCGGTGCGCACCTCGACGCCTGCACTGCGCGCCACTCGCACGATGGCATCCCGTAAGGCACCGAGACCTCCAACCACGTACCACGAACCAAAGTCGGCTTCGACCGCAGCAATGCACGCCAACGTCGCCGGAGTGCGGGAAGGGTCGGAGCCGCTGTAGGTCGCATAACGACCCAACCACTGCTGCAGTCGCGGATCATGGAACATCTTCTTGCCACGTGCCTGCAACGTGCGCAACGCATCAATTTTCGTGAAGTCACGTGGCGAACGAAGTCGGCGCAATAGCGACCACGGCGAGGCCATGTCACCGGCAAAAAACGTGCGTTCACTCACCTGCCAGATCTGTCGGGC
>JAEMQQ010000033.1 GCA_016463775.1 Ilumatobacteraceae bacterium | reverse complement strand
AAAAAGCCGCTGCCGCCAGTGACCACCACGTTGCGACCGCGCCAAAACACGGGGTTGGTCTGTGGTGGCGTCACGATGGTTCCAGCGTATTCGCCAGCATCCCACCAATTCACCGACAGAATGGAGGCAATGAGTCGAGTGCGCGTGGCGCTCACCTTCGAGCAGTGCTGGCGCGAGTCACCTGGTGGCACGGGCATCGCGGCGGTCGAACTTGGTCGGGCATTGAGCGACCGCGATGATGTCGCCGTCGTCGGGGTGGCTGGTCGTCATCGCCGTGGGCCCACCGCGGGCTACGAGCCCACCGTTGATGTCCTGCGATTACCGCTAGCCGGGCCACTCCTTGTTGAGTCGTCGTTGCGTTTTGGTTGGCCGCGCGTCGAGCGCGCCACGGGGCCAGTCGATGTGCTGCATGCCACGAGCATCATCCCTTTCGCCAGCGCGAGAGGGGTGCCACTGGTGGTCACCGTGCACGACCTTGCATTTCTGCATCATCCGCAGTATTTCACCGCGCGTGGTCGCGACGTGTTTGCCCGTTCGCTCGACGTGTTGCGCCGTCGCGCCGCGCTGTTGTTGTGCTCGTCGCGCGCCACACTCGACGATTGCGTCGCGCAAGGCTTCGATTCGTCGCGGCTACGGCTGGTGCCGCTTGGTGTGCGACTGCGTTCGACGAACTCTGCCCAAGTCGCCGATGTTCGCACCCGCCATGCGCTACCGAAGGAGTACGTGTTGTTCGTTGGCACACTCGAGCCACGCAAGAACCTGCCACGGCTGCTCGACGCACATGCATCACTCGGCAACACCGTGCCGCCACTCGTCGTGGCGGGTGCAGCGGGTTGGGGTGATGATGATCTGACTGAGCGCTTGGCTGGCGCACCCAACGTCATCTTCGTTGGTCACGTCGCTGACGCTGACCTACCCGCGATCTACGCCGGTGCAAGTGTGCTGTGTTATCCATCGCTGATGGAGGGCTTCGGCATGCCCGTGCTGGAGGCGATGTCGCATGGCACTGCCGTGGTGACGAGCCTGGGTACCTCCACCGAAGAAGTGGCGGGTGGTGCCGCGGTGTTGGTGAATCCACTCGACACGCAGTCGATTGCCGACGGCATTCGCGATGCCCTCGATCGTCGACACGAGTTGTCGCAACTCGGCACCGAGCGCGCCAAAGGTGCCACGTGGGAAAGTACTGCAACTCTCGTCGTGCGTGCGTATCGTGACGCGATTGCGATGACGTCTTCATGACTCGCGTGGCCGTGAACTTGCTGTGGTGTGTGCCGGGGCAGGTGGGCGGCTCGGAGCAGTACTTGTTGCGTCAACTCCTCGGTATACGCCAAGCAGCAGAAAATGAGTTTGCCGTCGAGGCCTATGCCCCACGTGGTTTGGTTGCCGCGCATCCATGGATTACGTCTCAATTCACGGTGCACGAATCAGCGTCGGGCGAGCAGCGTCGGGCGCTTCGCGTGTGGCGTGAAGCAACGTGGTTTGCTGCCAATGCGCGTGGTGCGGCGATCGTGCACCACGGTGGTGGAACGGTGCCACCGCGCAGCCCGCAACCCGTGGTGCTCACCATTCATGACTTGCAGTACCTCGATTATCCGCAGTACTTCACGCGAACGAAATTGCGATATCTCGCGGCCCGACTGCCCGCTTCGGTGCAGCGCGCGCGCCACATCGCGGTGCCGAGCCACTACGTGAAGCAAACAGTGGTGGAGCGGCTTGGTGTGGCACCAGAACGAGTCAGCGTGGTGCGCCACGGCATCGAGGCAACGCTCGGTCAGACCCGAACTTCTGAACGCGAACTGCGGGAACGTTTCGGTGTCGGGGCGGCCCACGTGCTGGTGTATCCAGCGATCACGCACCCCCACAAGAATCATGCATTCCTGGTCGACCTCTTGGCTGGACCGTTGCGCCAACTCGACGTGCAGGTCGTGCTCGCTGGCGGCGTCGGTCGGGCCCATGATTCGTTGCAGCGTTGCATCAGCGAAAACCAACTTGCCGATCGCATTAAGTTGGTTGGTCGTCTTGATGATCGCGACCGTGACGGGCTGTTGTCGATGGCAACCGCCTTGGTGTTTCCGAGTAGTTACGAAGGTTTCGGGGCACCAATCATCGAAGCCATGGCACTCGGGGCACCGGTCATTGCCGCCAACTCCACCGCGCTACCCGAGGTGGTTGGGGATGCGGGCCATGCATTGCCCCTCGACCTCGAGGCGTGGGCTAGTGCGGTCAACGATGTGATTACCCGCCGCACCATGTGGCAAGAACGTGGCCGGGTGCGCGCCTCCCAATTTCAGGCGATTGATTCTGGTCGGGATCTCGCGGCCGTGTATCGCCGCGTGATGGCAGGTGCATGATGGGCACTCAAGCACGCCGCTTCGTCGTGTTGTGTCCACATTTTGCGCCCGACATCGCACCGACGGGCAAGGTAATGACCCAGATCGTCGGTGAGTGGGCGGCGCTCGGGCACGAGATTCATGTCATTACCGCACTGCCGTGGTATCGCGAGCATCGGGTTGAAGCAAGTTGGCGCGGCAGGTTGGTGCGGCGCGAACGCACGGAGTGGGGCTCGATCACACGCATCCATCCGTTTCCTGCCAAGTCAAAGACCAACCTTGCGGTGCGGGCATTCGCCTTCATCGCATTCAGTGTGATTGCCGGAATCTGTGCCGTCATGGTTCGGCGATCCATCGGTACGCGACGGGTGACGCATCGCGGTATCGACGCCGTCATCGCAATGTCGCCGCCACTCACACTCGGCACGATTGGTTGGCTCGTGGCGCGGCTACGACGTGCGCAATTGATCTTCAACGTGCAGGACGTATTTCCGGACGCGGTCGTCAAGACGGGTGCCGTCAGCAACAAAACGATCATCGCGCTGGCGTCGTGGCTCGAGCGATTCACGTACCAGCGCTCGAATGCAGTCGTGGTGTTGTCGGCAGATTTGCAGGGCAATGTGCGCGGCAAAATCGGCGCAGACAAGACGGGTCGTGTGCATGTGATCGAAAACTTCGTCGACACCGCGGGCATCACACCACAAGATCGCATGACGCCCTATCGCCGCGAACTTGGCATCAACGACGAAGTTGTGGTGATGTATGCCGGCAATGTGGGCTTCTCACAATCACTCGACACATTGGTGGAGGTCGCCCGCCACATGCCTCAGGTGATCATCCTCATCAATGGGGCAGGTGCTGCCCTGCAGTCATTGCGTCAACGGGCTGCAGGTATCACCAACGTCCGCTTCGGTGACTATCAACCCGAGGCCCGGTTGTCTGAGGTGCTCGCCACGGGTGACATCCATGTGGTGCCGTTGCGGGCTGGTCTCGCCAGTGTGAGCGTGCCGTCAAAAACGTACGCGGTTCTTGCCGCTGGTCGCTGTGTGGTGGCTGCCGTGGATCGTGACACCGAAATTGAACGACTCATTACGCGGGCTGGTGCAGGTGTATGTGTGGCCCCTGACGATATTGAAGCCCTGCGTGCAGCACTCAGCGCACTTGTCGATGACCAGACGCGTCGTGCGACGTTCGGACATGCAGGTCGTGTCTATATTCAGCAGCACCCCACGGCCCGCGATGTAGCGGCGGCTTACGTGCGTCTCTTGCCCGATAGCCTGAGCAACTCGTGACGTCGTCCGCCAAGAAAATCGCCCGCCTTGCCGAAAAGAGCAAGTCCCGCACGCCACGAGGCGTGCGCCTGCAGGGTGGTTCGCTGTTTCCCACCGTCATCATCGTCGTGCTCGCCCTCGGTGCTGCGCTCATCGCGTATTCCCGCCAGACCCTCGAAGATCGCAGTGCCGCCGACATCACGAATGCCACCTATTTCCTGTCGTTTGGTGTCTTTGTCTGCGACGAGTGGATTGTGCTGCCAGATACTGCGCTCACCGAATTGTCCGAGGTGCGTGAAGGTGCCGAGTTGATCCAAGGCCAGCCGGGCGTCGTCAAGTGGCTTCCGCAGGTGTTGAGCGGCCAACGACGCGCAAAGTTGTCCGCCGTGCTCGATTTGTATGCGATAAAAGTTGGCCAAACCGGCGTCACATTTCCGAGTTCGATCAATGGTGGCGTTGCCCTCGAAGAAGACAACGATGCCTGCGACGGCAAGGGTGGGTCACTCTTCGTCAACACATGGGATGTGCAGAGCGCCGACCCCACCAAAAAGACATCGATCGCCAATCTTGATTCGGTACGTCTGAACAATGACGGTCTGGCCGTCGCGCTGGTGTTTGCACCAGATGGCACAGAAGTCGACCAGCCGCCGGCTGCCGGCGAAGTCGAGCTGCTCGTCAACTCGGGCGAGTAGGTCGCCCGCGGCATGTTCGCCGTCATTTTGGTAGGTGGCGTTGGAACGCGACTGCGTCCGCTGACCACCACGACCCCCAAGCCACTGCTGCCACTCGGTCAACGCACGATATTGGAATGGTTGCTGACCCATCTGGCGCGTGGTGGCGTCACCGATGCAGTGCTCGCACTCGGCTTCAAACCCGAGCCGTTCCTGCGGGCGTTCCCCGATGCGATGTGCGCAGGTATTCGGTTGCAGTACGCCATCGAAGACACCCCACTTGACACAGCCGGGGCGATCGGTTTTGCGGCTCGCTCCGTTGGTCTGCATGAACGCGGTGAAACCTTCCTCGTTGCAAATGGTGACATCATCACCGACCTGTCGGTGGCGACCTTGGTTGCCCAACATCACGACAATGTGCGTGCTGGTGCACTGGCGACCATTCACCTCACGCCGGTCGATGATCCATCCCAGTTCGGTGTGGTCAAGCACGATGAGCGCGGCAAAGTGAGCGGGTTCGTCGAAAAGCCGGTACCGGGCAGCACCGCCAGTCGGCATGTCAATGCCGGCACCTATGTGTTCGAAGCAGCCGTGCTTGATGCCTTGCCGGGCGATGCGCCGTTGTCGGTGGAACGAGCGACGTTTCCCGAACTCGTGCGACGTGATGCACTTTTTGCGCTACCCACCAGCGACTATTGGCTCGATGCTGGTCGCCCCGCCACCTACCTGCGTGGCAACCTAGATCTTGTTGGTGGTGTGCGACGCGATCGCGACGAGGCAATACATGCATCGGCACGTATCGACGCACAGGCGCAGGTCGTCAACAGCGTCGTTGGTGCTGGTGCACACGTTGCCGCCGGCGCCCAAGTGGTCGACTCGGTGGTGTTCCCCGGTGCAATGGTTGGCGAGCATGCATCGGTCACTGCCTCGGCGGTGATGGGTGACGTGGCGGCGGGTGCCGTCATTCGCGACACGCTGCTCGGCGTTGGTTAGCGGAACAAGTCTTCTTGTGGTGGGCGAACGAGTTCGCGCACCGATGCCTCACGAAACCAGCTCGCATCCACACCGCGTACGACTGCAACAGGAATACCCGATGATTTACCCATCACGAGTTCGGCCGCACTCGCCAACTCGTCGGCAACGGCAACCTCGGTCACCTGCATCATTCGACCGAGTGCGTCGGCGGTGCCGCGCAAGTCGACGACAGCAGCGATGCCGGCTACACCAATCGCCACATCGGTAAGACCCTTGCGCCAGGCGCGACCGAACGTATCGCTGACGATCACACCAACTTCGATACCCAGTTGTGCCCGCACGATGTCGCGAATGCGGCGCGCCGAACGATCGGAGTCTTTCGGCAGTAGGGCAGCCTGCCCGCGTTCGACGTTCGACAAGTCGACGCCACTATTGGCGCAGACGAAACCGTGTTTCGTCTCGGTGATGATCAGGTCGCCACGGCGACGCACGATACGCACCGCCTCGTCTTCCACGAGTTTTTTGTGGCTGAGCGGATTCGTGGGGTCGATTGCCACGAGTTGGCCTTCGGCCTTACTCACGATTTTTTGGGTCACCACCAGAACATCTCGATCACGCAGCGGACCGTTCGGTTCGCCCTGGCATGCCGCGACGATGATCTCGCCGAGTTGGTCCCCGGGCTTGATCTCGGGCACTCCGGTAACACCCCAGGTGGTGAGACGCATCGTTATCGCGCCACAGCGTTCAGTGCGGTCGCTGCAAGTGCCCGCGCCGTGTCGTCTGACTTCATGATTGTTCTAGTGACGATACAACGCATGCCGAGTCGTTCGATGTCGCTGCTCAAATCGGCGTCAATTTCGTCGATGATGAACACGCCACAAATCTCGGCATACAAGCGGGCCACACCGAGCGCGGTTGCTTCGTGGCCCATTTCACGCAGCATGCGATCGGCCGGGCCTTTGAGTGCAGCACCACCGATGATCGGCGAGATGGCGACCACCGAGTCGCGGCGTGCGGCGAGCGCGGCATCGATGCCACGTAGTGCGCGCACTGGGCCAATCGACACGAGTGGGTTCGACGGGGCAATCACCACGGTGCCGGCGCTCGAGAGCAGGTCAAGGCGGTTCGGCACGGCGGTGTCGGCACCGACAAACTGCAATGCGTCAATCGCCACTGCGTGCCGGAGGCGCACGAAGTACTCCTGGAACGAAATGGTTGCACCACTTCGGTAGGTGTGTCCATCGGGCGATGTCACCTCTTCGGCCAGCGTGAGGCGGGTTTCAACGCGCGCATCGCTCATCGGCACGATGTCGTAGCGCACCCCCCAGGCCTTCGCAATTTCTTGCGTCGTGTCATGAAGCGAAGCGCCCTCAGCCAAACGCGCGGTGCGATACAGGTGCGTCGCCATATCTCGATCGCCGAGGTTGAACCAATTGTTCGGTGCAGCCGATCCGGCCGGTCGCGTGTCGAGGTACCGCTGATGCGACTGCATGGTTGTCCATGTTTCGTCCCGCAAACCCCAGCCTCGCTCAGGGTCAATGGCATCAGCGAGCGTATAAATCACCGTGTCGATATCGGGTGAGACATGTAGCCCATTCACGACGGTGTCATCGCCGGTGTTGACGATTGCGACGACCGCACGATCGGCATCCATGAGCTGCAGGGCGCGCAAAAATCGTGCCGCACCGACCCCGCCTGCAATGACGGCAACGTCGCAGGCAACGTTCATGTCATTGAGCGTATGAGTAGCCTTAGTTGAGTGCCACGCGCCCTCATCACTGGTATCACCGGTCAAGACGGCCAGCACCTTGCCGAGTTTCTGCACGGCAAGGGCTACGAAGTGTTCGGTCTGATCAAGGGTCAAAACAACCCGAAAATTGCCGCACTCTCCGAGGAGTTTCCGTACGTGCAGCAGGTGTACGGAGACCTCACCGATTTTTCGAGTTTGGTCGGCGCGCTACGCACCGTCGAGCCCAACGAGATCTACAACCTCGGTGCAATTTCTTTCGTGGCGATGTCATTCACCCAGGCTGAGCTGACGTCCAACGTGACTGGTCTCGGTGTCCTGCGCATGCTCGAGGCGATTCGACTCGTGGGTGGCGCCAAAGACAATCCGATTCGCTTTTATCAGGCCTCGTCGTCGGAAATGTACGGCAAGGTGCGTGAAGTGCCGCAGTCGGAGATGACCGCGTTCCATCCACGTTCGCCGTACGGCGTGGCCAAGGTGTTCGGCCACCACATGACGGTGAACTATCGCGAGTCGTACGGGCTCCATGCTTCATCTGGGATTCTTTTCAACCACGAAGGCCCACGCCGCGGATACGAGTTCGTCACCCGCAAAATCACCCACTCGGTGGCGCGCATCAAACTTGGTCTGCAAGACAAACTGTTGCTCGGCAATCTCGCGGCGAAGCGCGACTGGGGTTATGCCGGCGACTATGTCAAGGCCATGTGGCTCATGGTGCAGCAGGACGTGCCGGAGGATTTCGTGATTGCAACGGGCGAGGCCCACGAAATCACCGAATTCTTGCAACTCGCCTTTGCGTGTGCGGGTCTCGGGGATTGGCATAAATACGTGGGTGTCGACCAGCAATACTTCCGCCCTTCAGAAGTAGACCTGCTGGTTGGGGATGCGTCAAAAGCCGAACGGAAACTCGGCTGGAAGCGCGAAGTTGATTTCCCGACACTCGTCGAAATGATGGTGCGTCACGATATTGATCTAGAAACCAAGCGCGCGAAGTAGACACGCAAACCGAACGCAAAGATCGCCACTGCCACGACCGCACTGGCGATGAGTGCGAGTTCCACCCGTAAAAAGAGATTGTCACTCGACCACACGGCGGTTGTCACGAACGTGATGAAACTGGCCACCCAGCCGAGTGCCACGAAAACGTGTCCGGACATCGACAACACCGATTGCGCACAGGCCTGCGCCAACATATAAATCGCACTCGATAGAGCGAGCAATGTGATCGTGCGCCGGTCGATGCCACCCTCGTAGACAAGTTCGAGTGCCCATGGCCCAGCGATGAATGCACCAACCACACCAATCAGGCCTACGCCGCCGACGAGCACGAAGAGTCGTCGCATCACATCGCGAAACGCCGCCGCGTTACCGAGCGTGACCAGTTGTGTCAGACGGGGGAGCATCGCGGCTTGTACGGCTTGGAATAAAAATAGTGGCACCCGCGCCAACAGCACCGCGTTACCGAAGCGCGTCACGACTTCTGGGGCGGTGCCGTCGCCGAGCAGGTCGACGGTGAGTGGTCCGGCGTTGATGAGTGCCCCCGCACACAACGTGCCGAGCAGCAACCAGCCGAGATTCGGGGCAAGTTCACCCCATGATGTGGCCGAACCAGGCGTCGTGCGCAAGCGACCCGAACCGAATGCGCTGGCGGCAATCACGAGCGGAACCACCGCCACCATCAACGCATATGGTCCGACTCGGTCCAATCCGACCAGCAGAAAGCCGGCACACAAAATGACGCGCAGCAAACCATCCAGGGCGATCATCGTGCTGTAAAGGCGAAAGTGCCCCATGCCTGAGCAGATTCCCCGAGCAATGTGGAAAGGTGCGTAGCCGACCAAAGCGATGACGAGTGCCAATGTGACAATCGCTGACCCTTCGAACAGGTCATTGGTCAGTCGGGTGCGGGCCAGCGTGACCGCGACGACAAGCAACACGGTGATGGCTGCTGCGACTGGTGCTACTTTGCGCACGACCGGACGCACTCCATCGCCGAGGGCACGACGCTGCGCAACGGCGCGACTGACCTCTTGTTCAAGCGGCAAGAAGAAGCCGGGCACGAGTGCAAACATCACGAACCACAGCGAGACGATGGGCTTGAAGCCATCCTGACCGAGGGCCTCCTGGCCGAGGCGAAAAAACACATAGATCGAAATGCCGCCAACCAACAGTCCGGTACCGATCGTGAAACTTCCCGACGGCAATGCCGAACGCATGCCCTGGGCTGGCACGGGAGAGAGTGGGCCTAGCGCACCACCATCACTGGAAGATCTGGTCACAAACAGCAAGCGAGCCGAGGCTACTCACCTCGGCTCGCTTGGAAAACGGGTTTGCGTTACGCGTTGGAATCTGAGGTGGCGATGTTCTTGCGGCGCGTGAGAACGCTGCGCACCTTGTCGCCTGCTTCATCGAACACGCGCTGAGCGGTTGCCTGGGCTTCGTTGCGCACACCTGGCAGCACGTCGTTGAGACGCTGTTGCAGGTCGTAGCGACGGGCGTTGACTCGCTGTGCGGCGATCACACCAACACCGACCACGACATACGCGGAGTCGCGAAGAACTTTTGCTGCTGGGGCGACGGCACCGCCCAGATTCAGTTGACGCAGGTTGAGTTGACGCAGGTCAAGCTGACGCAGGTTGAGCGATGTCAGATCGAGTGACTTGAGTGGGTTAGAAATCTTGAATGCGGGCATGAACGGCTCCTTGGGTTGAGATACGGGTCGGATGACCCGCTTTCACCGTAACCACAAGTGCTAACTTTTGCAAGCACAACGCATACGAATGTATGTGGCATTGGTCATCGGTAGGTTGGGAGGTCGTGACGACCCCTGCCGTGGAGCGCCAGCCTGACGCCGCTCCGCCAGTGGTGGCGGTCATGGTCGTCCATGAACCTGGCGCGTGGTTTGCCGAGACCCTCGCCAGCCTCGCCGCCCAGGACTATCCCGATCTGCGGTTGGTTGCCTTTCTTACCGGCACCACCCCTGCCCGCACCCACGACGAAATTCGCGAGACCTTGCCGGCGGCAGTGGTGCGTCACGTGGAGGGCAACCCTGGCTTTGGCCCAGTGGCCAATCAGGTCACCTCTGTGGTGGATGGCCACGACGGTTTCTTGCTGTTTTTACACGACGATGTGGCATTGCGGCCAGATGCAGTCTCCCAACTCGTTGAGGAGGCTTTTCGTTCGAACGCCGCCATGGTCGGCCCGAAGTTGGTCGAATGGGACTCCCCGAGCGTGCTCCAACATGTGGGGCTCGATGCCGACCGCACCGGACGACTCGTCGACGTCGTCGACCCGGGGGAGCGCGACCAAGAACAACACGACGCAGTGCGCGACACGTTTGCCTTGCCCTCGGCCTGCATGTTGGTGCGCAACGACATTTTTCGGGAAGTCGGCGGCTTCGCAGCACAGATTCCGTTCCTCGGAGAAGAGCGGGATGTGTGTTGGCGTCTGCACATGCTTGGTGCGCGCGTGGTGGTGAACCCGGCCGCCGTGGTGCGACACCGTGGCGCATTCGACGCACGTGCCACGTTGATCGGTGCAGCGGCGCGAGCCGAGCGCATTCGGGTGCGCACCGTGGTCTCGTGCGCCCCCCTGGCCCAGGTGCCGTTGCTCATCGTGCGCCTCCTGGCGCAGGCATTGATCGATGCGACGCTTGGTCTCTTCAATGGAGAGCAGCGACGCGGGTTCGCTGGTCTGCGCGCAGTCGGTGCACTCGTCGTTGACGCACCAGCGATCGTGTCCCGCCGTCGTCTGCTGCGACCGCTGCGTCGTGTTCGCGGAAGCGAAGTCACGAGTTTGCAACTGCGCTCAAGTGCCAGGCTCGCCGCCTACGCCCGCCACCGCCGCGCATTGCGTGAGCAGCACACCTCTGAAATTCCGGTGATTGGTCAGACTGCGACTCCAACTTCGCGTGGTGTGGCACTCGTTGGGCTCGCCTCGTTGGCAGTGGTGCTGATCGGTGGACGTGGTTTGATCTTTGACGGTGTGAGCAGTGTCGGACAGTTCGTTCCACTGGCCGCCGGTGAGGCCAGCGCATTTGATCTTGCCCGTGCCTACCTGGCAGGGTGGTCGCCCGCGTGGTTCGGTGCACCGAGTGCGGCACCAACGTTCATCGCGGTGATGGCGGCGGCAGGTGTCGTGTGGTTCGGGGCCTGGGCCGGGTTGCTCACGGCACTCGTCATCGGGTCGCTCGTGATCGGACCACTCGGTGCGTGGCGCCTGAGCGGTGTGCTCGGCTCGGCGCGGGTGCGCATGTTCGGGGCAATCACCTATGCGGCATTTCCCGTGGGCATCTTGGCGGCTCGCGATGGTCGTCGAGATGCGATCATCTTGTGGGCCCTCTCGCCGTGGATCCTCGACTTTGCGCGTCGCATTGCCGGGCTCGGCCGTGATGATGCTGACACTCTGCGGGAAACTTCGGTGCGTCCGACGGGTGGCCGACGCTCACAATTGGTGGCATCGCTGTTGTTGCTCGTCGCTGCGGCGACTGCATTCAGTCCAACGGTGCTGATCGTCGTACTTCTGCTCATGGTCGTGCTGCTCGCAGCATCCGCCTTGACATCCACACCGTGGCGTGCTTCGGCTTGGCTGCTTGCGTCTCTCGCTACAGCACTGGTCGCCACGATGGTGCTCCACATTCCCTGGTCGGTGCGCTTCATCGGGTCTGACTGGTGGTCGGCTCTCGTGGGGGTGGGCTCACCCAACACGGGTGCGTCACTGATTGATGTCTTGTCATTCGGGGTCGACAATGTCGTGTGGCGTTACATGCTCGTCGCAGCGTACGTACCGGTGGTGATCATGTTGTTCATTGAGCGTGGGTCACGGGCTGGTTGGACGACGCGCGCTTTTTTGTTGGTTGCGGTTTCCACGGCACTGCGTCTCTCGGCGGAACACGACGTGCTTCGTGTCGCGCTTCCTGAACCGCTGATGCTTGGCAGCCTCACCGCACTCGGTGTGTGCATTTCTGCAACGGCCGCATTTTCATCATTCGTCGAGGGCCGCCATCACACGTTTACGTGGCGACAATTGTTGGCGGCGTCGTCGGTGGCGGCAATGGTCGCTGCAATCATCCCGAGTGTGCTGGTGGCTGTAGATGGTCGTTGGCTCCAGCCGAATGCAACCTTGAGTCAACTCGTCACCCAGTTGCCCGATGATGCGGCTGGCGATTATGCCGTGTTGTACATCGGTGATTCACGTTTACTACCCGTGTCGGTGGTGACGGCAGATGACGAACGTACCGCCTATGGCATCGTGCACGATGGCGGCCCGCTGGGTGTCGACCTGCTGCCCATGTCGCCAACTGCGATGTCGGCGTCGCTCGAGCGGGCCGTTGATGTGCTGCTCGCGGGTGAATCGCTGCGTGCAGGTCGCTTGTTGGCGCCACTTGCGGTGCGGTTCGTGGTCGTGCCGCTGCGCGATGCAACACTGCACGCGCGACGGGTTCCGTCGGGCGGGGCAGTGGGTGATGTGGCGGTTGAGCGGCTCGCCGACCAACTTGATTTACGTCGCGTGTACACCGCAACCGACCTTGTCATCTTTGAAAACATGGCGGCCCTGCCGCTCGTCAGCGTGCTCGATGAACGAGCATCGGTCGCCAGTCGTCAAGCACTCGAGGCAAGTCTGTTGGCTGAGGCACTTCGCGCACGTGCCACATTCGTCTCGGGTTTCGCCGCGGATCGACGTGCGACTGGTGAGTCGCTCCCCGGCACCGTGCATCTGGCCGTGCCATTTTCGCAACGTTGGACGATGAGTGTCGATGATGCTCGTGTTGCGCCGCGAGCCGCATTCGGTGTGACAACTGCATTTGATGCACCAGTGGCTGGCGTTGCCGAGATTCGTCTGCGGGCATCGTTGGCGATTCGCATACTGATCGTTCTGCAGCTGGTGATGTGGTGCACCGTGTTGGCGATTGCATTCAACCCGAGTCGTTTCCGTGGGCGGGTGCGTGCCGCGCGTGAGGTGGTTGAAGTTTCATTACGTGGCGACGACGAGCACAGGGTGGTCGTGTAATGGGCGAACGTCGCAGGGTTTCGCTCACTCGTCGGGTGGTTGGTCGCACCCGACAACTCGTCGTAGTGGCGGTTGCGGCCTGCACCGTGGCGGGTTTGGTCGCACTTGACCGCCGGGTGGTGGATACTTCGCCGTCGACCGCCAATGTGCGGGCTGTGGCGCCCGAATTCCGTCCCAACGCCAAAGCATCGACATGGTTCTGTCCTGGTGTGATCGGCAACGATGACAAGATCAGTGGCTCACTCGTCATTTCGAACTCCGGTGAAACACCTATCGGTGGCACCATCACTCGCTTCGTCGTGGATGGCCCAGCCCGCGCCCAGCGATTTGCCGTACCTGCCCGCTCGACACTCACGGTCGACGCACTCGCCGGTGCACAATCACCTTTCGTTGCGACCCTCGTTGAGTCGCACGGTGCGGCACTTGCCGTTGAACAGCGAACGTCGCACCGCGCTGGTGATGCGGTGACCGCTTGCGCCTCGTCGCCGGCTGGCACGTGGTTTCTGGCCGATGGTTTCACGGGTGCCGACAGCATCGAACAGGTCGTCGTCACCAACCCGTCACTCGATTCGGCGATCCTCGATGTTTCGTTCGTAACGGCGCTCGGTGAGCGCAATCCGCAATCGCTCAAGGGCGTCGTGATTCCACCCGAGTCGGTGCGCGTCTTTGACATGGCCGGCCTTGATGCGCGCAACGAAGCCGTTGTTGCGGTGTCGGTACGAGCCTCGGTGGGACGCGTCATCGTCGGTCGATCGCAGCACTATCTCGGTCGAGGTCGACTCGGTTACACGATGTCACTCGCAGCGTCAGGAACGAGCGACCGGTGGTACTTCGCCGACGGTGATAAGTCGCCGAATGTCACCGAAGAGTTCGTGATCTACAACCCCGCGGCGAACGATCAACAACTCACTTTTATCATTGCTGACGACGATGGTGTCGCCATCGATCCGGTGACGGTCACCGCGCCAGCCAGACGCGTCACGAAGTTTGCGCCATCGAGTTTGCCCGCCCTGCCCGCTGGTCGTTACTCGGCAATCATCTCAGCGACAACCTCCACCTCCAGTCTTGGCGAGGCCGTCGTCATCGAGCGGGTCACCACCCGACAAGAAAACAAATCCACCGCCAGTGCAGTGGTGCTCGGTGCGCCAGCACCGTCGCGCGCCTGGATCGCACCATCGGGTGTGGCCCTCGGTCTGAGCGACGCAATCCGCATTTTCAACCCCGGTTCGCTGCCCGCCACAATTCGTGTCGTTTATTTGGGCCCCGCCGGTGACGTGGCGGTTGCTGGTTACGAAGAGGTGTCGCTGGCCCCCGGTGCGAGCACGAGCGTGCTGCTCGGTGCGGAGTCGGCTTCAGCGGCCGTGTCAGTCGTGGCCAATGAACCGATTGTCGTAACTCGACGTATCTCGCGTGGCAACAATCAACCGATCAGCGGTGCCGCCTCACTGATCATCATGACCACGACGAGTGCACAACCTGCAGAAGGGCAGTGAGCATGCTGAATGTGACCGTCGGACTCAGCAACGTGACCGACCTGGCGTTGCGCATCTCGGCAATCGGTGCCGTCGTTGCAGTTGCCGCCGCCATTGCCTGGCGACGGCGGCGCGCGCCAGCCGCCCCGACCCAACCGCGCGGCGCAGTTCCGGCACAACTCAATCGCGCCGATTTCGACCAGCCGGCCACACCGTGGCTCGTCGTGGCGTTCACGTCCGCGACGTGCCTTACGTGTGCTGATATTGCGCGCAAGGCAGGGGTCTTGGCGAGTCGGGATGTCGCGGTGCAAGAAGTTGAGTTCGCCGGTCATCGTGCACTCCACGATCGCTATCGCATCGACGCAGTGCCGACTTTGGTGATCGCCGACTCACGAGGCGTCGTGCAATTCGGCCACCTCGGCCCGTTGAGTGCGACCGATTTGTGGGCAGCGATGGCCCGGTGTCGAGATCCGCAGTTGTTGCAAGGCGAGTGCACCGCCCCGACCGTGTGAGGCCTAGTCGCGCTCTGGGTCTACCTTGTCGGGTTGCTTCTCGGGCACCTTTTCGTGAATGTGTGGTGCGCCAAGGGCCTGCTGAATGAGTCGTGCGACGGTGGGGCCATCGACGGTTTCGTGCTCGAGCAACGCTTCGGCAACGAGATCCAATCCGCGACGGTGCTTTAACAGCGTGACGCGGGCCCGCTCTTCTTGTTCGCGCAGAATTCGGGCAATTTCATCGTCGATCTTCCTGGCAGTTTCGTCGCTGTATTCACGCCCGGACGTCATGAGATCTTCGCCGAGGAATACCTGCTGTTGACCAGACCATGCCATGGGGCCGACGGCATCGCTCATGCCCCATTCCCGCACCATGCGCCGCGCAATCGAGGTGGCCTGCTCTAGGTCATTGGCTGCACCGCTGTTCAAACTGCCGAACACGATCGACTCAGCAACTCGGCCGCCCATCGCTTTGCAGATCATGTCGAGGAAATATTCGCGGGAATACGTATGACGTTCTTCGGGCAGGCTCCATGTGACACCGAGTGCCATACCGCGCGGCAAGATGGTGACTTTGTGGAGGGGGTCGCTGTTCGGCAACACGGTTGACAACACTGCGTGCCCGCCTTCGTGGAAGGCAACGGCACGTTTTTCTTCGGCGTTGAGTGCCAAACTTTCGCGGCGCGCACCCATCACGACGCGATCGCGAGCGTTTTCGAAGTCGATCCGCTCGATTTCCGTCGAGTTGCGCCGCACGGCGATGAGGGCAGCCTCATTGACGAGGTTGGCGAGGTCGGCACCACTCATGCCCGGTGTCGCCTTCGACATCGTCTCCAAGTCAACGTCAGCACCCATGCGCTTGCCAGCGGAGTGCACCTTCAGAATTGCATGGCGCTCTTCGGCTTCGGGAAGTGGCACGATGATTTGTCGGTCAAAGCGACCTGGGCGTAACAGCGCCGCATCAAGAATGTCTGGACGGTTGGTGGCGGCCAAAACCACGACGCCCTCCGACGACTCGAAACCGTCCATCTCCGACAACATCTGGTTGAGCGTCTGTTCGCGTTCGTCGTGACCGCCACCAAGACCAGCGCCTCGCTTGCGACCGATCGAATCAAGCTCATCGATGAAAATGATGGCGCGACCCATTTTGCGCGCCTGTTGGAACAGATCGCGCACACGCGATGCACCGACCCCGACGAACATCTCCATGAAGTCCGAACCCGTCACCGAGAGGAACCCGACACCGGCCTCACCGGCTACTGCCCGGGCGAACAAGGTCTTTCCAGTACCCGGAGGCCCAACGAGCAGGACGCCCTTCGGGACACGCGCCCCAATTTCTTTGAACCGGTCGGGCATCCGCAAAAAGTCGACCACTTCACGAATTTCTTGCTTGACACCCTCGTAGCCGGCAATGTCGGCGAACGTGGTGGATGGTTTGTCGGCTTGGTACGGCTTGGCGCGGCTGCGACCAATCGACATGATGTTGCCGGCCTGACCCATGGCGCGACGTTGCATCCAGATGAAAAAGCCCATGATCAAAAAGAACGGCAACAGGATCGGCAGCAGGTTGGTGAAGAAGTTGCCCTGCGGCGTGGCGAAATCGTAATCCACACCCTTTGACTTGAGCAGCTGCTCGTCGGCGTCAGACAACGTGTTGGCACCCGTGGTAACGAATTCGCGCGAGTCGGCCAACTTGCCCGAGATTTGGTTGTTCAAATTGTTGATCGTTACTTCGCGCACGTCGCCGCGTCCGACCAACTCGAGAAATTCGGTGTAGGTCAGACGTGTTTGCTCGGGTGTCGGCACGAGGCGTGGGCCGATGAGGAGCACTGCGGCAACGGCTACGAGTGCCCACACGACCCAGCGGGGCATGCCTGGCTTGTCGCCATCACGCGACGAACGGAAGCGCTCGCGGGAAAATTTCGGGCGGCGTGACGGAGGTGGTGGGGGCGGTGG
>JAEMQQ010000032.1:2717-17110 GCA_016463775.1 Ilumatobacteraceae bacterium | reverse complement strand
GAATCAGACATCAGACCGAAAATCTATCGGTGGATTATTCGTCGAAAAGTGCAGCGACGAATTCGTGTGGGTCGAAGGGTGCCAGGTCAGCAACTGTTTCGCCGAGCCCCACCAACTTGATGGGGATACCAAGTTCGGTTTCGATCGCAAACACGATGCCGCCCTTGGCTGAGCCATCAAGTTTGGTGAGCACCACACCGGTGACCTGCGTGGCGTCGGCAAATTGACGCGCCTGCACCAAACCGTTTTGGCCTGTCGTTGCATCGATCACCAGCAATACTTCGGTGACCACACCTGCGGCTTTTTCGGCCACGCGTCGCACTTTGCGCAACTCGTCCATCAGGTTGGTGTTGGTTTGCAGGCGACCCGCCGTGTCGGCGAGCACCAAATCGATGCCCCGCGCCGCTGCACTCTGCACACCATCGAACACCACCGACGACGGGTCAGCCCCCTCGGCCCCGCGCACGATGGCAGCCCCCGTGCGAGTGGCCCACGTTTCGAGTTGTTCGCCGGCTGCGGCACGAAACGTGTCGCCCGCCGCCATAAGCACGCTGCGCCCGAGGCCAATCTGTTGGGCTGCGATCTTGGCCACGCTGGTGGTTTTGCCGGCCCCATTGACCCCGACCATGAGCCAGATGTTCGGAGTGCCGAGCGACGCGTCAAAGTTGAGCCCGCGTTGCGCACCGGTCAAGCGGCTCGTCATGTCGTGGCGAAGCGCACTAATCAGCGCGGCAGGCTCGGTAATTTCGCGCTGCTGCACGCGTTGGCGCAAGCCATCGAGCAATGCAGTCGTGACCTTTACGCCAAGGTCGGCACGCAACATTGCTTCTTCGAGATCACTCCAGGTGGCTTGGTCGATGGCGCTGCGGCGCAACACACCCGTGGTGGCGGTGGCGAACACGCCGCGAGCGCGCGAAAGCCGGTCGCGAAAACTTGGTGGCGCAGCAGTTGTGAAAGGCTCGGCTGCGACAGGCTCGGGTGCTGCACCGCGTGGTCGCCGGGCGATCACGACGCTACCTACCGCCAGCACCACCACCGCCGCAAGAGCGACGTAGACCCAGGTGTCGTTCACGCCGACTTGGCGGCCACTCGCTCCACCACGACACGCGATGAGCCGCCAGGTTGCATGGTCACGCCGAGCAGGCTGTCGCCGGCTTCCATCGTGCGCTTTTGGTGGCTCACGATGAGCAGCTGTGCCTCTGAACGAAACTCCCTCACCAGACCAAGGAAGCGGTGCAGGTTCACGTCATCGAGGGCAGCTTCGACTTCATCCATTACGTAGAACGGCGAAGGACGGCTGCGGAACACCGCGAACAGGAATGCAAGCGCAGTCAGCGCCCGCTCACCACCAGATAGCAACGACAACTTCTTCACGTTCTTGCCACCCGGCTTGGCTTCGACTTCGATTCCGGTGTTCAGCAAATCGTCGGGCATCGTGAGCACGAGTCGACCATTGCCACCGGGGAACAACGTGGCGAACAGCTTGGCGAAATTATCCCGCACGTCGGCATAGGCCGCTGCGAATGTCTGCTGAATCTCGAGATCGACCTGTTTGATGACTTTGACCAACTCGCGGCGTGAGTTCTTCACGTCGTCGAGCTGCTCGTTGATGAACGTGTTGCGCTGCTGCAGCGCCTCGAACTCCTCGAGGGCCAGTGGGTTGATCGGCCCCATGATTCGCAACTCGCGTTCCAACTCGCGCATCTTCAAAATTGGTGTCATGCCATCGGGCAATTCTGGTGCCGGTGTATCGATGGCCACCTGCGGCTCAACCTCGAGATCGCGACGCAACGTGTCGATGGCGGCCTCGAGACGCACCCGCACCTCGCCCTGCTCAAGTTCCACACGACGGTTGAGTTCACGACGCTCTTCAAGTGATTTTTCGTTGACCGAGCGTTCCTTGCGCGAAGCATCGAGACGAACACTGATCTGGCGCATCTCGGTACTTTGACGGGCACGCGACTCGTGCAGTTCACGCTGGCGACCGTTGAGTGCATTGACGATTCGCTCGACTTGCTTCATTGCATCGGCAAGTTTTTGTATTTCTTGTTCGATGCGCTGCGTGCGGCGCACGGCGTCGCGACGCGCCTCGGAATCACCGCCCAGACGACCCTCGATGTCGGCCAAACGGGTACTCAGCAGATTTTCTCGCTGCTCAAGACCGGCGACTTCGATGTCGTGGTCTTGCACCAAGGCACGTTCGGCCTCGGCAGTCGTTGCCGCCCGCGCTTCGGTGCCCCGCGCATCGGCCAAGCCCGTGCGCGCAGCATTCAGGGCCAATTCGGCATCGACCAAGCGGGCTGCGGAGTCTTTGGCCGACTGCACCGCGCTCGCCAATGCCACGTTGCTCACCAGACCAAGGCCGACCCGCAACGAAGTTGCAGCCAGCCGGTCGCCCTCGCGGGTGATGACGACGGCATTGGGGTCGCGTAGTGCCGCATCGACGGCACTGTCGAACGAGGTGGCGAGGCTGACCCGCGACAACAACACATCAAGCAGATGATTGACGCTTGCTTCGTGGGCACCTGCGCGAGCCCGCACATGCGCGCGCAGTTCGCGCGACGGGTTGGCGGTGGCGTTCTGCAACGAATCAAGCGCCAGCACGGCACCCGGGTTCTTCGTTGCGCGCAGATGGGCCAAGGCTGCACGGGCATTCGGTGTGTCGTCGATGACGACTGCCGCAATCGACTCGCCGAGTGCGGCCTGCACGGCCGAACGCCAGTCGTCGTCAATGTCGATGAGATCAAGCAAGGTACCGACGCTGCCTTTGGCTTCGTGCAACGTCTTGGTGCTGAGCACTTGTGCGTCGATGGACGCCTGCAATGCTTCGACGCGCGCCGCTGATGCTGCCGCGGCACTCGACACCGCTGCGTGCGCAACGATTGCCTCGTCGAGCACACGCTGTGCCTCGGCGGTGGCTGCCTGCGACTTGGCGAATTCAGCCGCAGCCACACCCGCCAACGACGTCGCCGCCATCTCGCGCAGTTGCTGGGCCACTTCCTCGAGTTGTTGGCGCACCGACACGGCTTCGCCTTCGAGTTGGGCGGCAACGCCCGAGTCCATCACTTGGCCGCGTTCGCGCTCGACCGAACGGCGACGCTCGGCCAACACCTGCACCAACCCGCGGGCGCGACCCCGCAAACTTTCCACACGAACCAATTCGTCGTTGATGGTGCTATCGCCACGCGCCGAAAGATCGGCTTCGTCCGACATCACCGCCGTATCGAGCGCCGACAGACGGGCACGCAGTGCGTTCTCGGCTTCGTCACCGCCGGCTTTTTGTTCGGCGAGAGCCTGCAAACGTGCCTGCTGGCCGCCGATTTCACGGCCGGCGACATGCAGGCGCAACGTGCGCAACTCGCTCACCAGTGCACCGTGACGGCGTGCAGCATCGGCTTGACGCTCGAGTGGCTTGAGTTGACGACGCACTTCGCGCAACAAATCTTGGGCCCGCATCAAGTTGGCTTCGGTGCTCTCCAGACGACGCTCGGCTTTTTCTTTGCGCTTGCGGTGCTTCAACACACCTGATGCTTCTTCGATGATCGAACGGCGGTCTTCGGGGCGGGCGTTGAGCACGGCATCGATCTGGCCTTGGCTCACGATCACGTGCTGCTGGCGACCAACACCGGCATCCGACAACAGTTCCTGCACATCAAGCAGGCGGCACGACACACCATTGATTGCATATTCGCTTTCACCCGTGCGAAACAGCGTGCGGGTGACGGTGACTTCGGAGAACTCCAATGGCAGCAGGCCCGCCGAGTTGTCGATCGTCAACGACACCTCGGCCCGACCGAGCGCCGGGCGCTTCGACGTGCCGGCGAAGATGACGTCGTCCATTTTTTGGCTACGCACCGATGACGGAGCCTGCGCGCCGAGCACCCACGCGATGGCGTCAACCACGTTGCTCTTGCCCGACCCGTTGGGGCCCACCACGACCGTGACCCCCGGTTCGAGTTCAAGGGTCGTTGAGTCGGCGAATGACTTGAAGCCCTTCATCGTCAACGACTTGAGAAACATCTCCGAAAACAGTAGTGCGTTTCAGCACTTCCGACAGGTTTTCAGTGTTGGCAACGGGGGCAGAAACACGTCGATCGTCCGGCCACCATGCGTCGCACGATGCGGGCCTTTCGACAGGTAATGCAACGCTCACCCGCCCGGTCATAGACACGATGTTCGGTCTGAAACCACCCCGGGTCGCCGTCGATACCCACGTACTGCGTGTCGTTGAGTGTGCTGCCACCTTTTTCAACGGCATCCCGCAACACGTGATGAATCGCAGCGACCAATCGTCGCCGGGTTGGTGCGTCGAGCCGTGACGGCAGACGATTGTGGCGCAGCCGCGCCCGATGCAAGATTTCGTCGGCATAGATGTTGCCGATCCCCGCGATGCGATGTTGGTCGAGCAGCAGTGCCTTCAAATTGCCACGGCGACCACGCAATATCTCGGCCAATTGTGGCTCGTCAAGCCCGTCGACGATCGGGTCGGGGCCCAGACGCGCCAGTTCGGGGGCGACCATGGCTTCGGCGTCGCGATCGAACACCACCACCTCGCCGAAGGTGCGCGGGTCAACGAACCACATTTCGTGTCGTGCACCACTGGCGTCGGGTGACAGGTGCATCACCACGTGCGTATGCGGTGGTCGGGTGGTGCCTGCATCCACCACCAGCACTCGCCCACTCATGCGCAGATGCATCATGAGCACACCCCCCGAATCGAGATCACACAGCAGGTATTTGCCACGCCGCCGAGCCGCGGTGATGCACACACCCGACAGACCATCGATGATTGCCTCGCGACCCTGGCGGCGCACCGTGCGTTCACGGAATACCTCCACCCGCTCGACCACCCGCCCGACGGCGCGTCGCTCGATGCCGCGTCGAACCGTTTCGACTTCCGGCAACTCGGGCATTATGCGAGCGCGGCGATCGCCTCGGCTGCCGCCTGCTGTTCGGCGGCTTTCTTGGTGCGGCCGGTGCCGGTGCCACGTTGCTGGCCACCAACGATTACTTCGGCGAAGAACACCTTGTCATGAGCGGGGCCTTCGTCGCGCACTTCGTACACGGGCACGCCAAGTTCGCGCTCGGCGGCAAGTTCTTGCAGTTGTGTCTTGGGGTCGAGATCTTTCAAACCGGGTACGGCGCCCGCAATTTCGGGGGCCAACAGCCGCAACGACAGTTGGTGCGATGCTTCGCTGCCGGCATCGAGCAGCACCGCACCCAGCACTGCTTCAAAGGCGTTGGCCAGAATCGAGGTCTTGTCGGCACCGCCACCATCGGCCTCGCCGCGGCCAAGGCGAATGAATCGTCCGAGCCCCAAACGTCGAGCAGCAATCGCGAGGGCCTGTGCGTTCACCACGCTCTTGCGCAGGTCGGTGAGCACCCCCTCGTCGAAATTTGCATGGCGTCGGTACATCTCGTCGGCCAACACCAACCCGACCACGGCGTCACCAAGAAACTCGAGACGCTCATTCGATGGCTCGTCGTCGTGCTCGGCAGAAAACGACGCATGGGTGAGCGCCAATCGCAGCAGCGCGATGTCACGGAACTCGTGACCGATCAGTGTTGCGCACTCGCGCAGTGTTGCTTCGTCGGCGAGCGACGTCACGATGCGCTACTGGCCGCGACGGCCACGCGAATTTTCTCCACGATGTCGGCTTGCACCATGTCGCGGGCAACCTTGATGCCGTTCACCATGGCTCGTGCACTCGATGAACCATGCGAAATGATGCACACACCATTGAGCCCCAGCAACATTGCACCGCCGGTGCTGTCGGGGTCGAACTGCGAGTACAAATCCAGGAATGCTGGCATCAGTGCGTCGGCGTGCTCTTTGTACTGCGGTTGACCGACGGCGGCAAACAACGCCTTCACCACTGCTTTCATGGCACCTTCCATGCTTTTGAGCGCGACATTGCCCGTGAACCCGTCGGTGACCACCACATCGACCTCGGTGCCCATGATGTCGCGACCCTCGACGTTGCCGATGAAGTTGATGCCCTGCTGCGCCGACAACAGTTCGTAGGCCTGCTTGCGCAGCGTGTCACCCTTGCCGGGTTCTTCGCCGATGGAAAGCAAACCAACCTTCGGCGACGCGATGCCGTACCGCACCGACGAGAACACCGAACCCATCACCGCAAACTGGCCAAGCCACGCGACTTCGACTTCGGCATTGGCACCAGCGTCGAGCAGGATCGTCGGTGTCGAACCCGGCACCGGAATGGGTGTGGCAATCGCCGGACGCTTCACACCATCGACGCGACCCATGCGCAACAGCGCCGACGCCATCGTTGCACCCGTGTTGCCGGCTGAGATCATCGCGCTGGCTGCGCCGTCACGCACTGCTTCGGCGCTGCGCACGAGCGTCGAGTCTTTCTTCTTGCGCACCGAACTTGCCGGGTCTTCACTCATGCCGATGACCTCGGTGGCCACGAGCAACTCGAGGTCGCCACGGTCAGCGAGGTCAGCGGGGCCGACCAACAGAATCGGGATTCCTTCGGCGGCAGCCAAACGCGCACCAGCCACAATTTCAGCGGGGGCTTTGTCGCCACCCATGGCGTCGACAGCAATCGGCTTCATGGTGTGAAAATCAGACTAAACGCTGCATCAGCAGCAGGAGTTATTTGACGGCGTAGGCGACGCGACCCTTGTACCAGCCGCAGTTTGCACAAACGATGTGGGGTTTCTTCACGGTGCCGCAACGTGGGCACACACTCTTGGCAGGGGTGGCCAGGCGCATGTTGATCGAGCGACTGGTGCGACCGCGGGCCTTGGAACGTTTTTTCTTCGGTACAGCCATTTCGTTACTCTACCGCGTCATCGAGCTTGCCACGCAAGACGTCTAGCGCCGCCCACCGTTCGTCGCGTGTCACGACCACGCATGAACACGATGTTGACGCCCGGTCGACACCACATTGCGGGCAGAGCCCCGGGCAATCGGTGCGACACAGGGGTGCATCGGGCACCGCCAACAACACGGCCTCCCGCACGAGCAGCGTGAAGTCGATTTGATCACCGACGATCGGTTCGGTCTCGTGTTCGACACTCGAGTGATCACTTGTTGGTGTCATGTGGTGCGCCGGTACTTCACGGGAAAAGGCCTCGTTAATTCCCGCCTCTGCCACGCCAGCCACCGGTCGCAAACAACGCCGACAAGCCGAAACCCAGCCCACTCGTGCACCGCCGTGGGCGATGATGCCCGTCGACGAACTTTCCAGACCGATTTCGATCTGCACATCGGCATCATGATCGATTCGTGAGTCGGCAAAATCGAAAACCTCGGCTTTGGCAACCACCGCCACGGTCTTTTCTGAGCCCGACCGGCGAAGCAGGTCAAGCACGTTGACGACGAGCGTCGACGCCATTAGTTGCCGTCGCGGGTGCGATCGTTCTCTTGGTCGAAGAATTCACGGGACATGTCGGGGGCATCGTGCGTCATCTGATCATTGGCCTGCTGGATGCCGGTAATCGACAGGCGATCGCGACCGTGCTTGATGGTTTTCATGAGGCGATCGATGAGAATCTCGACGCTGCCGAGGCGACGATCAAGGAAGTCTTCCGTTTCACTCTTCAGACGACGGGCAGTCGATTCGGCTTCATCGATAATTTGGTGGGCGCGGGCCTCGGAGGCGCGCACCACCTCGGTGCGTTGCACCATGCGTTCGGCCTGGGTACGGGCGGCCTCGATGATTTCGTCGGCCTCGCGCTGTGAACGGATGAGGAAACTTTCTTTTTCTTTCAACATGAACCTGGCCTCTCGGACCTCTTGCGGCAGGCAGGCAATGGCATCTTCCAACAAGGCGACGACTTCTTCACGGTCGATGCGTGGCGTGCTCGAGAGCGGCACATTGGCAGCTTTGGAGATCAGGTCGATGAGATCAAGCAAAATCTCTTCGGCATCCCCCATCTGGATGTCGGGCAGTTCCTCGGTTGGAAGTTCGTTGTCGTCGGTCATGGTGCTGCTCCGCTTGGGTTAACGGCGGGCCTGGCCCGCCAGCGCCTTGGCAACTGGTGCGGTGACCATCGCCGAAGCGTCTCCACCGTAGTACGCAATCTCGCGCACGAAGCGACTACTTATATAGGCGTGTTCAGGCAAGGCAAAGAGCACCATCGTGCGCACGCCCGACACGGTGTGATTGGTGTGGGCCATCTGGGATTCAACATCGAAATCGGTGGCGCTCCGCAAACTTTTTACGATGCACATCGCACCCACTTTTTTTGCAGCATCCACGGCCAAACCCACGTGGGCCTGCACTTGGATGCCCGCCAGATGGGCGGTGGAATCTTTGGCAAGTTGCACACGCTCTTCGATGGAAAACATGCCCGACGGCTTTTCGGGGTTGTGCATCACGGCGATGACCACCGAGCCAAAGATGCTCGCGGCTTGCGCCGCCACATCGAGGTGCCCGAGGTGAAACGGGTCGAAACTGCCCGGATACAGCACGACTTGCTGTGTTGCCATCGCTTTTACGATACTCGTCGCAGGAAGGTCATGTGACTCGCCGTAAAAACGTCACGTGCGTGCGCCCGTATCGCTTTTCACGCAACGACTCCCAGCCGGCGGGGGCTGGTACGGGTGCGGCGGCCTCGGCCACCACCAGATGACCGGGCACCAGCGCCAGAAATTCGGTCCACTGCGCGAATTCGTAGGGCGGGTCGGCGAGCACCAAGGTTGCATCTTTGCACGACGCCACCTGGGCGAGTGCATCACCACGCACGATGGCACTGCGCTCGGTGAGACCGAGGGCTTCGAGATTCTGCTGCAGGCATGTCAGCGCGTCACGATCGCGTTCGATGAACGTGACATGGGCAGCACCACGACTGAGCGCTTCGATCCCGAGTGCACCTGTGCCGGCGAAACAATCGACGATGCGCGCACCCGTCAGGTCGTAGTGGCTGCCCAGGCTGTTGAAAATTGCCTCACGCGCCATGTCGGTGGTGGGCCGGGTGGTGGTGCCTTCCGGTGCTTCGATGCGACGACCACGCAACTCGCCTGCCACCACTCGCATGCGCTCAACGCTATTGCGGCGGCGTTGGTGCTGCACCTGCTTGACTAAAGCCGTGAGCGACGAAGTGGAACGTGTCGAACCACCTTCCACCACCATCACCTGTGTGGACTGCGGCGGCACTGCCCACCTGCTGACACCGGCGCGCGAGGACGGCGAATGGTACGTCGGTGACATTGCGACCTACCGCTGCAGCGATTGCCGCGACCGCTGGGACCTCATCGTCGAATAAGCGCGTTGCTAGTCCTTGGTCAAGAATTCTTTTTCTTCACGGGCCAACAACAGGTTGACCTCGCTTGCCAGTTCACGGTGCTTGCGCAATGTCGGGTCGGCATCAATGATCTCGAATGCAACTTCACGCGCGGCCTTGATCAGCGGTTCGTCGCGGCGCAACGACGCCAGTTTCAAATCGCTGGCACCCTTTTGCGCCGTGCTCATGAGCGTGCCCTCACCACGAAGTTCAAGGTCGACTTCGGCGAGGTAAAAACCATCGGTGGATTTGACGAGTGCCTCCACCCGCTCGGAGCCGACGTGGGGGTTCTGGCGCACCAACCAACAGCGACTGGCAATCGCTCCACGCCCGACACGGCCGCGAAGCTGGTGTAACTGTGCGATTCCGAAGCGATCGGCATCGAGCACCACCATGCACGTTGCATTGGGCACATCGACGCCGACTTCGATGACCGTGGTGGAAACCAGCGCCATCAATTTTCGTTCACGAAACTTGGTCATCACCGCATCTTTTTCGTTCGACGACATGCGGCCGTGCAACAAACCAATCCTGTATTTCGCCAACTCACCCTTGCCCAGCGAATCGTAGATTTCCTCCGCGGCAGCAACCTCCAACTTGTCGCTCTCTTCGATCATCGGACACACCACGAAGGCTTGCTGGCCAGCGTCGAGTGCTTGGCGCACCTGCACCCACATGCCTGCCAGCTCGCCACTTTCGGCTTGCGACTCGTCGTGCTCGACGACCGCAATGGTGGCAATCGGTATGCGACCGGGTGGCAACTCGTCGAGCACGCTCACTTCCAGGTCGCCGTACACGGTCATGGCTGCCGTGCGCGGTATCGGTGTGGCGGTCATGACCAGCACATCCGGCGTGGTGTGTTGCTCGCCCGCACCTTTGCCGCGCAGTGCCGCGCGCTGCTCGACGCCAAAGCGGTGTTGTTCGTCGATGACCACCACACCCAACGACGAAAATGCCACACCTTCTTGAATGAGCGCGTGAGTGCCGATGGCGATGTCGATACCACCACTGGCCAGTTCGCTGAGCACCTCACGACGACGCTCGCCCGTGATACGACCGGTGAGCAACTCGACGCGTAGTTGACGATCGCCGAACAAGTTGCCGTCGTCAGGCACCCGCAGGTCGGCGAGCAAACGTTGGATGCCGGCAAAATGCTGCTCGGCCAGCACTTCGGTGGGCGCCATGAGCGCACCTTGATGACCGCCCTGCACAGCAGCCAACATCGCAGCGACGGCCACCACTGTTTTGCCGCTGCCGACGTCGCCTTGCAGCAGTCGATGCATCGGCACGGGCTTGGCCAGGTCGACGTTCACCTCGTCGATCACACGGCGTTGCGCACCCGTAAGCGGAAACGGCAGCGCACCGACAAAACGTCGTTGCATCTCGCCCGTCATGTCGTGGCGAATGCCCGTGTTGTCACGTTCAAAGGCCCGCTTGCGGCCCACCAGCACCAACTGCACCCGCAACAACTCGTCAAATGCCAAGCGTTCACGCGCCTGTTCTTTGTCGACGATGCTTTCCGGGAAGTGAATGGTGTTGAGCGCTGAATGCCGATCGATCATCTTGAGACGTTCGCGAATCGCCGGGGGCAGCGGGTCGCTGATCGTGCGCAGGGCGGCGCGGTCGAGTGCATTGCGCACCCACGTGGTGATTTCCCACGTGGACAGGTTTGCTTTTTCGCTCTGCGGATAGATCGGCACGATCCGCCCGGTTTTGTCACCGATGATGTCGACCACCGGGTTGACCATCTGCAACTTGCCACGAAACCGCTCGGGTTTGCCGAACACCGCAACCTCCAAATCGGTCTTGAGTTGTCGTTCACGCCACGGCTGGTTGAAGAACGTGAGCGACAACGAGCCCGTCGCATCACCCACCGAGGCAGTCACCATGCTGCGTTTCGTGCGCAGTGGTACGCGTCGGGCACTGCGCACTCGCACGAGCACGAGGGTCTCCACGCCTTCCACCAGGTCGGCCACGTGTGCTTCGTTGGTGCGATCGACGTAGCGCCGTGGGTAGGTGGTCAGCAGTTCCAACACATTTGCGATACCGACTTCTGCCAGCGACTCTCGCCGCTTGTCGCCGACACCTTTGATGGTGGCGATGTCAAGTTTCGCGAGGTCCTTGAGGGTGAGCGGTGCATCGGCCATGCCGCGCCGAAGTTACTCCACCCCGAACAAATACGGGTACAACGGTTGACCGCCACGGTGAATCTCACAGGCAAGCGCCGGAAAGTGTTCTTTCGCCCAGGCCACGATGCCGTCGGTTACATGCTGCTTGGCATCGGCACCAACGATGATGGTGAGCAACTCGCGATCATCGGTGACGATGTGTTGCAGCAGCGCCGATGCACACTCGAGCACGCTCGCAGCGATTGCCACCACACCATCGCCGCGCACGAGACCGATCGCATCGCCGACCTTCACATCGCCAGCATCGGTTTTGGTGTCGCGTACCGCAGTGGTTATTTCGCCCGTCACCACGGCCGCCGCCGCCTTGGCCATCGACCCACCGTTGTGCTCGGCCGATGCTTCAGGGTCGTAGGCCACCAACGCGGCAAGTGCCTCAGGCATCGAGCACGTCGGCACGACACGCACGTCTTTTTTGGTCAAACCATCAACTTGTTGCGCCACAGCGATGATGTTCTTGTTGTTCGGCAAAATCACCACTTGTTGGGCGTTCATGTGTTCGACCGCATCGAGCAGTTCTTGTGTCGACGGGTTGAGCGTTTGTCCACCAGTCACCACACCGTGCACACCGAGGTTGCCGAACAACTCGGCGATGCCGTCGCCACTCGCGACTGCCACCACGGCACAGGTGACAGCAGGCAGTGCGGCGTGAGTTTTGAAACTCGGCTTGCCACCGTGGGCGGCAGTATCGCTGCCGGTTGGGGCACCGATCTGGGCCTCGCGCTTTTGATGTTCTTCAGCAACTTCTTCGAACAGGTCGGTGACCCGAATCTGATGCGGGCGACCACCGAGCAAAATCGGTGCTTCGATCGCCGCCCCGATGTCGTTGGTGTGGATGTGGCAGTTGTACAGCCCGTCGCCACCGACCACCACGATCGAGTCGCCAACCTCGCCCCACTTGTGTTTGAACGCGCGCGACTTCGTGTCGTCAATTTCCAATAAGAACATCACTTCGTAGCGCAACTCGCTGACATCGACGCCTGTACCGTTCCCGCCGATACCTGCACTACGTTTCATGACTGCGACGAGTTGCTCGGTGTTCGGACCAGTCAGATTTTCGGGTTCGGGCAATGGCTCACCATCCACCACGTGCAACGCCGAGTCGAGGAACAACAAAAAGCCGGCTCCACCTGCATCAACCACGCCGGCCTCTTTGAGGACGGGCAACAATTCGGGAGTGTTGGCGAGTGATTCGCGACCCGCTGCCCGTGCAACGCGCAACATTGCCGCGAGTGTGGCACCATCCCCCGCGGCTCGCACTGCGGCATCGGCGGCTTCGCGCACCACCGTCAAAATCGTGCCTTCGATTGGTTTCAACACCGAGTCGTAGGCGGCGACCGACGCTGCTTTGAGCGCCTCGGCCACTTTTGGTGCGCCGTGCACGCGGGCGGCTTGCAACGTGGCCGACAGCCCGCGCAGAATCTGGCTCAAAATCACGCCACTATTGCCACGCGCGCCCATGAGCGAGCCGTGGCTGATGGCCTTGCACGTTTCGTCAAGCGCACCCGGGTGCTTCTCTAATTCGGCGACGACCGCATCAAGCGTGCGTGCCATGTTGGTGCCAGTGTCGCCGTCCGGTACTGGGTACACATTGAGTTTGTTCAGGTCGGCCTGATGACGTTTCAGCGTGTCTCGATATGTCACGAGCGTGTGACGCAGGGCATCAGACCCCAACTGTTCCAACACGGGCACGCCAAAACCCTACCTGTGATACCTTTTTCAGTCATGCAAGGGGTCGTCAAGGCGTTCAATCCGGCGACCGGGGACGGTCTCGTTCTGCGCGACACCGACCTTGCCGAGTACGAACTTTCACCGCATGCACTCGAAGGTTCAATCTTCCGGATGTTGCGCCAGGGTCAGCGCGTGAACTTCATCCTTGATGCAGCGGGCCGTGCCACACAGTTGCGCATTGGCTCTGAACGGGACATGGGCACCCCGGGCTACTAGCCCGCACGCTCGCACCGCAATGATTGCAACGTCTGCTCGTACCAGCAACACCCGTCTGCTCGAGTGGGTCGACAAATGGGTTGCCATCTTGCAGCCCGACGCCATCCACTGGTGCGACGGGTCGCAAGATGAATACGACACGTTGTGCGGTGAACTCGTCGCTGCCGGCACGTTCACCAAACTCAACGACGAAAAACGCCCGAATTCGTATTGGGCACACAGCGACCCGGGCGACGTGGCACGCGTCGAAGACCGCACGTTCATCTGCTCGGAACGCGCCATCGATGCCGGCCCGAACAACAACTGGCGCGCACCAGCCGAGATGCGCACCGAACTGACGGGGCTCTACACCGGGGCCATGCGTGGTCGCACGATGTATGTCGTGCCGTTCAGCATGGGCCCACTCGGTTCAGACATCGCCCACATCGGCGTGCAACTTACCGACTCGGCGTATGTCGCGGTCAACATGCGCATCATGACCCGCATGGGCCAAGGTGCGCTCGATGTGCTCGGCAACGGCGACTGGGTGCCATGTGTGCATTCGGTTGGCGCACCACTTGGTGCTGGGCAACAAGATGTTGCCTGGCCGTGCAACCCCGAGAACAAGTACATCGTGCACTTTCCAGAGACACGAGAGATCTGGTCGTACGGCTCGGGTTACGGCGGCAACGCACTGCTCGGCAAAAAATGTTTCGCCCTGCGCATCGCATCGGTGATGGCCCGCGACAACGGCTGGCTGGCCGAACACATGCTGATTCTCAAACTCACCAACCCGCAAGGCGAGTTCAAGTACATCGCGGCGGCGTTTCCGTCGGCCTGCGGCAAAACCAATCTGGCGATGTTGGCACCCACGATTCCGGGTTGGAAGGCCGAAACGGTCGGCGATGACATCTGCTGGATGAAGTTCGGCGCCGACGGTCGTCTTTATGCGATCAACCCTGAGGCAGGTTTCTTCGGTGTCGCCCCCGGCACTGGTTGGGTCACCAATGCCAACGCCATGCACAC
>JAEMQQ010000032.1:0-2617 GCA_016463775.1 Ilumatobacteraceae bacterium | reverse complement strand
GGCTCGATCATGGCGAGTGAAACGACGGCTGCTGCGGGTGGTGCCGTCGGCAACCTGCGTTTTGACCCGATGGCGATGTTGCCGTTCTGTGGATACAACATGGCCGACTACTTCGCCCACTGGTTGAAAATTGGCAAGCAAGCCGACGCTGCAAAACTGCCGAAGATTTTTTTCGTCAACTGGTTTCGCCGCGACGAAGACGGCCGCTACATGTGGCCGGGCTTCGGTGAAAACTCACGTGTGCTCAAATGGGTATTCGAGCGCGTCGACGGCAAGTCGGCGGCACATCGCACCGCAATCGGGCTGTTGCCATCGGCAGGTGCCCTCGACACCACTGCACTCGATGTGCCGCAGGGTGATCTTGAAACGCTGCTCAGCGTTGACAAAGTGGGCTGGTCGGCCGCCGTGCCACAGATTCGCGAACACTACGAAAAATTCGGTGAGCACATCCCTGCTGAATTGTCAGCGGCGCTTGCTGCACTTGAACACGAACTCGCGTCGTAGAGGGTTCTCAGCCGTGCGTCGTGGTGACGCTCAGGTTTGCCCAACGAGCATGGCGCGAATCCCGAGGCCCATGATGAAGATGCCACCGAAGCCGTACAACAAATAGACCCGCGACTTGAGTTGCGAGCGATACGAGTAGATGATCGCAATGGCGATGATGCCAACGAAACCATAAAAGGCATGGAATTGTTGCAACACCAATTTTTCTTTGTTGACGAGCACGACACCAATGGCCACCTGCACGAACATGGTGAGTTGTGTCAGCGACGTGAACCACCACAGTGCGCGCGATCGCAGTGACACCACCTTGTGCGCGCTCAGTGCCCAAATGCCAGCCATTGCATTACCGATGATGACCACCCACGAAAACCCGGTGTGAAAGTCGGACAACGTTGAAGCGAACATCAGACCACGAATCTACCGAATGACTGCGGCAAGTTCAGCGAATGAGCGTGTCGGCTTCGGCACCACCGCCCACCAGCGTGAGACGCCCGTCGTCATCCACGTGCAGGGTGGTGATTGACGCGTTATCAAGACTGCGAATGACGACCCGGTCGTCACCGGTCGCGGCACCAATCAGCGCATTGATGGCGATGAAGTGGGAAAATACCACCGTGTCTCGTCGCATGCCGCTCGCCCACTGCACGAGTTGCGAATGAAAGTGGCGATACACGTCGCCGTGCGTAGCGAACACCGCTGCCCAGCCGCCCTGCATCACCTCGCGTAACCACACGGTTCGATCGGCCAGGGTCATACCCACTGGTGAGGGAATCTCAGCAATGCGCGGCTCGAGGCGCGCTACTTGACCCGTTGCCGTCGTGTAAGCGGCCGCAGTTTCTTGGCAGCGTCGCAGCGGGCTCGAGACCACGTCGACATCGGTGATGCTCCACTTGGTGTCTTGCAACAACACGACCAGCCGCGATGCTGTCGCCGCCGACTGCTCACGGCCAAGGTCGTCGAGTGCCGGGTCGAGCGCGGTATCCCATCCCGCAGCCGCGCGCCCATGGCGAACCAGATACAACAACGTCATTTGATAAGCAACGTCATGAGTCAAGCAGCGAAGCCACCCGTGATGGCGCCGGTGCACCGACTCGAATGAACCACTCGGTGCCGAACGCACGCTGAAATGCCTCGTCAGACAACTCGGTGGCAAAACCTGTGTCGTTGAATTGGCTGGCGTGTGCGGCAATCGCCCGGCGCTTGGTGTCGACGTGGGTGCTCACGTCGATGTGATGGGTGATGGTGGCTGCGGGTTCACCCATTGGGTTGCCGTCGTCGGCAGGCTCGCGCGGGTCGAAGTCGTTGTTGCCGCCGTTGGCCTTTGACCACTCGAATTGTTCGGCAAAAAAATCTCGATTCAATGTCACTTCGAATAAATCATTTACGCCGGCTAGTTGGGCCGCGCGATGCCCCACCTTGTGCACATGCACGTGGTCGGGGTGGCCATAGTTGCCATGCCAGTCATAGGTCACGAGCACAAACTGATCGGTGCCCTGTTGCTCTTCTTTGATGATGCGCACCAAGCGCGCTGCAGCCTCGTCGACATCCGAACGAATGAACGCGTCGTCGGCATCATTCTGCGGCCAGCCCGTCATGCCACTGTCGGCGTAGCCGAGCCATTCGTAGCGCGATACGCCAAGAATCTTGCAAGATGCAGCAAGTTCGTCACGCCGACGCGCGAGCAGTGCTGCGGGTGTTGCAACATCGGCTGGCCGCTCGCCGTGCTGGCCGTCGGTGGCGGTTACCAGCACCAGCCGATGGCCGGCTGCTGCGTATTTGGCGATGGTGCCACCGCTGATCAAGCATTCGTCATCGGGGTGGGCGTGCAAAAAAAGAATGGTGGCCATGTGCGACTATGCCTGACGTATTGCGCCAGATGCGATGAGTGTGTCAATGCGCGCAGCATCGACGCCCCAATCGGCGAGCACTGTTCGCGTGTGCTGCCCCGCGTGCGCCGGTGCAGTTGGCAGGTCGGTGGCGGTGCGTGAATATCGCGGGGCGGGTGCGGGTTGGGTGACACCGGCAACCTCGATGAACGTGTTGCGGGCCACGTTGTGCGGGTGTTTGGCAGCCTCGCTCATACGCAACACCGGCGCATAACACACATCGGTGC